>DATDMD010000025.1:0-77705 GCA_036518975.1 Baekduia sp.
TGTAGATCGGCATGTCGAGACGCGCACCGAGACGCGCGAGCGCGTCGGCCGACCGGTCGACGGCGGCGCAGAGATCCGCGGCATGGCCGCGCGCGACGGCGCCGGCGGCGGCTTCGGCGGCGGCGCCGGTGGGGCGCGCGCCGGCGGCTTCGGCGGGGGAGGCGGTCGGTGAGCCCGGCTCACCGCCAGCGGCCGCGACGGCCCGTCATCGAGGTCGACGACGTCCGCCGCACCTACCAGATCACCGAGGACCTCCAGGTCAACGCGCTCGACGGCGTGTCCCTGCGCATCGAGCGCGGCGAGTTCGTCGCGATCATGGGCTCGTCGGGCTCCGGCAAGTCCACATTGATGAACATGCTCGGTTGCCTCGACATGCCGACGAGCGGGCGCTACCTGCTCGACGGCGTCGACGTGCGCGACATGGACGAGGACGAGCAGTCCGACCTGCGCAACCGCAAGATCGGCTTCGTCTTCCAGGCCTTCAACCTGGTCCCGCGCACGAGCGCGCTGGCCAACGTCGAGCTGCCGCTGAGCTACGCGGGCGTGACGAGGTCCGAGCGCCGCCGGCGGGCGACCGGCGCGCTGAAGGCCGTCGGCATGGGCGCGCGGATGGACCACCTCCCGTC
Organism: Baekduia sp.; assembly: GCA_036518975.1. Lineage (GTDB taxonomy): Bacteria > Actinomycetota > Thermoleophilia > Solirubrobacterales > Solirubrobacteraceae > Baekduia. Next base: position 627 of record DATDMD010000025.1, read on the forward strand.
CGAGCTGTCGGGCGGCCAGCAGCAGCGTGTCGCGGTCGCGCGGGCGATCGTCACCAACCCGTCGCTGATCCTCGCCGACGAGCCGACCGGCAACCTCGACTCGCGCTCGACCGACGACGTCCTCAACATCTTCGCGGGGCTCAACGACGAGGGCCGGACGGTGGTCCTGATCACGCACGAGGACGACGTGGCCGAGCGCGCGCGCCGGACGATCCGGCTCGCGGACGGCAAGATCGTCTCCGACGTGCGCACGGGCGCCGGTGCCGGTGCCGCCGCGGACGCCGGCGGCGCCGTCGCCGGGGAGGCCGCGTGACCCTCGCCGAGACGCTGCGCATCGCGCTCGGCGGCATCGTGGCCAACAAGCTGCGCTCCGGCCTGACGATCCTCGGCATGACGATCGGCGTCGCGTCGGTCATCGTGCTGGTGGCCGTCGGCAACGGCTCCAAGCAGCAGGTCCAGGCCAACATCCAGGCCCTGGGCTCCAACGTCCTGCTCGTCCAGACGGCGGGCGCGCGCGGCGGGCCCGGGTTCTTCGGCGGGGGCGGCGGCGCGACCGTGTCGCTCACGCAGGCCGACGCGACCGCGCTGCAGGACCCGTTCAACGCGCCCGACGTCAAGAGCGCCTCGCCGGTCGTCACCGCGGCGCAGACGACGCTGGTGGCCGGGTCGGTGTCCTACGCGTCGACCGTCACCGGCACGACGCCCAGCTACGCGACCGCGCGCAACTACGAGGTGGCGTCCGGCGCGATGTTCACCAACACGGACGTCAAGAAGCACAACCGCGTCGTCGTGCTCGGCCCGACGGTCGTCGAGAACCTGTTCCCCGGAACCAACCCGGTGGGGCAGACCATCAAGATGGGCGGCTCGTCGTTCACGGTCGTCGGCGTGACCAAGGCCAAGGGGTCGAACGGCACGACCGACCAGGACGACGTCGTCTTCGCGCCGCTCACCGCCGTCCAGGACGTGCTCAGCGGCTACGGGTCGATCAACCAGATCGTCGTCCAGGCCAAGTCCGAGACGGCGCTGAACGGCGCGCAGGCCGAGGTGACGTCGATCCTCGACCAGCGCCACGACATCGACCCGACCGACACCTCCACGTCGTCGTTCCAGGTCATCAACCAGGGGTCGATCCTCGAGACCTCCAACGCGACGACGTCGGTGTTCACGACGCTGCTCGGTGCGGTCGCGGCGATCTCGCTGCTCGTCGGCGGCATCGGCGTCATGAACATCATGTTGGTGTCGGTCACCGAGCGCACGCGGGAGATCGGCATCCGCAAGGCGATCGGCGCGCGCAGGGCCGACATCCTCTGGCAGTTCCTGGCCGAGGCCGTGCTGGTGTCGATGCTCGGCGGCCTCACCGGTGTGCTCGTCGGGCTGATCGGCAGCAGGTTCACGATCGCCGGCGTCGAGCCCGTCATCGCCTTCTACTCCATCCCCTTGTCCTTCGGCGCGGCCGTCCTGGCCGGCCTGTTCTTCGGCACCTACCCGGCGGGCCGCGCTGCGCGCCTGCGTCCCATCGACGCCCTCAGATTCGAATGAGCGACCACGATCAGATGACTCAGCAGCACGAGCACTACGACGACGCCGACCTCGACTGGTACGACGGGGAGGCCGACGGCCCGGCCGCGCTGGACGACGACGCGGAAGACGACGCGCTCCCGCGGCGCCCGAAGCGGAGGCTCGCGACCCCCGCGACGGCCGTCCTGGCGGCGGTGGTCCTGCTCGCCGCGGGCTTCGTCGGCGGCGTGCAGGTGCAGAAGCACCAGTCCGGGTCGTCGTCCGGGGGCGGCGGCGGCGCGCGTGCGGGCGCCGGCGGCGCCGGCTTGGCGGCACGCTTCGGCGGCCAGGGCGGCGGCACGGCCGCGGCCGCGGGAGGCGGCGGCAACCAGGGTGCCGGCGGGGGCGCGGCCGGGAGCGCGGCCTCCGGCGCCACCGCCGGCACCGTCGCCAACGTGAAGGGCTCGACGCTCTACGTCACCACCAGCGACGGCACGACGGTCAAGGTCAAGACCAACAGCAACTCGAAGGTCACGCGCAACGCGTCGGCCGAGCCGTCGGCGGTCCACCCGGGCGACACGATCGTCGTCCAGGGCGCCAAGGCGTCGAGCGGGACCGTGACCGCGTCGTCGATCACGGCGACCGCCAAGGGCGTGTCGGCGTTCGGCGGGCTGGGCGGGTTCGGCGGCCGCGCGGGCGGTGGCGGGGCGGCCGGCGGCGCGGCCGGCGGGTCCGGCTCCACCGGCGGCGGGTCGGGCGTCCAGGTGCCGCAGGGCTTCGCGCCGCCGGCCGGATAGCGGACGGCGTCGGAGGGGCCTCGCGCGGCACAATGCGGCCAGTGCCGCTCATCCACGTCACCGGCCACCGCAACCCCGACACGGACTCGATCGCCTCGGCGATCGGGTACGCCGAGCTGCGCGGTCGTCAGGATCCCGACAACACCTACGTCCCGGTCCGCCTCGGCGACACCAACAGCCAGACGCGCTGGGTCCTCGGGCAGGCCGGCGCGGCCGAGCCGATGTTCCTGCCGCACATCATGTTGCGCGTCCGCGACGTGATGCAGCAGGACTTCTACGCGGCGGGCGTCGACGACGCGGTCCGCGAGGTCGGCCTGACGATGGCGCAGGACAAGCTCGACGTGGTGCCGATCGTCGACCACGACGGCAGGCTCGTCGGCGTGATGACCGAGCGCGCGCTGGCCCGGCGGTACATCCGCGAGACCCGTGAGGCGTCCTCGCTGGTCGACACGCCGACGCGCGTGGGCGCGATCGCCGCGGCCGTCAGCGGCCAGCAGGTCGTCGGCGACGACATGACCGTCGCGGGCCGCGTGTGGGTGTTCGCGATGGCGACCGACTTCACCGAGTCCGGGATCGCCGCCGGCGACGTCGTGATCATCGGCAACCGCGAGGACGCGCAGAGGCGGATGATCGAGCGCGGCGTCGCGCTGATGCTGATCTCCAACGGGATCGCGCCGAGCGACGACGTGCTGCGGCACGCGCGCGACGCCGGGACGGCGATCATCCTGTCGCCGCTGGACTCCTACGTCTGCGGCCGTATGACGACGCTGGCCGCGCCGTGCAGCGCGCTGATGGACACCGACCCGGTGACCGTGCGCGGCAACGACCTGCTGGAGGACGTGACCGACGTCATCAAGGACGTGTCCTACCGGGCGGCCGTGGCGGTCGACCGCTCAGGGCATCCGATCGGGCTCGTCACGCGCACCGACCTGGTCAACCCGCGGCCGCGCGACGTGCTGCTGGTCGACCACGCCGAGCAGGGCCAGTCGGTGCCGGGCATCGAGCAGGCGCACATCGTCGAGATCCTCGACCACCATCACATCGGCTCGATCGAGACGCGCGTGCCGGTGAGGGCGACGTTCGACCCGGTGGGCTCGACGGCGACGCTGGTGATCGAGCGCTTCCGGCAGGCGGGCGAGGCGCCGACGCGCCCGACCGCGACGGTGCTGCTCGGGGCGATCCTGAGCGACACGGTGATCTTGAACTCGCCGACGACGACCGAGCGCGACCACGAGGCTGTCCGCTGGCTGCAGGCGTTCCTCGACGTCGACGCGGGTGCGTGGGGGCGCGAGATGTTCGAGTCCGGCTCCGACGCCGCCGACGCGTCGGTCGAGTCCCTGCTCGGGCGCGACTCCAAGGAGTACGAGACGGCCGAGGGCCCGATGTCGATCGCGCAGGTCGAGACGGCGGGGAAGGTCCTGGTCGACCGGCTCGGCGAGCTGCGCGACGCGCTCCGGGTCCAGCACGACAAGAACGGCCACATCCTCTCGGCGCTGATGGTGACCGACATCCTGGAGAAGCACACGCAGCTCCTGGTCGCCGGCGACGTGGCGGCGGCCGAGCGGGCGTTCGGCGTGGACGCGCAGGACGGGATCATCGACCTGCCGGGCGTGATGTCGCGCAAGAAGCAGGTGGCGCCGCCGCTGCTGGGGGCGTTCTAAGGCGCGTCGAGCTCGGCGACGAGGTCGTCGACGCGGCGCGCGATGTCGTCGCGGATCGCCCGGACCTCGTCGAGCGGGCGGCCCTTCGGGTCGGTGAGGTCCCAGTCGACGTAGCGCTTGCCCGGGACGTAGGGGCACGTGTCGCCGCAGCCCATCGTCACGACGAGGTCGGCCTGCTCGGCCAGCGCGGTCGTCAGCCGTTGGGGGCGGTTGTGCGACAGGTCGATGCCGAGCTCGTCCATCACCGCGACGACCTCGGGGTGGACGCGGTCGCCGGGGTCGGCGACGCTGCCGGCCGAGAGCGCGCGGTGGCGCCCGCCGGCCGCGCGTTCGAGCAGCGCAGCGGACATCTGCGAGCGGCCGGCGTTGTGGAGGCAGACGAACAGAACGGTGGCCATCAGGCGAGCACCGGCGACTCGACGGGTGCGGGATGGAGCGTCCGGACGAGCGCGACCGCCGCGACGCCGCCGGCCAGCTGGGCGACGACGTACGCGGGCGCCGACGCGGGCGCGATCCCGGCGAACGAGTCGGAGAACATGCGGCCGACGGTGATCGCCGGGTTGGCGAAGCTCGTCGAGCTGGTGAAGAAGTAGGCCGCGCCGATGTAGGCGCCGACGGCGGCGGGCACGGTCGCGGCGCGGCCGGTGTGGGCCAGCCCGTAGATGACGAGCAGCAGGCCGGCGGTCGCGACGACCTCCGAGAGGACGTGCGCGCCGGTCGCCCGGTGCGTCGTCGCGATGCTGATCGCGGGCTCGGCGAACATCGCGTTGGCGAGGATGGCGCCGGCGACGCAGCCGGCGACCTGCACCGGGATGTACGTGAGCAGGTCCCGCCGCTCGAGCGCGCCGAACGCGGCGGCGGCGAGCGACACCACCGGGTTGAAGTGCGCGCCGGAGACCGCGCCGAACATGCAGATGATCGCGAAGAGGCCGGTCGCGGTGGCGGCGGCGTTCTCGAGGAGCTGCAGGCCGGTGTCGTTCGGGGACAGGCGGCTCGCCATGATCCCGGAGCCGACGACGACGGCGGTCAGGAACGCTGAGCCGAGGAGCTCGGCGAGGGCGCGGCGGGGGAGCGTGGGGTTCACGGCGCCGCCGGCGCCGCCGCCGGCTTGCGGGCGCGGACGATCGCCGAGGCGGCGTGCGCGTGGACGCGGTGGGTGGGGCGGATCTCGACGTCGGTCAGGCCGGCCGCGGTGAGCGCGGCGGTCAGCTCCGCCTCGGTGAGGGCGCCGGCGACGCAGCCGGTCCAGGCGGCGACGTCGGCGCGGGTCGCGGCGTCCATGTCCTCGTCGGCGATGACGTCGGAGATCGCGAAGCGCCCACCGGGGCGCAGCACGCGGGCGGCCTCACGCAGGACCCGCGGCTTGTCGCCGGAGAGGTTGATGACGCAGTTGCTGATGACGACGTCGACGGAGGCGTCGGGGAGCGGGACGTCCTCGATGTGGCCCTTGACGAAGGCGACGTTGTCGACGCCGGCGGCCGCCGCGTTGGCGCGGGCGAGCGCGAGCATCTCGTCGGTCATGTCCAACCCGATGGCCTTGCCGTTCGGGCCGACACGGGCGGCGGAGATCAGGACGTCGGTCCCGGCGCCGGAGCCGAGGTCCAGGACCGTCTCACCCTCGCGCAGGTCCGCGACGGCGGTCGGGACGCCGCAGCCCAGCGAGGCGCGGGCGGCCTTGGCGGTCGCGGGATCGAGGTCGGCGTCGTCGTAGAGGCGTGCGCCGAAGACGTCGTCCTGCGACGGGGTCGAGCAGCAGCCCCCGCCGGAGCCGGCCGCGAGCGCGGCGGCGGCGTACTTGGCGCGGACGGTCTCGCGCAGGTCGGTGGTGGTCAGGTCAGCCATGAGGTGAGCTCCTTCGCGGCGTCGGAGGTGGGGGAGTAGTAGGCCCAGCGGTGGCGGCGCTCGACGGTCATCAACCCTGAGTCGACGAGCTTCTTGATGTGGTGGGACAGCAGCGACTGCTTGATGTCGAACAGCGCGACGAGCTCGCACTGGCAGACCGGCGCGTCGCTGCGCCTGACGACGTCGAGGATCTGGACGCGCAACGGCTCGGCGAGCGCCTTGGCGACGGTGGCGATCCGGTCGGCGTCGAGGTCGGGGCTGAGGCCGCCGGCCGGCGCGCAGCATTGGTCTGCGGCGGGTCCGGCGAGCGGCAGGGGTGTCATCTGGCTCACATCAACATCCTTTGATGTGAGCGAACCTAGCAGCTAGGGCGAGGACGCGTCCAGCGCGGGCCAGCCGACGTCGCGCGCCTTGAGCGCCTCGTCGGCCGCCGCTCCGCCGCGCAGGCCAAAGAGGCGCTTGGCGTACAGCAGGTAGACGACGACCGCGACGTTCAGGACGAAGGCGATGACCTTGAAGGGCGAGACGTGCTCGGACAGCTCGTAGATCTCGACCGGGAGCAGCGACGCGGTCACGACGAACGTGAGGTACTCGGCCCAGCGCTTGGCGTACCAGAGGCCGACGGCCTCGACGCCCTCGACCAAGGCGTACACGATCGCGATCGCGGCGAAGAGGTGCAGCCTGGAGCTCCGCAGCGAGAACAGCTGGTCGATGCGGTGCGTGATGCCGTGGCTCGATCCGGCGCCGTTGGCGGACTCGCCGGTGACGTCGGCGGTGACGCGCAGGACGACGTCGCGGAGGTCCGTGCGGTTGGCGCTGAACAGCAGGATCGCGACCGCCAGCAGCGCCAGGCCGACGAAGTGCAGCCCGCGATCGATCGCGATCAGACGCAGGACGACCTTGTCGCGGAGCGGCCGGCCACGGAGCGGGAGCTCGATGTGGTCGCGATCGGGCGGGAGGTCGCTCGCGGGATGCGCCGGCGGCGGCCCGATCGCCAACCACGAGTCGCACCGCAGGCACCGATGCCACCGCACCCCATCGATCTCCCGGGCGACGACCGCATCCTCCGGCCGGAGTTGGGCCGCATCCAACCCGACCAACGCATGCCCCGCGAGCCCGCACACCAACAGCTCCCAATGGAACCGCGGGACGAACCGGCGCGGCTGCTCACGCCGAACGCCTGGAGCGAGTCGATCGGTCACCGTGCCGGACCCTACTTCGGTTTGGAGCGGCCGCAGCGGTCATGCGTCCGCGAGCGGATGCGATGTGGAGGGAGGTGGTGGGCCGCAGCGATCTTGCGTCCGCGAGCGGAGCGGAGCGGCGGGGGTGCGGTCCGGTTGGCGTTGCGGGCGGCGTCGATGCGCGGCCGTGGGCGGTGGCGGCGACGGGGGAGTGGAGGCGCGTCACGCGAGGGGCGGCGCGCCGGGGGTGTGGAGGGGCGGCGCGCCGGGGGTCGGCCGCAGGCGGCCCCCCGCATAGCCCAACTGCCACATCGGCAACCCCCGACCGGCCGACGACGCCGCCGCGCGCGTCATCATGTGGACATGGCTGTCGAGAGCACGCCTGCCCCGACCACTACCGAGTCCCGGCTCGAGGATCTCGTCGTGATCTCGGGGTTCTCCGGCGCAGGGAAGTCCACGGCCATGGCCGTGTTCGAGGACGCCGGGTACTTCTGCGTCGACAACCTGCCGCCGGAGATGATCCGGACGCTCGTCGAGCTGTTCACGCACGAAGGCTCGAAGGTCGAGCGGGCGGCGGTCGTCTCGGATGTCCGTGGCGGTGAGTTCTTCACGCCGCTCGAAGGCGTCATCGACGAGCTGCACGCCCGTGAGCTGCCGGCGCGCGTCCTGTTCCTGGACGCCGACGACCTGACGCTGATGGACCGTTACAAGGAGACGCGCCGGCGCCATCCGCTGGCGCCGGAGTCCTCGATCTCGTCCGGCATCGCGGCCGAGCGCCGGATGCTCGGCCCGATCAAGGACCGCGCCGACTTCATCATCGACAGCTCGGGCCTGAAGGCGAGCCACCTGCGCCGCCGGATCGCCGACGAGCTCCTGCCCCGCCACCGGCGCGGCCGCCTGGCGCTCACGCTCCAGTCGTTCGGCTTCAAGCACGGCCCGCCGCGCGACGCGGACCTCGTCTTCGACGTCCGCTTCCTCCCGAACCCGCACTACGTGCCGGACCTCAAGCCCAAGACCGGGCTCGACGCCGAGGTCGTCGCGTACGTCGCGCGCGAGGGCAAGCTCGCCGAGTTCTACTCGTTGATCGAGCCGCTCCTGGACTTCCTCGTCCCCCAGTACGAGGAGGAGGGCAAGGCGCACCTCTCGATCGCGATCGGCTGCACCGGCGGCCGGCACCGCTCCGTCGCGCTCACCGAGCACCTCGGCCACCACTTCGCGGCCCGGGACGACGTCGTCGTCGAGGTCGAGCATCGCGACATCGGTCGCAAGCCGTGACGGAGACGTAGGGCTTCGCCTTGATCGACCACGTCGGCTTCGAGGTCTCCGACCTCGCCACCTCCGCGCGCTTCTACGACGCCGTCTTCGCCCGCCTCGGCATCCGCCGCGTCCACTCGTCCGACCAGGCCATCGCCTACGGCTCCCACGAGCCGCGCTTCTGGATCGTCCAGCGCGGCCGGACGCCGGCGTCGGGCTACGGCTGCCACATCGCGATCCAGGCCGCGGGCCGCGTCGCGGTCGACGCCGCCTACGACGCGGCTCTACAGTCAGGTGGGCGGGATGACGGCCCTCCGGGCTTGCGCCCGCAGTACGGCCCGCGCTATTACGCGGCGTACGTGCTGGACCCCGACGGCCTCCGCGTTGAGGTCGTCGCGGGCGGGCACTGACCCCGAACGGACCGATAGGGTCCGCGACCCCCTTCAAGAACTCGCCAGCCCCCAGGAAGGACTGACTACGAGCATGCCCGTACGCGTCGGGATCAACGGCTTCGGCCGCATCGGCCGCAACCTCTTCCGGGCCGCCCAGGCCAAGAACGCCGACATCGAGTGGGTCGCGGTCAACGACCTCACCGACACCAAGACGCTCGCCCAGCTCTTGAAGTACGACTCGATCCTCGGCCCGTACCCGGGCACGATCGAGGTGCAGGACGACGCGATCGTCGTCGACGGCAAGCCCCTCAAGGTCCTCGCCGAGCGCGACCCCGCGAACCTGCCGTGGAAGGACCTCGGCGTGGACGTCGTCGTCGAGTCGACCGGCTTCTTCACCAAGCGCGCCGACGCCGCCAAGCACCTCGAAGGCGGCGCGAGCAAGGTCATCATCTCGGCCCCCGCGTCCGACGAGGACATCACGGTCGTCCTCGGCGTCAACTTCGACAAGTACGACAAGGACGCGCACCACGTCATCTCCAACGCGTCGTGCACGACGAACTGCCTCGCGCCCGCCGCGAAGGTGCTCAACGACGCGATCGGCATCAAGCACGGCCTGATGACGACGATCCACGCCTACACGCAGGACCAGAACCTCCAGGACGCGCCGCACAAGGACCTGCGCCGCGCCCGCGCCGCCGCGATCAACCTCGTGCCGACGTCGACCGGCGCCGCCAAGGCCGTCGGCCTCGTGCTGCCCGAGCTCAACGGCCTGCTGCACGGCTTCTCGGTCCGCGCGCCGATCCCGACGGGCTCGATGGTCGACCTCACGTTCGAGGCCCAGCGCGAGACCTCCGTGCAGGAGATCAACGAGCTGTTCAAGGCCAAGGCCGACACCGGCGACCTCGCCGGCATCCTCCAGTACACGGAGGACCCGCTCGTCTCGTCGGACATCGTGACCAACCCCTACAGCTCGATCTTCGACAGCGGCCTGACCGCGGTCATCGACGGCACGCTGGTCAAGGTCGTCGCCTGGTACGACAACGAGTGGGGCTACTCCAACCGCCTCGCCGACCTCATCCAGAAGGTCCTTTGAGAACCCTCGACGACCTCGGCGACCTCGACGGCAAGCGCGTCTTCGTCCGCGTCGACTTCAACGTCCCGTTAAAGAACGGCGTGATCGGCGACGACGCGCGCATCCGCGCCGCGCTGCCGACGCTGGAGGAGCTGCGCCGCCGCGGCGCGCGGCTCCTCCTGGCCGCCCACCTCGGGCGGCCGAAGGGCCGGGACCTCGACTACTCCCTCGCGCCGGTCGCCGCGCGGCTGACCGAGCTGCTCGGCACCGACGTCACGCTCGCCGCCGACCTCGACCACGTCCCGGACGGCGACGTCGTCATGCTCGAGAACGTGCGCTTCGAGCCCGGCGAGACCAAGGACGACCCCGAGCTGGCCAAGACGTATGCCTCGCTCGCCGACGCCTACGTCAACGACGCCTTCGGCGCCGCCCACCGCGCGCACGCCTCGACGCACGCGATCGCCGCGCTGCTGCCCTCCGCCGCCGGCCTCCTGCTCCAGCGCGAGGTCGAGACCCTGCAGGGCATCCTCGCCGACCCCCAGCGGCCGCTGGTCGCGATCGTCGGCGGCGCCAAGGTCACCGACAAGATCGGCGTCCTGGAGGCCTTCCTGGACAAGGCCGACACGATCCTCATCGGTGGCGCCATGCAGTTCCCGTTCTTCAAGGCCCAGGGCCATCCGGTCGGCGCCAGCCTCTGCGAGGAGGAGGGCATCGCCCCCGCCCAGCGCATCCTCGAGCGCGGCGCCGGCAAGGTGACGCTGCCCGTCGACATCGTCGCCGGCGAGGCGTTCGACGCCGCCACGCCCGAGACCTACATCGACGGCGTCGACGTCCCGGCGGGCCTGATGGGCCTCGACATCGGCCCGACGACCGCGGCCGCCTACGCCGAGGTCATCAAGGGCGCCGGCACCGTGTTCTGGAACGGCCCGATGGGCGCGTTCGAGCTGCCGCCGTTCGCGGCCGGCACGCGCGCGGTCGCCGAGGCCGTGGCCGCCGCGCCGGGGACGACGGTCGTCGGCGGCGGCGACAGCGCAGCCGCGCTGCGCCAGTTCGAGTTGGAGGACCAGGTGACGCATCTGTCCACGGGCGGCGGCGCGTCGCTCGAGCTGATCGAAGGCAAGACGCTTCCGGGCGTGGAGGTCCTGTCATGAGCCGCACGCCGCTGATCGCGGGCAACTGGAAGATGAACGGCACGATCGCCGAGAGCGAGGACCGCGTCGCGTCCCTGCTGCCGCGCATCGCGACCGCCGACCACGTCGAGGTCGCCGTCTGCGTCCCGTTCACCGCCCTGCAGGCGGTCGTCGACTCCGCGCGCGGCTCGCGCCTGGACGTCTACGCCCAGAACATGCACCACGAGCCCTCCGGCGCGTTCACCGGTGAGGTCTCGGCACCGATGCTGACCGAGATCGACGTCCAGGGCGTCGTCCTCGGCCACTCCGAGCGCCGGCAGCTGTTCTGCGAGACCGACAAGCAGCTGCAGCTCAAGGTCCCGGCCGCGCTCGACGCCGGCCTCAAGGTGATCCTCTGCGTCGGCGAGACCGAGGAGGAGCGCGAGAACGGCGACACCGAGCGCCGCCTGCGCCACCAGGTCCAGGAGGGGCTGGAGAAGGTCCCGACCGAGCGCCTCGGCGAGATCGTCATCGCCTACGAGCCGGTCTGGGCGATCGGCACCGGCCAGGTCGCCACGGCCGAGCAGGCGCAGGACGCGCTGGCGTTCGTCCGCGCGCTCGTCGGCGATCGCTCCAAGGCGGCGGCCGACGACGTCCGCGTCCTCTACGGTGGGTCGATGAAGCCCGACAACGCGGCCGAGCTGCTGGCGCTGCCCGACTGCGACGGCGGCCTCATCGGTGGCGCGTCGCTGGACGTCGAGCAGTTCGTCGCGATCATCGAGGCAGCGCCATGACTCGCCCAGAGGGCTCGCATGGCGGGCGGGAACTCGCCCAGGGGCTCGCTCCCGCGGCGGTGGGCGCATGAGCCTTCCGGTTCCTCGTGTCGCGCTCGTGATCCTCGACGGCTGGGGCCTCGCGCCGCCCGGGCCGGGCAACGCGATCGAGCTGGCCGACACGCCGGTCTTCGACGCGCTCTGGGCCAAGTACCCGCACACGCAGCTCACGGCCGGCGGGCTGGCCGTCGGCCTGCCCGAGGGGCAGATGGGCAACAGCGAGGTCGGCCACCTCAACCTCGGCGCCGGCGCGGTCGTCAAGCAGGACCTCACGCGCATCGACGAGGCCGTCGCCGACGGCACGCTGAGCGAGAACGAGGCGCTGGCGGCGGCGATGGACGGCTTCGAGCGCGTGCACCTGATCGGCCTCGTCTCCGACGGCGGCGTGCACTCGGGCTGGAAGCACATCGAGGCGCTCATCAGGCTGGCCGGCGAGCGCGGGGTGTCGGACGTCGTGATCCACGCGTTCACCGACGGCCGCGACACGTCGCCGACCGGCGGCGAGCAGTACCTGGAGCAGGTCCAGGAGTGGGCGGACTCAGCCGGCAACGCCCGCATCGGCTCGGTCGTCGGCCGCTACTACGCGATGGACCGCGACCAGCGCGAGGAGCGCACGAAGGCCGCCGTCGACCTGCTCCTCGACGGCGTCTCGCCGCACCACGCGCACACCGGCGTCCAGGCCGTCACCGACTCCTACGAGCGCGACGACCGCGGTGACGAGTTCGTCGAGGCCACCACCGTCGGCGCCGAGGCGATGATCCGCCCGCAGGACTCGGTCATCGCCTTCAACTTCCGCCCCGACCGCATGCGCCAGCTCACCGAGGCGCTCGGGCCCAGGGTCGCGCGCTACACGACGCTGACCGAGTACGAGGAGGGCTGGCCGTGGCCGGTCGCCTTCCCGCCGATGCGGCCCGAGACGACGATGACGCGCGTGATCGCTGAAGCGGGCCACCGGCAGCTGCACGTCGCCGAGACCGAGAAGTACCCGCACGTGACGTACTTCTTCGGCGGCGGCGAGGAGGAGCCCGAGACCGGTGAGCGCCGCGAGCTGGCGCCGTCCCCGCGCGACGTCCCCACGTACGACAAGAAGCCCGAGATGAGCGCCCGCGAGGCCGCCGGCAAGTTCGTCGCCGCCTGGCGCGAGGACGAGCCGACGTTCGGGATCATCAACTTCGCCAACGCCGACATGGTCGGCCACACCGGCGTGATCCCGGCCGCGGTCAAGGCCGTCGAGACCGTCGACGCGTGCCTGGCCGACGTCGTGGCCGCCGTGCAGGAGTCCGGCGGCGCGCTGCTCATCACCGCCGACCACGGCAACGCGGACGAGATGCTGGAGGAGGACGGGTCGCCGGACACGGCACACTCGCTCAACCCCGTCCCGGTGATCGTCACGGTCGACGACGTGACGCTCCGCGACGGCGGCATCCTCGCCGACGGCGCGCCGACGCTGCTCCAGCTTCTGGGCATCGCGCAGCCGGCCGCGATGACCGGCCGCTCGCTGCTGTCGCGGGACTGACAGTCAGGTTTTCTGCGCCGTAATAGACTCGGCGCCACGATGGGCAAGGGGGCTCAGCGCAGGGGACTCGTCGGTCCGACCCTGATCGCTTTCGGGGTCGTCGCCGTGCTCGTCTGCATCGTCTTCGCGTTCCTGCTCGACGGCCTGTCGTCGATGCGCTCCAACGCTGACCGCGCGCGCCGCGCCGAGCGCGTGGTCCTGCTCACCTCGCGGCTGAACCGGCTGACGATCGACCTGGAGACCGGCGTCCGCGGCCGCCTGCTGACGGGCGACGCCGCGTACCTGCAGCCGTACACCAGCGCGCAGAAGGACATCCCGGCGACCGAGAGCCAGCTCTCGGCCTACGTCCAGGACCGCGGCCAGCGTCAGCGGTACGCGGCGCTCCGGCAGCGCGTGGAGGGCTACCGCACCGGTTGGGCGACGATGGCCGCGGCGCTCCCGCTCGGCACCACGCGGGCCGGCCTCGAAGCGCAGCTGGCCAACGGCAAGACGCAACTGGACGACCTGCGGAACCGCTTCGACACGTTCCGCGCCGAGGAGCTGGCGCTCTCCGATCGCCAGGCGGCGCGGTCGAACTCCGCCGCCGACCGCGCGACGGCCATCGGCATCGCCGGCCTCGTCCTGACGCTCGCCGGCCTCGCCGCCCTGGCCCTGTTCACGGTCCGCTGGATCAGGCGCGAGGCGCATGCGGCGATCGGCCGCGCCCAGGCCGAGGAGGCGTCGCGGACCAAGTCCACCTTCCTGGCCAACATGAGCCACGAGATCCGGACGCCGCTCAATGGCGTGATCGGGATGTCGGAGCTGCTGCTGGACACCGACCTCGACCCCGAGCAGCGCGAGTACGCGGCGACCGCCCGCGCGTCGGGCGAGCAGCTGCTCACGGTCATCAACGACATCTTGGACGTCTCGAAGATCGAGGCCGGCCACCTGGAGCTCGAGGAGCGCGCGTTCGACCTGGGCGAGGTCGTCGAGACGACGTCCGACGTCGTCGCGGCCACCGCGCACGGCAAGGGCCTGGAGCTGTCGGTGTTCCTCGCCGACGACGTGCCGCGCGTGGTGCGCGGCGACCGCGGCCGCCTCGCGCAGGTCCTGACCAACCTGCTGTCCAACGCGGTGAAGTTCACGCCCGAGGGCGAGGTCGGCGTCGAGGTCACCTGCGAGGGCCGCGACGACGGCGGCGCCGCGCTGGTGCGCGTCGAGGTCTCCGACACCGGCATCGGCATCGCCGAGAAGGACCTCGCGCGGCTGTTCGAGTCCTTCCAGCAGGCCGACGCGTCCACGACGCGGCGCTTCGGCGGCACCGGCCTGGGCCTGGCGATCAGCCGCGAGCTGGCGCGCATGATGGGCGGCGACCTGACGGTCGTCAGCGCGGTCGGGCAGGGCTCGGCGTTCACGTTCACGCTGCCGCTGGAGGAGGTCGACGCCGCCGACGTCGGCTCGCTGCCGTCGCAGGTCGAGCTGCGCGGCCTGAAGGTCGTCGCGGTCGACGACACGGCGACCAACCGGCGCATCCTGGAGGCGTACCTCGGCTCGTGGGGCATGCGCGTGACGTGCTGCGCCGACGGCCACGACGCGCTGGCGGCGCTGCACCGCGCCGCCGACAAGGGCGACCCGTTCGACGTCGCCGTCCTGGACTTCAACATGCCGCGGATGGACGGCGTCGAGCTGGCGCGCCGGATCACCGGCGCGCCCGCGCTGCGCACGGTGCGGCTGGTGATACTGACGTCGTCGGGGACGGGCCACGCGGCCGCGCGCGACGTCGGCGTGAGCGAGTTCCTCACCAAGCCGGTGCGCCAGTCGCGGCTGTACGACGCGATCGCGTCGGCGATGTACCACGCGCCGAGCGCGCAGCAGGCGCGGGACCGCGAGCGCGCGGCGGTGGATGAGGCGCGGACGAGCGCGGCGGACGACGCCGACGCGGGCGCGCTGATCCTCATCGCCGAGGACCACGACGTCAACCGCATCCTGATGGAGAAGCTGCTGCTCAAGCGCGGCCACCGGACGGTCGCGGCGGCGACCGGCCTGGAGGCGGTGCGGCTGGCGGCGGGCGGCGCGATCGACCTGGTGTTCATGGACTGCCAGATGCCCGAGCTGGACGGCTACGCGGCCACGCAGCGAATCCGCGCGCTGGAGCCCGGCGGCCGCCGGCTGCCGATCGTGGCGATGACCGCGCACGCGATGGCGGGCGACCGCGAGAAGTGCCTGGCGGCGGGGATGGACGACTACGTCGCCAAGCCGCTGCGGCCGGCCGAGGTCGACGCGATGCTCGCGCGCTGGCTGCCGGACGCGGGCGGCGCGGAGGGCAATGGCCATGGCGATGGCGAAGGCAACGGCAACGGCGGCGGCGCGGCGGCGGAGCCCGAGGTCGACATCGACCCCATCGACGCCGAGCGCTTCGACGACCTCGCCAACGAGTTCCCGCCCGCGATCGTCAAGGAGGTCGTCGTCGCGTTCATCGACTCCACGCCGCCGATCATCGAGCGCATCGTCCTCGCGGCGGAGGGCGTCGACCACGACGAGATCGCCAGCGCCGCGCACCGGCTCAAGGGCGGCTGCCTGGCCGTGGGCGCCGGGGCGCTCAACGACCTCGCCGGGGAGCTGGAGGAGCTCGGCCGCACCGGCGCCTCCGGCGCGGAGCTGCGCGACGCCGCCGACCGCCTGGAGCGCGCCTGGCTGGTGACGCGCCGTGCGCTGCGGCAGCGGGTGGGGTAAAACACGGGGCATGCTTTTCGGCAAGGAGCACATCGACCGCTACGAGGCCACCAACGGGCAGGAGGGCCACGACTGGCAGGGGACGCAGACGCTGATCCTGACCACCACCGGCGCGAAGTCCGGCGAGGAGCGCAAGGCGCCGCTGATCTACGGCGAGCACGACGGCGACTTCCTGGTCGTCGCGTCCAAGGGCGGGGCTCCCGAGCCGCCCGCGTGGTACGTGAACCTCCAGAAGGACCCCAACGTGGAGATCCAGGTCCGGGGCGAGAAGTTCCCGGTGACCGCGCGCGACGCGACGCCGGAGGAGAAGCCCGAGCTCTGGAAGATCATGACCAAGGAGTGGCCGGACTACGACGGCTACCAGCAGAAGACCGACCGCCAGATCCCGGTCGTCGTGCTGGAACGCCAGTCCTAGAGAACGGGTTCGCCGCGGCCCTGGCCGATCGGGGTGGCGCACGGCGGTTGTTCGTGCAACGATGTGGGCCTCGTGTCCACCACCACGACTGCACCGGCCGCGGCGACCGGCGCTCTGGACGATCGCGAGCTGCGCGCCTGGCGCGGGCTGCTGCGAGTTCACGCGTCGCTGTCGAAGGCCCTCGACAACCAGCTCGACCGCGAGCACGACCTGCCGCTGACGTCCTACGAGGTGCTGCTGTACCTCGCGGAGGCCGAGGAGCAGAAGATGCGGATGTGCGACCTCGCGTCGTCCGTGATCCTGAGCCGCAGCGGCCTCACCCGCTTGGTCGACCGCCTCGAGCGCGACGGCCTGCTCGTCCGCGAGTCCTGCGCCAGCGACGCGCGCGGCGCGTTCGCCAAGCTCACGCCGGCCGGCCGCGAGAAGCTCACCGCCGCCCGCGCGACGCACCTCGCGCAGGTCCGGGCGCTGTTCCTGAACCACCTCACGCCCGAGGAGCAGGACGTCCTCGGCGACGTGTGGGCGCGCGTGCTGCCCGGCGCCGCCGGAGCCGCGGGCACCGACGACTGCGGCTGCTGAGGACGATCCTGCGGGCCGCGCGCCCGCGCCTGACGGTCGCCGACGCGCTTCACGTGCTGGCGCACGCTGCCGCTGCGCCGGCGACGTCAGCCACGACCGCTCGGGCCGCAGGATCGCCCTCACATAGCGGGCCCTCACCGCTTTAGAGTGGCGCCGTGCCGCCCGGCCCGCCACGTGCCGCCCACTTCTCGCCGTGGGGACTCCTCGTCACCGCGTGTGCGGCCGTGCTCGGCGTCGTCGCGCTCGGGCTGTTGATCTGGGCGCTGGCGTCGTCGCAGGAGCGGTCGGTCTCCTACTCCGTGCGCGGCGCGCCGGCGGGCGTGACGCTGGACCTCGGCGGCGCCGACGTCGAGGTGCTCGGCGGCGGCCGCGCGACGGCGGTCGCGGTGAGCCACGTCGATCGCTTCGGGTTCGGCCACGGGCCGGTCGCCGACCGGTCGATCGGCGACGGCATGTTCAGCGTCCGGTCGCGCTGCCCGCGCACGATGCTGCGCGGTTGCTCCGTGCGCTACCGCGTCGTGGTCCCGGACAACGTCCCGCTCTCCATCCGGACCACGTCGGGCTCGGTGAGCTTCAGCGGCTACCGCGGCTCGGCGCGGATCGAGACCGACGGCGGGGACATCGCGATCGCCGGCTTCTGCGGGTTCTCGCTGCAGGCGCGCGCCGAGGGCGGCGGGAACATCACCGCGACGACCGCCTGCCCGCCGCCGCAGCTGTCGCTGCGCACGACCACCGGCGCCGTGCGCGCGCGGGTGCCGGGCGGGCGCTACCGGATCGACGCCTCGACGTCCGGCGCCGCGCCGCTGATCCGGGGCCTGACCGCGGACTCCGGCGCGCCGTTCGCCATCCAGGCCGTCAGCGGGTCCGGCGCGGTGAGCGTGGAGCGGGGGTCGTGATCGCGGCGTTCGCGCTGCCGCGGCGCACGTCCCGCGCGGTGCAGACGGCCGGCCACCTCGTCGTGAGCGTCGCGATCGCGCTGCTCGCCGTGCTGGCGCTGGTCGTCATCGCGGCCGGCGCGGTGCTCAGCGTGCTCGGGATCGGCCTGCCGCTGCTGCTGGCCGGCGCCGCGGGCGGCCGGCGCGTGGTGCGCCTGGACCGCCGCGCGGCCAACCGCTTCCTCGGCGCGCAGATCCCGTCGCTGCCGCTCACCGCGGCGCCGACGTCGGGCAACCCGTGGCAGCGGGCCGTGGCGACGCTGCGCGACCGGACCCTGTGGAGGGTCGCCGCCCTGCTGTGGCTCAAGCCGCTGCTGACGCTCGCCGAGGTGGTCGCGGGCGGCGCGTTCGTCGTCCTGACGGTGTGGCTGGTCAGGCTCGGCGTCGAGGCGGTCGGCGGTCTGTACGACGCGGACTACTTCGGGCCTATGGCGTTCGACCCGGGCACGGGCATCGTGCTCCTGCTCCTGGCGCTGCCGGCGGCGGTGCTCGCCCTCGCCGCGCTCGACGCGCTCCACGACCCGCTGCGCGCGATCGCCCGCGCGCTGATGCTCCCGCGCGCGGCCGTGGACGCGCCGGTGCGCGAGCTGCTGGCCGAGTCGCTCGGCGACCACTCGGTCGCGATCGCCTACTGGCTGCCCGACCGCGAGATGTTCGTGGACGAGACGGGCCGGCGCGTCGAGCTGCCGCACCCGGCCTCGGGGCGGACGTGGACGGCGGTCGAGCACGACGGGCGGCCGGTCGCCGCGATCGTCCACGACGCGGCGCTGGACACGACCAGCGAGCTCGTCCAGGCGGCGGCCAGCGCGGCGTCGCTGGCGATCGACAACGAGCGCCTGAAGGCCGACCTGCGCGCGCGGCTGGAGGAGCTGCGGGTCTCGCGCCTGCGGATCGTCGAGGCCACCGACGCCGCGCGCCGCCGCATCGAGCGCGACCTCCACGACGGCGCCCAGCAGCAGCTCGTCGCGCTCGCGCTGGAGCTGCGGCTGCTGCGGGCGCGCGTCAAGGAGCAGCCGGACGTCGTCCTGATGGTGGAGGGCCTGAGCGAGCGGCTGGCCAGCGCGCTGGCCGAGCTGCGCGAGCTGGCGCGCGGCATCCACCCGTCGATCCTCAGCGAGCAGGGCCTGGCGCCGGCGATCGACGCGCTGGCCGACCGCGCGCCCGTCGCGGTCACGGCCGAGGTCGCGATCGACGAGCGCCTCGCCGAGCCCGTCGAGGCCGCCGCGTACTTCGTCGTGGCCGAGGCGCTGACCAACGTGGTGAAGTACGCGCACGCCAGCGGCGTGGAGGTCGCGGTGCGCAGGACCGGCGACGAGGTGCTCGTCGACGTGGCCGACGACGGCGTCGGCGGCGTGGACCTCGAGGCCGGCAGCGGGCTGCGCGGCCTGCGGGACCGGCTCGCGGCCGTCGACGGCGAGCTGGACATCGACAGCCCGCCCGGCGGCGGGACCCGGCTGCGCGCCAGGATCCCCGTCGACCTGGCGGACACGGACGAGGAGGGCGACCCGGCATGAGGCGCTTGACGTTGTTGGTGGTGTTGATCGTGGCCGCGGCCGCCGTCGCGACGGGCTGCGGGAGCAAGTCCAACGTGTCGGAGGGGCCGATCACCGTCGACAGCGGCAGCTCGGCGGAGCCGAGCGGGGCGGACGCCGGCGCGCCCGGCCTGCCCGGCGGCACCCGCGCGGTGAGGATCGCGGTCGTCACCCACGGCCAGGCGTCGTCGCCGTTCTGGGCGATCGTGCGCAACGGGGTGGAGGCCGCCGGCCGCCAGGTCGATGCCGTCGTCACCTACAGGGCGCCGGACGTCTACAGCCTGGACCACATGGTCGCGCTGATCGATCAGGCGATCGCGTCCAAGCCGGACGGGCTGGTCGTCTCGCTCCCGGAGCCGGGCCTGGCGCCGGCGATCCGGCGCGCGGTCAAGGCCGGCATCCCGACCGTCACCATCAACTCGGGCAGCGACATGTACAAGTCGCTAGGCGTCCTCGCGCACGTCGGCCAGCCGGAGGGCGACGCGGGCTTCAAGGCCGGCCGGCGGCTGGCGTCGCTCGGCGTCAAGAACGCGTTGTGCATCAACCTGAAGATCCCCAACCAGGGCCTGGACCTCCGCTGCGCCGGCATGGCGCGGGCGCTCAAGGCCGCCGGCGCGCAGTCCACCGTCGTGCGCATCGACGACCAGGCCGCCAACGCGCCGGCGGCCGTCGCGCGCGCGGTCGCGCGCGCCCACGCCGACGGCGTCCTGGCGATGAACTCCACCAGCGGCGTGGCCGCGGCCAAGGGGCTGGCCGACGACCCGGACGTCGTGATCGGCACGTTCGACCTCGGCCCCGACGTCCTCAAGGCGGTCGAGGACGGCCGGATCGCGTTCGCCGTCGACCAGCAGGCCTACCTCCAGGGCTACCTGCCGGTTGTGCTGCTGGCCGAGCGCGCGCGCTACGGCCTGTTCCCGGCCCAGGGCGACGTGATCCCGACCGGGCCGAACTTCGTCACCAAGGCCAACGCGGCGAAGGCGATGGCGCTCTCGGCGCGCTCGATCCGCTAGCCGCGGGGCGCTAGACCTGCGGCTGCGCCGGGTGGCGGTGCTCGCGGTCGTCGCGCGCCACGACGCGCGGCGAGTCCGTGAGGATTTGGCGCCGCCGCAGGCCGGCCAGCAGGGTCTCGGTGCCGGCGAACCGCACGAGCGTCGCGAAGCCCTCGACCCAGCTCGTGTCGAGCGTGTGCGGCTCGAGGTCCTTGACTTGGCCGTCGAGCTCGATGCGCGCCCCGCCGTAGCCGCCGTCGACCGTGATCCGGACGTCGCTGCTCACGCCGACGACCAGCGGCGGCGTCGAGCCGGCGTGCGGCGCGACGGGCGTGACGACGATGGCCTCCGTGCGCTGCGCGAGGATCGGCCCGCCCGCGGCCATGGTGTAGGCGCTGGAGCCCAGCGGCGTGGCGATCACCACGCCGTCGCCCGCGAAGCGGACGTACAGCTCGCCGTCGACGTGGATGCCGACCACGACCTGGTTGGCGCCCTTGCGCGCGACGACGACGTCGTTGATCGCCACCACCGGGTCGCGGCCGTCCACGCCGACCCCGACGCCCGGCAGCTCGTGCGCGAGCCACTCGCCGGCGGCCAGGCGGTCCAGCGCGGTCGGGAGGTCCGCGGCCGAGGTCGCGGTCAGCGCGCCGAGGCTGCCGCAGGCGATGCCGAGCACGGGCTTGCCGTGCGGCGCGGCGGCCTGCAGCGCCGCGAGCGTCGTCCCGTCGCCGCCGATCGAGACGACGAGGTCGACGGTGGCCGCGTCGCCCGGCGGGGCGACGACGCGCTCCTGGCCGCGCGCGGGGACCTGGACGAGCTCGGTGTCGTGCTCCCGGGCCCAGGTCGCGAGCGCTTCCAGCGGCGCGTCCAGCGGGCGGCTGGGGTGGATGACGAGCCCGATCCGCTCGATGCGCCCGCGGCCGTCGAGGCTCATGCGGCGGCCGATGCCGCGGACAGCTGCTCGACCTCCGAGTCGGTCAGCCGCAGGTCGTTGACCGGCAGCAGCTCGGCGAGTTGCTCCACCGTCCGCGCAGAGGCGATGGGGGAGACCACGTGCGGCTGGGCGGCCAGCCAGGCGAGGCCGGCGGCCGCGACGGTCGTGCCGTGCGCGGCGGCGACGGCGTCCAGCGCGTCGAGGATCGCGACCGCGTCCGGGCGCTCCAGGTACGCGGCGGCGGCGCCGGCGCGCGGCGAGTCGACGGCCGCCCCGCCCGGCCGGTACTTGCCGGTGAGGAAGCCCTTGGCCAGCGCGAAGTAGGGGACGACCGCGAGGTCGTGCTCGGCCACGACCGGCGCGAGCGTCTGCTCGTACTCGCGCTCGACGAGGCTGTAGTCGGGCTGCAGGGCGACGTACTTCGGCAGGCCCTTCTCGTCGGCCAGCGCGAGGGCGGCGGCCAGGCGCGGCGCCGCGTAGTTCGAGGCGCCGATGTGGCGGACCTTGCCGGCGTCGATCAGCTCGCCGAACGCGGACAGCGTCTCCTCGAGCTCGGTGTCGGGGTCGTCGTAGTGCGCCCAGTAGAGGTCGATGTGGTCGACCTGCAGGCGCTGCAGCGACGCGTCCGCCGCGCCGAGGATCGCCGCGCGGCTCAGCCCGGTGTTCGGGGCCAGGCGGCTGACCTTGGTCGCGACGACGACGTCGTCGCGCTGGGCCGGGTGCTTGGCCAGCCACGTCCCGATGATCGTCTCCGACTCGCCGCCGCGGTTGCCCTCGATCCACGCCGAGTACGCGTCGGCCGTGTCGATGAAGTTCCCGCCGCCCGCCACGTAGGCGTCGAGGACGGCGTGCGCGCTGGTCTCGTCGACGTTCCACCCGAAGACGTTCGTGCCGAGGCAGAGCGTGCTGACGTCCAGGCCGCTGGTTCCAAGCATGGTCATGCAGGTCACGCTAGCGCGGGCGCGCCGACTAGTCTGGGCGCCGATGGTCGTCGCCTCCTCCCCGCTCGAGATCCTCGCCCGCGACCCCGGCTCGCTCGCCCGCGCCGGCGTCCTGCGCACCGCCCACGGCGAGGTCCGCACGCCCGCGTTCGTGCCCCTGGCCACCAAGGCCACCGTGAAGGGCCTCACGCCCGACGAGGTCCGCGGGCTGGGCTACGACATGGTGTTGGGCAACACCTATCACCTGTTCCTGGAGCCCGGCCACGAGCGGATCGCGGGCCTCGGCGGCCTCCACGAGTTCATGCGCTGGGACCACCCGATCATCACCGACTCGGGCGGCTTCCAGGTCTTCTCGATGGGCCACGGGACCGTGGCCGACGAGATCAAGGGCCGCTCTGCGCACGGCGGCGGCGACCGCCACGGCAAGACGCTCGGGATCACCGAGGACGGCGTCCGCTTCCGCAGCCACATCGACGGCTCCGAGAAGTTCCTGGCGCCGGAGACGAGCATGGAGATCCAGGCCAAGCTCGGCTCCGACATCGCGCTCGTCTTCGACGAGTGCACGCCGTTCAACGTGTCCAAGGACTACACCGCGCGCTCGACCGAGCGCACGCACCGCTGGCTGGAGCGCTGCCTGGACTGGCACGACGCCAACGGCCCCGCCGGCCAGCTGGTCTACGGGATCGTCCAGGGCGGCGTCTACGAGGACCTGCGCCAGGAGTCGGCGCGGGTGATCGGCGCGTCGCGCGTGGACGGCATCGCCATCGGCGGCTCGCTGGGCGCCGACAAGCCGCAGATGTACGAGGTCGTCGAGATGGCGACGTCGGTCCTGCCCGAGGCGCCGCCGCGCCACCTGCTGGGCATCGGCGACATCGACGACCTCGTCCGCGGCACCGAGCTGGGGATCGACACGTTCGACTGCGCGATGCCCACGCGGCTGGGCCGCCACGGCGTCGCGCTGGTCCCCGAGCCCGACAAGCGCTGGCGCGTCGACCTCACCGCTGGTCGCTTCAAGGACGCCGACGGACCGATCTACGACGGCTGCCCTTGCCCGACGTGCGAAGCGGGGTACAGCCGGGGCTACTTGCGCTACCTCGTCAACAACCGGGAGCTCACGGGCCTGCGGCTGCTGGTCGTCCACAACCTCGCGTTCGTGCGCCGGACGATGACGCGGCTGCGCCAGGCGATCGTCGACGGGCGCCTGGCCGAAGAGGCGGCCGCGATCAGAGGAGGCGTCGCGCCCTAGACGGTGCGACGATCAGGCCGGGATGCTCGCCGTCGCGAACGACCTCCTGGCCGTCCTCAGCCCTGGCGAGCAGGAGCACCTCGACAGCGCGCGGCAGATGCAGGCGCTGTCGTTCACGGTGCACATCCCGCTCGTGTGCTTCGGGACCGCGTTCCCCATCATGGTGGTGTTCGCCGAGTGGCTGGGACACCGCACCGGCGACGAGCACCTGCGCCTCCTGGCTCGGCGCTGGACGCGCATCATGGTCGCGCTGTTCGCCGTCGGCGTCATCACCGGCACGATCCTGAGCTTCGAGATGGGCCTGCTGTGGCCGGCGTTCACCGCGACGTTCGGCTCGGTCTTCGGGCTCGGCTTCGCCATCGAGGGCTTCTCGTTCTTCGTCGAGGCGATCTTCATCGGGATGTACGTGTACGGCTGGAACCGGCTCTCGCCGCGGCTGCACATGCTCACGGCGATCCCGATCATCCTCACCGGGTTCACCGGGTCGTTCATGGTGATCGCGGTCAACGGCTGGATGAACCACCCGTCGGGGTTCCGGCTGGTCGGCGACCACGTCGTCGCGGTGCACCCGTGGCGCGCGCTGTTCGACAACCCGTACTTCTGGCACGAGTTGGTGCACATGTACCTTGCCGGCTACATCGTCACCGGGTTCGTGCTCGCCGCGGTCTACGGCTTCGGCTGGCTGCGCGGCCGGCGCGGGCGCTACGAGCGCGCGGCGCTGGCGATCCCGCTGACGATCGCCGCGCTCGCCGCGCCCGTGCAGATCCTCGTCGGCGACTGGGCGGCGCGCGACGTCGCCAAGTACCAGCCGACGAAGCTCGCGGCGCTGGAGGGGCTGGGCCGGACGCAGAAGGGCGCGCCGGTGCACATCGCGGGGTGGTACGACAGCGGCCGCGAGGAGGTCCGCTACGGGATCCGGATCCCGAAGGCGCTGTCGTTCCTGGCCTTCCACGACTTCAACGCGACGGTCCGCGGCCTGGACGCCGTCGCGCCGGAGGACCGCCCGCCGGTCAACGTGGTGCGGTACGCGTTCCAGACGATGGTCGGGATCGGGACGCTGCTCGCGCTGCTCGGCGTCTTCTACCTCGTCGTGCGCGTGCGGTTCAGACGGCTGCCCGAGTCGGTGTGGTTCTACCGCGCGCTGGTGCTCGCCGGGCCGCTGTCGTTCGTCGCGCTGATCGCCGGCTGGGTGACGACCGAGGTCGGCCGCCAGCCCTGGGTGGTCTACGGCTACATGCGCACCGCCCAGGCGGTGACGGGCGCCGCGCCGATCCGGTGGGGCTACGCGGCGCTGATCATCGTGTACGCGTCGGTCGCCGTCGCCGTCGTGTGGATCCTGCGGCGCTTGGCGCGCTCGGAGGTCTCGGCGTGACGCTCGCCGACGTCCCGATGCTGTTCATCCTGGCCGGGCTGATCGCCTACGTGACGCTGGCGGGCCCGGACTTCGGCGCCGCCGTCTGGCAGGTCACCGCCGGGCGCGGCAAGGAGAGCGAGCGGCTGCGCGACCTCGCCCACGACGCGATGGCGCCGGTGTGGGAGGCCAACCACGTGTGGTTGATCTTCGTCCTCACCGTGATGTGGACGAGCTACCCGACCGCGTTCGGCTCGATCGCCTCGACGCTGTGCGTCGCGCTGTTCATCGCGGGGCTGGGGATCGTCGTGCGCGGCGCGGCCTACGCGCTGCGCTCGGGCGCGGGCGACCTGCACGAGCAGGTGCGGATCGACGCGGCGTCGGCGGTCTCCTCGATCCTGACGCCGTTCGCGCTCGGCGCGGCGATCGGTGGAGTGGCGTCCGGGCGCGTGCCGGTCGGCAACGCGGCGGGCGACCTGATCACCAGCTGGATCAACCCCACGTCCTTGATCACGGGCGCGATCGCGGTGGCGGCGTCGGCCTACCTGGCGGCCGTGTTCCTGAGCGCGGACGCGATCCGGCTGGACCAGCCGGACCTGTCGGAGGCGTTCCGCCGGCGGGCGCTGGGCTCGGGCGTCGTCGCCGGCATCCTGGCCGCGGCGGGGCTGGTCGTCCTGCACGACGACGCGTACCGGATCTACCACGGGCTGGTGTCCGGCGATGGGCTGCCGGCGCTGATCGTCTCGGCGCTGGCCGGGGTCGGGACGCTGGCGCTGGTCGTGCTGCGGCGCTACGAGCCGGCGCGCTACAGCGCCGGGCTGGCGGTCGCGGCAATCGTGGTCGGCTGGGCGCTGGCGCAGAAGCCGGAGCTGCTGCCGGGGCTGACGGTCCACCAGGCGGCCGCGTCGCACGACACGCTGTGGGCCGTGATCATCGCGGTGATCGCCGGCGGCCTGATCGTCTTCCCGTCGCTGGCGCTGCTGTTCCGCCTCACGCTGCTCGGGACGCTGCGCGGCGCCCACGGCCCGGGCCACGTCGCGGCCGAGCCGGCGGCCACCGCGCCGCCGCGGCCCGGCCCGCGCGCGCTGGTGGACGCCGCGACGCAGGGCCTCCTCGCGCGCGTCGCGGTCGCGTGCCTGGTCGTCGGCTTCGGGTTCCTGAGCGTGCTCGACGCCGGCTGGGCCCACGCGATCGGCGTCGTCGCGCTGTTCGCGTTCATCGTCGTCGGCTTCTTCGCCGCGCTCCCGCGCGACCTCGGGGTCGAGCGGCCAGAATCGTCCACCGAGGCTCAAGGATCCGGCCCCTGAGGCCGACCACCGGCAGTGAGATGAAGCGCACCGCAGCCCTCACCGCCGCGCTCGCCATCGCCGCGACGGCGCTCCCCGTGCCGTTCGCCGGGGCGTCGATGTCCGAGGCGACGTTCAACCACCGCGCCAACGACATCTGCTCGGCGGCGGGCACGAAGATCGAGAACCTGCCGGCGACCGATCAGAACAACGTCGCCAAGCAGGTCCCGCGGATCGCGGCGATCGTCACCAGCATGGCGGCGAAGCTGAGCAAGATCGAGGCCCCGGCCCCGCGCAAGGCGAAGTTCAAGCGCTTCATCACGCTGACCCGCCAGTCCACGACGCTGATCGGCCAGGGCGTCGCCGCGGCCCGCGCGCATCACGTGAACCACAGCGCGGACCTGCTCTACAAGGGCATCAAGGCCAGCCAGAAGAGCGTCACGGTCGCGACCGACATCGACCTGACCGAGTGCGCCCGGGACCGCTTCCCGGGCCTCACCGGGAACACCGAGCCGAGCGCCGGCAACTAGTGTCGTGATTCGGAAATTCGCGGGCAGCATCCGCGCGCTCGCCGCCGTCTGACGTCCGACGCTGATCCTCGATGAACCAGGGGTTCACCTGCGGTCATCGACGAACGTCAGCCGGGGCCGAGCATCACGGCTGCTGCGGCCGAATTTCCGAATCACGACACTAGGCGCCGACGCGCGGCAGCCTGCTGCCCTGCGACGCCGCGGAACCGGCGTAGCGCGCGTTGACGTGCGTGCCGGTCGGCGCGTCGCCGTCGGCGCGCTCGGCGGCCTGGGCGGCCTCGATCGCCGCGATGTTGTCCTCCGGGCGCGCGCGCTGGCCGCGCTCGACCAGCGGCTGGATCAGGCCTCGCAGCTTGATGAGGACTCCTGACCAGCGCGGCGCGTAGGTGACGCGGCGGCGCTCGACGACGGCGCGCTCGATCGCGTCGCCCGCGGCGCTGAGCGGGATCGGCCTGGTCATGAAGCCCGGGCTGGCCTGGCGCGAGAGCACCGCGGCGGGATGCGCGAACGCGTCGCGGACCATGTCGGTGTCGATGAACCCGAAGTAGGCGACGCCGACCTTGGTCCCGGTGTGCGCGAGCTCCATGCGCAGCGCGTCGCCGAACGCCTCGACGCCGGCCTTGGCCATCGTGTACGGGCCCATGAGCGGCAGGTGCACGACCGCCGACATGGAGGAGATGAGCAGGACGTAGCCGCGGCGCTCGGTCACGGGGCCGACGGTCGCCCGGACCGTGCGCCAGACGCCGAGCAGGTTGACGTCGATCACGCGCTCGAAGTCCTCGACCGCCATCCCGGCGATCGTGCCGACGTTCGAGACGCCCGCGTTGGCGATCGCGACGTCGATCCCGCCGAACCGCGCGATGGCGCCGTCCACGGCGGCGGCCAGCTGGACGGGGTCGGTGACATCGGCGTGGAACGCCGCGGCGCGGTCGCCCAGCTCGGCGGCGCGGGCCGCGAGCTCCTCGGGCTCGAGCCCGACCAGCGCGACCGACGCGCCGCGCGCGTAGAGCCGCCTCGCGGCCTCGAAGCCGATCCCACGGGCCGCGCCGGTGATGAACGCGACCTTGCCGTTGACGTCATACGTCTCGCTCGCCATGGGTCAGAACCCTAGGCGAACGCGGCGCGGCCGCGCGTCAGCGGGTGTTGTCCTGGATCAGCTGCTTGAGGTCGGTGATGACCTGGTCGGCGTCGTCGTGGACGACCCCGCGCAGGTGCACGGAGTTGTCGTTCTGCGACGTCGCGATGTAGGCCGCGGCGCCGGCGCCGACCAGGACCACGAGCAGGAAGAGGAAGGTGACGAAGCGCCGGAACGCGCCGCGCTTGCGGCGGCGGCCGCGCTGCTGCTTCTGCGCCGGCGGCGCGGCCGCCGGGCGCTGGGCGCGGGCCCGCTGGCGCGGGGACTCGCGCACCGGCGGCGGCGGCGCCGGGGCCTGCTGGCGCGGGGCGCGCGGCGCGCGGGGGACGACCACCGGGCTCGTGCTCGGGTCGCCGGCCAGGACCGTCGTCGCCGAGGTCGCGTCGTCGTCCCAGCCGCCGACGACGCGCGTGGCGTCCTCGTCCGGGCCGATGCCCTTGGCGCCGTCGACCACCGCGACGCGCATCGCGTCGGCGCTCTCGTAGCGCTGCTGGGGCGTGAGCGCGAGCGCGCGCTCGACCGCCACACTGAGCGCCGCCGGGATCGTGGGGTCGACGTGGTGCAGCGGCTGTGGCACCTCGCGCTGCTGCTTGAGCGCCAGCTCGGTCAGCGACTGCGCCTCGTAGGGCAGCCGGCCGGACAGCAGCTGGTAGGCGACGACGCCCAGCCCGTAGAGGTCGGACGCCGGCCCGGCCTCCTCGCCGGCGGCCTGCTCGGGCGCGAGGTAGGCGGCGGTGCCGAGCACCGAGCCGACCTGGGTGATCGACGACTCGTCCGAGGCGATCTTCGCGATGCCGAAGTCCGCGAGCTTGATCGTCCCGTCGGCCTCGCTGAGCAGCAGGTTGGCGGGCTTGACGTCGCGGTGCACGAGGCCGTGGCGGTGCGCGTACTCCAGGCCGCGGCAGGACTGGGCGATCCAGTCGACGGCCTCGTCCACCGGCAGCCGCCCGCGCTCGCGCAGCACCCCCGCGCCGGACGGGCCCACGATCCGCTCCATGACGATGTAATGGCGGCCCGTGGGCTCGTCGAGCCCGAAGTCGTAGACCTGGACGATGTTGGGGTGGACCATGCGCGCGGCGGCCATCGCCTCGCGGCGGAAGCGCGCGACGAACTGCTGGTCCTCGGCGAGGTGCTCGGCCAGGAGCTTGACCGCCACGTAGCGCTCCAGACGGGTGTCGAACGCGACGACCACGGTCGACATGCCGCCGAGGCCGAGGCGCTCGCCGAGCTCGTACCGACCGGCGATCACGCCGCCGTTGCCCGTGCCCGCGGCGCTCACGGCGTCTGCCCCTCGCCGGGCGGCGTGCTGCCGCCATTGCCGGAGGGCGGCGCCGAACCGTCGCCGGAGGTGTCGCCTGTCCCGCCGTCGCCGCCGTCGCTCGGCGTCGTGGCCGTGTCCGGCGTCGTCGTCGTCCCCGTGTCGGTCGGCGGCGTGGTCGTCGTCGGCGTCGTGTCCGTCGGCGTCGTGGTGGTCGTCGTCGGCGTCGTGTCGGTCTGCGTCGTCTGGGTCTCGGTGGTGGTCGTCGTCTCGGTCGGCGTCGTGTCGGTCGTCTGCGTCTCGGTCTGCGCCGCGGCGGCCGCGTCGCAGTCGTCGGCGGCGTGGGCCTGCAGCGACTGGACGCCGTCGTTGATCCGCGCGCGCAGGCGCGAGTCGACGTTGCCGCTGAGCGACGTCGCGTCGTCGTGGAACGTCGCCAGCTTCGTGGTCAGGCCGTCGCAGTCGCCCGCGTCGATCTGCTCCTTGAGCGCGTCGAGCTGGCCGACGAGCTCGTCGGCGCGCTGGCTCGGGATCAGGTTGGAGCGATCGCCGCCGCAGCCGGTCGCGACGAGGACGGCGAGCGCGAACCCGCACACGAGCGCGAGGAGGTGGGGAAGGGGGGCGCGACCCACGCCTATTGACCGTAGCCGAGTCGTTCCGCGAGCGACGCCGGCAGCCGGGCGTTCCGGATGGCCGCCTGGGCCCCCGCGATGTCGTAGTCCGTGCGCCGCCACTGGGCCCGCCAGAGGTCGGTGTCCAGCAGCAGCCAGGCGGCCCGCGGGTCGTTGTCGCGGGGCTGGCCGACGCTGCCGGGGTTGAGGATCCACTCGCCGGTGGAGAGGTCGACGGCGTCGCCGCCGCGGCGCGGCTCGCCCGGCGCCGGCTCGCCGTCGGGGCGCACGAACGACAGCGCGACGTGGGAGTGGCCGACCAGGGCGACGCGCTGGCTCATCGTGTCGAAGCACAGCTCGGCCAGCAGCGAGCTGAGGACGTACTCCCAGACGGGATCGCGCGGGGAGCCGTGGTACAGGCCGATGTGGCGCGCCTCGCCGGCCGGGGTCAGCGCGCGCAGCCAGGCCGCGTGGTCCGGGTGCAGGACCTCCTGCGTCCAGCGCGCGGCGATCGCGGCGCCGCGCGAGAACTCCTCCAGCGACAGCTCGCCGGTGACCGCCATGTCGTGGTTGCCGCACAGGACCGCGTCGGCCTGCTCGCGGATCCGGGCGCAGCAGTCGTTGGGATCGGCGCCGTAGCCGACGATGTCGCCCAGGCACCAGATCTCGTGCACGTCCTCGCGCTCCACGTCGGACAAGACCGCGTCGAGGGCGTGGAGGTTGCCATGGATGTCGGAGAGGACGGCGATGCGCATGCGAAAAGGCGCCCTGTGGCGCCGAAGACCCAGCCGGTCAGGCTATCGCGAGCGCCGGAAGCCCCGGCGTCCTCTCAGGAGCGCGGCGGCGCCTCGGGGTCGTCGTCCCCGTTGTCCCCGTTGAACTCGGGCAGGTTCTTGATGCCCTCGCGGGTCTCCCACTTCGAGTAGTTGTCCTCCATCGCGTCGATCAGCTCGCGCATGAACTTGGCCGAGAGGTTGATGCGCGTGACGACGACGCCGGGGATCTCCTCGTCCTCGGCCTCGTGGTCGACGCGGGCGAACGTGATCGTGAACTCGTAGTCCGAGTGGCTGACGTTCGCGAAGTTGGCGTAGTGACCGGCCAGCTGCTCTGGTTCGAAGTGGATGTTGATGTGGCGCTCCGGTCCGTGGTGCTCGTCAGCCATGCGTGCCAGTATCGCAACCTCATGAAGATCGTCGTGCTCGCCGTGGGGCGCGTGAAGCAGCCGTTCGCCGACGACGTCCAGCACTACCGCAAGCTGCTGGGCGGTCTGGCGCGCGTCGAGGTGGTCGAGGTGCGCGACGACGAGCAGGTCGCGCGCAGGATCCCGGAGCGGGCGTTCGTCACGCTGCTGGACGTCGGCGGCGACGTGATGGACTCGGTCGCCTTCAGCCGCTGGATGGAGCAGCGGCGGATGGAGGGGCGCGACGTGTGGTTCGTGATCGGTGGGGCGTTCGGCGGGGTCGAGCTGGACCGCGTCGACCACCGGCTGTCGTTCGGGCCGATGACGCTGCCTCATCAACTCGCGCGCGTGGTCCTGCTGGAGCAGGTCTACCGCGCGCACAAGATCCTCGCCAACGAGCCCTACCACTACTGATGCCGGCCGTCGATCGCGAGCTGCGGGGGTTCCTGGCGCGCCTCGCCCGGCTAGGGCTGGCGATCGTCGCGCTGATCGCGGCGGGCACGGTCGCGCTCTCGCTCACCGACGGCGTGTCGGTCTGGACCGGGTTCCTGCACACGCTGGACGTCGTCGCGACCACCGGCGCCTACCCGCCCACGCACCGCACCGGGTCGGAGATCGTGCGCGTCCTGCTCACGATCCTGGGCGTCGGGACGTTGTTCTACGGGTTGGTCACGGTGACCGAGCTGCTGGTCGCCGGCC
Organism: Baekduia sp.; assembly: GCA_036518975.1. Taxonomy (GTDB): domain Bacteria; phylum Actinomycetota; class Thermoleophilia; order Solirubrobacterales; family Solirubrobacteraceae; genus Baekduia. The sequence goes on from DATDMD010000025.1 coordinate 32,114, forward strand.
ACCTCGCGGATCTGCTCACCGCGCGTAGGATGCAGAAGATGCTCGACGCCACCAGCGACCACTTCATCATCTGTGGCTACGGTCGCGTGGGGCGCCAGGTCGCGCGGGACCTGCGCGGCGCCGGGGTGCGCTACGTCGTGATCGACCACGACCCGGCCAACCGCGAGGCCGCGCAGGGGATCGGCGTGCGCTTCATCGAGGCCGAGCCGTCGGACGACCGCGCGCTGCGCCAGGGCGGGATCGAGCGGGCGCGCGCCGTGATCGCGTGCGTGGACTCCGACGCCGAGAACGTGTTCATCACGCTGACCGCGCGTGAGCTGTCGCCCGACATCGCGATCATCGCCCGCGCCTCGCAGGAGGACTCCGAGCGCAAGCTGATCCGCGCGGGCGCGACGCGGGTCATCTCGCCCTACAAGGCGTCAGGCGCCGAGATGGCGCGGCTGGCGCTGCACCCGCAGGTGTCCGGGGTCCTCGACGTGGCCGCCGAGTACCGCATGGAGGAGATCACCGTGGACGCCGGGTGCGCGGGCGTGGGCCGGCGGATCGGCGACATCCGCGGCGGCTCCTACATCGTCGGGCTGCGCCGCGCGGCCGGTGGATTCGAGCCCCAGCCGGCATCGGAGACCGTGTTGGAGCCCGGGGACGTCATCATGGCGATGGGGACACCACGTACCTTGGACCGACTCGAGACCTTGTTCGCCACCACCACGTCATACCGGGGGGCCTCCCTGTGAGCGCCGCCGCCTCGCCCGTCGACTCGCTGCGCGCCGCCGTCGAGGCCGCCGCCGCGGCCACGGCCGGCTCCGAGGTCGAGGCGCCGAAGGCGCGCCCGACGCTGGAGCGCCCGCGCCAGGCCGACCACGGCGACTACGCCACCAACGCGGCGATGTTGTACGCCAAGCCGCTGAAGTCCTCGCCGCGCGACGTCGCGGAGCGGCTCGCGGAGTCGCTGGCGGCCGAGCTGGGACCGTCGCTGGACCGCGTGGAGGTCGCCGGTCCGGGCTTCCTGAACCTCTTCCTGTCCGACGCCTGGTACGTCGAGGCGCTCGGCCACGTGCTGTCGGCCGGCGACGAGTACGGGTCCGGCGCGGCCGCGACGTACGAGAAGGTCGACGTCGAGTTCGTCTCCGCCAACCCCACTGGCCCGCTGCACGTCGGCCACGCGCGCAACGCGGCCTACGGCGACGCGCTGGCGCGGCTGTTCTCGTTCGTCGGCCACGACGTCACGCGCGAGTTCTACATCAACGACTTCGGGTCGCAGGTCGCGAGCTTCGGCAGGTCGGTCCAGGCGCGCGCCCGCGGCGAGGAGGTCCCGGCGGACGGCTACGTCGGCGACTACGTCGCGACGCTGGCGCTGGAGATCAAGGACGCGGCGACGCGGCCCGTGGAGGACGTCGGCCTGGAGGCCGTCGCGATGATGATCGAGCGCGCGAAGGACTCGCTGCACGCGTTCGGCGTCGAGTTCGACGTGTGGTTCTCGGAGAAGTCGCTGCACGAGGCGGGGCAAGACGGCGTCTCGGGCGTCACCCACGGGTTCGACGTCCTGGCCGCCCAGGGCCACACCTACGTGCAGGACGGCGCGCTGTGGCTGCGCACGACCGCCTTCGGCGACGACAAGGACCGCGTCATCGAGCGGTCGACGGGCGAGCACACGTACTTCGCCTCCGACATCGCCTACGCGCAGAACAAGCGCGAGCGCGGCTTCGATCGCATGGTGTACGTGTTGGGCGCCGACCACCACGGCTACATCGGCCGGATGCGCGCGGCGTTCGAGGCGCTGGGCAGCGATCCCGATCAGTTGGACCTGCTCATCATGCAGTTCGTCCACCTCGTCCGGGCCGGCGAGAAGGTCTCGATGAGCAAGCGCGCCGGCGAGTTCGTCACGCTCGACGAGCTGATCGAGGAGATCGGCGTCGACGCGGCGCGCTGGTTCCTGCTCAACCGCTCGCACGACACGACGATCGAGGTCGACCTCGCGCTCGCCAAGAGCCAGACCTCCGAGAACCCCGTCTACTACGTGCAGTACGCGCACGCGCGGATCGCGGCGGTGCTGCGCAAGGCGGGGGAGGAGCGCGTGGCCGACCAGCTGGCCGAGGGCTTCCCGGCGTCCGGGCTGGCGCTGCATCCCAGCGAGCGCGCGCTGATCGCCAAGCTGCTGGCGTGGCCGCAGGAGACGGCGGAGTCGGCCGACCGGCGCGCGGTGCACCGGATCGCGTCCTACGCGCTGGAGCTGGCGCAGGCGTTCTCGGCGTTCTACCGGGACTGCCAGGTCGTGGGGTCCGAGCCGTACGAGCTGGAGTCGTTCCGGCTCGGGTTGAGCATCGCGACGCAGCGGACGATCGCGCGGGCGCTGGACCTGCTGGGCGTGAGCGCGCCGAGCGAGATGTAGGCCGAACGCTCGCCCAGGGGGCGAGGTTCGGTCGCGAGTGTTCGCCCAGGGGGCGAAACTCGCACCTAGAGGTTGTAGAGGAAGTCGAGGCCGAGGCTCGACAGGCCGTGCTGAGCCTTGGCGTTCAGCGTGGTGAGCTCGCCGCTGAGGATCAGCAGGCCCATGCCGATCAGGATCGCGCCCGAGACCGCGGTCACGACGACGTGGCGGTCGCGCAGCCAGCGGAACGCGCCGGTCGCGCGGTCGAACGCGACCGCGGTGGCCAGGAAGGGGACCGCGAGGCCCGCGCTGTAGCAGGCCAGCAGCAGGCCGCCCTTGCCGACGGTGTCCGAGGTGCTGGCGGCGGCGAGGATCGAGGCGAGCGTCGGGCCGACGCACGGCGTCCAGGCGACCGCGAAGGCGAGGCCGGCGATGACCGGGCCGCCGGCGCCGGCGCGGATGATGAGCGACTCGGGGCGCCACTCCCGGTTCAGGCGCGGGACGAAGAGGGTGGCGACGAAGAAGACGCCGAGGACGACGATCAGCCAGCCGGCGATGCGGTTCAGCGTGTCCTGGTGGTCGTGCAGGGTCGAGCCGATGCCGGTCGCGCTCATGCCCAGCGCGACGAACATCACCGTGAACGACAGGCAGAAGATGATCGCGGGGCCGAGGATCCGGCCGAGCGGGCGCTCCTCGCCGCGGATCTCCTCGAGGCTGACGCCGGAGATCGCGCTGAGGTAGCCCGGCACGAGCGGCAGGACGCAGGGGGAGATGAACGACACGAAGCCGACCGCGAAGGCGGCGAAGACGGTGGTGTCGACGTTGTTGGTCGCGGCGAGCAACTAGAGCTTGTAGTTCGCGAGGTCGCGGTCGAGGCGCTCGCTGTCCGCGTCGCTCAGGCGCGGCGGGCCGTTCGGCACGAGCGACTCGGCGCGCTCGCGATTCTTCCACTTGGGCAGCACGATCGCGCCGGCCAGGAGCGCGAGGAGGACCAGGACGATCGGGACGAGGTAGGCGGCGAGGCCGAAGCCGCTGTCCTTCGGCGAGGCGAGGACGCGGTGGCCGTAGGTGGCGACGAGCGCGTCCTCGATCTGGGCCTTGGTCTTGCCCTGGCGGATGAGTCGGACGATCTCGCGGCGTTCTGCGTCGGCCTGGGGCGAGTCGGCGATGGCGAGGGGGACGCCGCAGGAGACGCACATGACGTCGGACTCGATGGCGTTGAGGGAGGTCTTGGGCTGGGCGGCTTGGCCTGTCGTGACGAGGGCCGCGAGGGTGAGCGCCAGCGCCGCGAGGAGCACGGTCGCGCGTCTCATGTCTTCTTGGCCTCGGCGATCGCGCGGTCCAGGAACGACTGCTTGACGACGCCGCGGGAGACCGCGACGACGCGGCCCTTGGCGTCGATGACGAAGGTCTCGGGCAGGGCGCGGGTCCCGTACTTCTGGGCGAGGTCGGTGCCGACGTCGCGCAGCGAGGGGTAGGAGACCTTGAACTCGCGCTCGAAGGCGTTGGAGTCCTCGGGGGCGTCGTTGTAGGTGGCGCCGAGGACGGTGCCGGTGTGGGACGCCGTCAGCTTCTGCTGGGTCTTCGCGAGGATCGGCGCCTCGGACCGGCACGGCTCGCACCAGGAGGCCCAGAAGTTCAGGACGACGACCTGGCCCTTGTAGTCCGCCAGCGAGCGCTGGCTGTGGCCGTTGAGGACCGGGAGCGCGAGGTTCAGGCCCGGCGCCGGCGGCCGCTCACCCTTCTTGACCGCGTCGTCGAGCGTCGTGTCCTGCCCACCATGGACGACGCCATAGACGAGGAGCACGACCAGCGCCACCGCGAGCAGCCCGACGACGGCGGGAACGATCGGCCTCTTCCGCGCCTCGGTCACGCGCACAGGGTATTGCGACCACGGGTTGCGCTGCCGTTAGGCCCGATCGCTAGACTTCCGAACCCCGCGCGGGTGTAGCTCAGTTGGTAGAGCGTCGGCTTCCCAAGCCGAAGGTCGCGGGTTCGACCCCCGTCGCCCGCTTAGGTCAGAAGGCCCTGCTTTGCAGGGCTTTCTTTCGTTTCTGTGCCCCGCCAGCCGTCCCTCGGTTGACGCGCCTCGACTGCCTCACAGGGCGCCGGCGGGGTTGGCCGCGGTCGGCCGTTCTGGCGGCGCGGTCGCTTCCGCAACCGGCGCGTGGTCGATCCTGGTGGTGCTTGGCGTTTGGCGCTCTCCGCCATGGCGTCTCTCGGTTGACGCGCCTCGACTGTCTCGCAGGGCGCCGGCTGGGGGTTGGCCGCGGTCGGCCCTCCTGGCGGCTCTATCGCCTTCGCACCGGCGCGTGGTCGATCCTGGTGTTGCGCGCGTTCGGCTCTCCGCCATGGGTCTCTCTCTTGTCGGTCGCCCTCCATCTGGCCGGGATCAAGGCGCTGCGGTTCCGACCTGCGGCACCACGGTCGGGCGACATCCCCTCCTGGGCGTGGCGGCGACGCCGTCGAGCACCGGCGGCCACGAGCGGACGGAGGTGTGCCGCGCCTGCCGCTCCTCCTCCGAACCGGGTGATCCGAGCAGGCGGCCTACTCGGCGAAGGAGCCGCGGATCAGCGCGCACATGTTCGGCCCCACGTACGACGGGTCCTTGGCCTCGAGGATGTCGCTGTTCATGGTGCCGTACGCCGTGAGCGGCTTGTCCTTGATGCCGTCGTAGAACGCGTCGACGATGCCGTCCTTGAAGCCCGTCCGGGGGTGCGCCGCCAGGACCTCGTCGCGCAGCTCGGCCGGCACGTGGTCGTAGTTGCGGCCGACCACGTCGTAGCCGGCGCCGAACTGCACGAGCCGCACCTCGGGCTGCAGGTAGTCCGTCACTCCGGGCGTGGTGTGCAGGGCGATCGCCAGCCACACCGTCATCACCTGCTCCTCCGAGAGCCCGCGGGACTCCAGGAAGCGCCGCGCCTCGTTGGCACCGTCGACCTCGAAGCGCTCGTCGGCGGAACGGTGGCCTTCGAGCAGCCCGACATCGTGGAACATCGAGCCCACGTACAGCAGCTCTGGGTCATGCTCGAGGCGCCGGCGCGTCCCTTCGAGCGAGCCCCAGAGGAACACGCGGCGCGAGTGCGCGAAGAGCAACGGGGTGCTGATGTCGCCGACGAGCTGGGTCGCATCGCGCGCCAGCGCGCTGTCGGGGATCCGAACGCCGGCGATGGTGGTGGGGCGTGCCGTGCTCATGCCACGACGTTACGGCGTGCGCGCGGGAGTGGCCGCGCGTCCATCACGAGCCGATCCGAGGATCAGTCCGGTGGGGTCGTGCGGGCCGGACAATGCCTGGAAGTTCGAAATGGGCGGAGAAGGAGATGCAGATGAAGCGACGCATGACGCGCGCCGGTGGCGCGGTGTCCCTGATGGCGGTCCTGGCGGTGGCGGTCGGAGCGGGCTCGGCGAAGGCTGAGCTGCCCGCCGTCCCGCCGCTGGCGCTGCTTCCGGCCGCGCCGTTCCTGCCTCCGGCCTCCGCCGCCGCGGCGGAGGCGGCGCTGGCGGACCCGGCGTCCGTCGTCCCAGTGGTGCCCATCCCGGCCTTCGGGAGCTACGCGCAGGCCGGTCCGGCGGTCGGAGATGTGTTCAACGGTGGCTTGTCGGTCGTCGTCACCAACGGCGCGCCGCTCAACAGCGGCAACGTCATCGCGTCGCCCTGACCCGCGGCGCGCTGCGGGGAGGTACCGTGAGGGCATGTCCTCTGCTCTGGTCAGCGCGTGAATCCGTTCGCACGCATCTTCGGGGCTCGCCGTCACGTCACCCCGCAGCCCACCGACGAGGAGGTCGCGGCCGTCCGCGTGCCGAGCATGCTCGACCTGGCCCGCGCGCGGGGCGACAGGCGCTCGGACGACGAGATCGCCGCCGCGCTGCTGGTGGGCGCCGATCTCACGGCCGAGCGGCACCCCGACCCCGAGCTGCGCCGCCGCGCCGCGGCGGCCTCGGTGGCCACGCGCGACTGGCTCGTCGCGCGCGTCGGAGAGGACGAGGCCGCCCGGCTGCTCTCCGCCTCGGCGGGCCCGATCGGCGAGGACGGCACGATCCCCCGCGCCCGTCGTGGCGCTCGCGCCCCGCGCGCGTCCAGGGCGCGGTTCGGGAGCTGACCCGCGGCAGTCCACGCGGCTGGCTAGCGCCCGATCAACGCCTTGAACGCGGGCTCGTCGCGGATCGGATCGAAGTCGGCATCGTCCTTCGCGTACGAGCGGAACCGCTCCGAGCGGTCGATCGCGCGCCCGAGGTCATCCACCGCGTCGGCCGTCCGGCCCGCGAGGCTCTCGCAGCAGGCGAGGTTGTAGAACAACCCGGCGTATGCCGGATGAGCCTCGACCAGTTGGCGTCCCTGATCGGCCGCCTCGGCGTACCGGCCCGCCTTGTACAGCGGGTTCAGCGGGGCCCAGAGCTCCCAGCCGTCGGGCACGTACGCCTTTCCCGGCGTGCCGCCGAGCGCGATGACCGTCGTGTCGGGCTCCTCGGCGAACGCCGTCCGCTTCACGCCAGGAGGAGCGAAGACGAACGTGCCGGCGGGCGCGACGACCCGCTCGCCGTCGAGCTCGAACACGGCCCGCCCGGTCAAGACGAGGTACAACTCCTCGTCCCCGTCGAGTTCCGACTCGTCGTGCTCGTTGATGATCCGGTCGCCCACGTCACGGGCCGTCCAGGCGTTGACGCCGAAGGACGAGATCCCGAAGTGGTGTCTGACCGGTCGATACGGCTCGCGCCCGTCGGTCAGCTCTTCGATCTCGTCCAGTCGCGCGACTGCGTAGCTCGTCATCCGAGTCCTCTCTCGTCGTAGGTCACGTCCTGCCGAGATCCTGACGGGCGCGCGTCGCCTTCGCGCGATCTCCGCCGCCCGCTTCGTTATCGGCTTGACGAATATACGTAAACTCGTCTAGTCTTACGTTCGATGCTCTTCAGGACGCCCAAGCTCTCCGCCGAGATTCGGAGTCGCCTCGCTGATCTCGATCAGCTTCGCGCCGCGCTGGGCGCGCGGGTCGGCGCCGCGACGCCGTGGATCGGCACGCTGCGCCGTCAGGTGCGCGCCGAGTCGGCCGAGAGCTCGATCGCGATCGAGGGCTTCGCCGTGCCCGACGCGGAGATCGTCGACCTCGTCGCCGGCCAGACGGCGCCCGATCCCCACGACGCCGATCGCATGGCGCTCACGTCCTACGCCCGCGCGATGGAGCACGTCGCGGTCATGGCTGGAGACACGGCCTTCCGCTGGTACGACCGCGTGATCCTGGACCTGCACTTCGACGCCTGCTCGTTCCAGCGCGACAAGCGGCCCGGCCGCTGGCGCGATCACCCGATCGGCGTGACGGGCCTCACCGGCGAGGGCATGGCCTATGTCGCGCCCGACGAGAAGCTGGTGCCCAAGCTCATGGGGGAGGTGGTGGCCTGGCTGCACAAGGGCGACCCCGATGTCCATCAGGTCGTTCGCGCCGCGATGGCGCATCTCCACGTCGTCTCGGTCCATCCGTTCACCGACGGCAACGGCCGCGTGTCGCGCATCGTGCAGTCGCTCGTCCTCGCCCGCGATGGACTGCTCGCCCCCGAGTTCGGCTCGATCGAGGAGCACCTCAGCCAGAACACCTCGGCGTACTACGAGGTGCTGCAGCAGGTGCAGGGCGGCAGCTACCAGCCCGACCGTGACGCGACGCCGTGGATCGAGTTCTGCCTCCAGGCCCACTTCGACCAGGTCATCCGGCGCGCCGACCAACTCGAGCGAGCGGCACGCCGCTGGCAGGACCTGGAGCAGCTGGTCGCCGCGCGCGGTTGGCCCGATCGGCTCGTCATCGCCCTCGAGCAGAGCGTCTTCGGCGGAGCCGAGCGCGCCGGGTACGCCGCCGAGGCCGACGTGTCCCTGCCGACGGCCAGCGGCGATCTTCGCCGCCTCCTCGACGCCGGCCTGGTCAGCCAGCAGGGCCGCACCCGCAGCACCCGCTACGTCGCCACCGAACTCCTGCACGGCCAGCTCGACGCGGGCGCAACTTCGTCGAACGTGGTCCGTTGAGTCGAGCATGCGCAAGACGTTCATTGCTTTGGTCGTTGTGAGTGGCGTGATGGCGATCGCGGCCGTGCCGTCGTTGGCGACCGCTGCGGCCGTGACGCCGTTGCGTCCGCAGCGGGTCGTGACCGGGGCGACGTGGTTGGGGCAGGCTGACGCCAGGTCGATCGGCTATCGCACCGCAGCGTCGGGTGGGGTGGCGGTCAGGGTGACCGATGCGGGGAGGACGGCGGTCGTGCCGGCGCCGGAGGGGTGTACGGCGACGGCGATCGGCGGTGGGCGGGTCGCGTATGCGTGTGGTGCGGTCACGCAGGTTGACCCGAACACGATGGCGCAGCCGTTGGCGGTGACGTCGCTGACCGGCGGCGCGGTCGTGCGTGTGACGCGGAACGAACCGCTCGGCGCCAGTGCGGATGAGGCCACCAGCCCGCCGGGTGCCGTTGGCAACCAGTGGATCTGGTTCAGCACCAGCGGCTACCACGGCCCCTTCGACAGCTATTACAACTGGCGAACGGGCGAACTGCGGTACGGACAGCCGCTCGACCCGCTGCGAACGCTCGACCTCGACGCTCCGGACCTGGCCACGCCGCTGTGCTCCCCGCTGCGTTCGGTCCGAGCGGAGACGCAGGCGACTGAGTCGCCGCGCATGCTGCCCGTCACCGTCCGCAAGCCGTGGGTCCTGATCGACACGCAGGCGCACGCCGAGCTGCACCGGTGCGGTACCGCCAAGCCCGTCGCGCTGCCGGCGCCGTTCGGCGCCGAGGATCTCGATCCGGTCCTCGGCGACGGGTGGCTGGCGCAGCCGATCTGGCGCGGGCCCGGCATCCGCAGCGTCGAGCTCCTGCGGCTCTCCGATCGCCGTCGCTTCACGATCCGCACGACGGCCTCGGTGGGCGCGTTGACGCACAGACGGCTCTACCTGCGCTCCGGCACGACGGGCAACGAGACCATCTCCATGGTGTCGCTCCCGCGCCGCTACTGACGCCCCAGCGCGCCCGCCAGCTCGCCCCGCGCCGTGATCCCGAGCTTCGGGAAGATCCGGTACAGGTGCGTGCCGACGGTGCGGTGCGACAGGTACAACCGCTCGCCGATCTCGCGGTTCGAGAGCCCGGACGCGGCCAGCTGCGCGATCTGGAGCTCCTGCGCCGTCAGCTCGTCGCGCGCGTCCGGGTTGCGGCGCCGGCTCGTCTCGCCGGACGCGCGCAGCTCGCGGCGCGCCTGCTCGCCCCAGGCCACGCAGCCCAGCGCGTCGAAGGCGTCCCGGGCCGCGCGCAGCGGGACGCGGGACTCGCCGATGCGCCGTTGACGCCGCAGCCAGCGGCCGTGGGCGAGCTCGAGCCGCGCGCGTTGGAACGGCCACAGGCTGAGGTCCGCCGCCAGCGCCGCGGCGAAGCGCTCGCCGGCCTCGGCGTCGTCCCCGGCCGTCACGGCGCGCGCGTGCCGCAGCCCCAGCGCGATCCAGTCGCCCGGCTCGTCTCCGGCACAACGCTCGACGTCGTCGAGCATCGCCCGCACCTCGTCGACCTCCTCCGGACTGCTCGCCGCCTCGGCGTAGTCCATCAACAACCAGGTCCGCATCGTCGGGTGGTAGGCGGGATCGGCCGGGTCGAAGACGCGGCGGGCCGACATGTAGGCGTCGGCCTGGCGGCCCGCCCCGAGGCGCCCGGCGCTCCGCCCGATCTGGGCCATCGCGACGATGAAGTCCGCGCCCAACGCGAGCCCGCGGCGCTCGGCGGCCGCGGCCTGCTGCTCGGCGCCCGCCTCGTCGCCGCGCATGCCGGCGATCAGCGCGCCGACGGTGTCCGCGCCCGCCTCCCACAGCCGCTCGCCGAGCTCCAGCGACAGGCGCCGCGACTCCTCGGCCGCGGGGATCGCCACGTCCCAGCGGCCCATCCGCGCGGAGACCATTCCCTGGAGCGCGAGCATGCGGGGGAGATGGCCGACCCGGCCCTCGCGGCGCAGCCCCTCGACGGCCTCGTCGAGGAGCCCGGCGGCCACGCCGAAGCCGCCGGCGACCGTCGCCGCCGGGCCGAAGTGGCGGGCGGCGTCGACGTCGTGGTGGCGTTCCAGCGCGTCCGCGCGCAGCCGCGCGATGACCTCCGGCGCGTGCCCGAGCGGGTTGGCGTACGCGTAGATCGCGAAGATCCGCGGGTCCGGCGTGTCCGCGCCGCCGCCGAGAGCGTCCGTCGCCGCGACGAGCCGGCGGCGCGCGTCGGCGCCCGGATCGGCCCACCACGCGCGCTGCGCGACCAACCACAACAGGTCGATCCGCAGGTCGTCGTCGCCGGCGAGCCCGGCCTCCTCGGCGGTGGCGACGAGCGCCGTCGCCCGCTTGCCGTCGCGGAGCGCGCGCGGGCGGCCGACCTCCGTGATCCACGTCGCCCGCGCCCGCTCGCGCGGCGTCGGGTCGAGGCGGTCGACCTCGCGCAGCAGCGGCGACACCACATCGGGACGACCCAGCTCCTGCGCCAGGCGCGCCGCCGCGAGCAGGCGCCGGCAGCGGTGCTCCGGCGCGCTCAGCTCACCGGCCCGGCGCAGCGCCGCGACCGCCGCGCCCGGCGCGCCGCGCCGCTGCGCGCGCCGGCCCGCCTCCTCCAGCGCGCAGGCCACGTCCTCCTGCTCACCGCTCAACAGCGCCGCGCGATGCCAGACCTGGCGGTCGGGATCGCCGGCCAGGACCTGCGCCAGCGCCTCGTGGACCTGACGCCGCAGCCCGACCGGCGCGCTCTGGCTGATCGCCGACCGCGCGAGCGGGTGGCGGAAGCGGACCGACCGCAGGTCGAGCTCGACGATCGCGGCCTCGGCGGCGGCCGCGAGGTCGGAGACCTCCACGGGCTCCCCGGCGGCCAGGCGCGCGGCGTCGAGGATCTCGCCGAGGTCGTCGCGGTCGTTCAGCGCCGCCACGAGCAGCGCCACCCGCGCGGCGAACGCGAGGTCGGCGGCACGCGCCGCGAACGCCCGCTCCAGCCGCTCGGTGATCGGCACGACGCCCGGCTCGGAGACCGCCGCGACCGACGGCAGCTCGATCAGCGCGAGCGGGTTGCCGGCGGCCTCGCGCAGGACCTCGCGCCGGGCGGGCGCGGCGAGCGCCGGCGCGGCGACGTCGAGCAGCTCCTCGGCGACCTCCGTCCCCAGCGGCTGGAGGTCGAGCTCCGGCAGGTCGGACTCCGTGAGCGGCGAGCGATACCCCTCGCGCGCGGTGGCCAGGACGGCGATCGGGTCGGACTCGACCCGGCGCGCGACGAACGCCAGGACCTCGGCGCTGGGCTGGTCGAGCCAGTGCGCGTCCTCGGCGACGACCAGCACCGGCGCGTCGGTGGCCGCCTCGGACAGCAGGTCGAGGACCGCCATCCCGATCTGGAAGCGGTCGGGCGCCGCGTCGTCGCTCAGCCCGAACGCGGCGTCGAGCGCCGCGCGGTGGCGCGACGGCAGGCCGGCCACGCGCCCGCGCTCGGGCCGGACGAGCTGGTGGAGCCCGGCGAAGCCGATCCGGGCCTCGGACTGCACGCCGCTCGTGCTGAGGACCCGGAAGCCGGCGTCGACGGCGAGCGCCGTCGCCTCGGCGGCCAGCCGCGACTTGCCGATCCCCGGCTCGCCGCGCAGGACCAGGGAGCCGCCGCCGGAGTCGACGTCGAGCAGCGCTCGCAGCCGCGCCAGCTCGGGCTCGCGGCCGAGCAGCGGGCTGAGGACATCGCGGGCCGCGCTGGACATCGCCGGCGATCGTCGCAGACCGGTGAGACGCCGTGCAGGCGCCCCGCCGGTTCCGCGCGACGGTCGCCGGTCAGGCCTCGACGGCGCCGGCCGCGGTCGCCGTGACCGCGGTCTGGATGAGCTCGGCGACGGCGGCCGGCTGCGACAGCGCGATCGAGTGCGACGCGTCGACCTCGATCACCTCGGCGCCGGCCCGCTGGGCCATGTGGCGCTCGGCGTCCGGGTGGATCGCGTTGTCGGAGGTGGCGACGACGGCCCAGGACGGCAGCTTCTTCCACGCCGCGGCCTGCGCGCGGTCGTCGAAGATCGCCGCGAACGGCCGCTGCATGACGGCCAGCACGCGCGTCTGCTCCTCGGGCAGGTCGGCCGCGAACGCGTGGCGGTACTGGTCGGGCGCGATCGTCAGCTCGACCGCGGTGTCGCCGTCGGCCAGCGGGTAGTTGCTCGGCCGCAGCGCCTCGCCGAGCGGCGTCGGCGGGAAGCCGGCGAAGATCTCGGCGAACGACTCGCCCTCGTCGAGGATGAACGCCGCGACGTAGACGAGCCCGACGACGTTGTCCGCCGCGGCCCCGGCCACCGTGATCACCGCGCCGCCGTAGGAGTGGCCGACGAGGAGCACGGGGCCGTCGATCTGGTTGACGAAGCTCGCGATGTACTCGGCGTCGAGCGCCAGGCCGCGCAGCGGGTTGGCCGGCGCGACGACGTCGACGCCGCGGGCCTGCAGCGCCTGGATGACCGGCGTCCAGAACGACGCGTCGGCGAAGCCTCCGTGGACGAGGACGACGGTCGGATCAGCGGAGTTCCCCATGATGTTGCTCCTTTGCGATGGGGTTGACGAGGACAGCGCGGACGCTACGTCCGCCTGCTGCGGGTCGCGTGCGTCGCTCGACCGAACCTCACTCGCCGATGACGTACGTCACCGTGCAGCGTCGTGTCGCCAGCCTACGTGGCGCCCACCCGCTGGTCCACCCGGGTTACGTTGCCCAACGCACAGCTCTGCCACGCCGCACTCGACTCGGAGGCCTCGCATGGGCACGATCACCACTTCCGACGGCATCGAGATCTACTTCAAGGACTGGGGCTCGGGCCAGCCGATCGTCTTCAGCCACGGCTGGCCGCTCTCGGCCGACGACTGGGACACCCAGATGCTGTTCTTCCTGCACAACGGCTTCCGGGTGATCGCGGCCGACCGGCGCGGGCACGGGCGCTCGACGCAGACCGGCGACGGGCACGACATGGACCACTACGCCGACGACCTGGCGGCGGTGACGGCGCACCTCGACCTGAAGGACGCCATCCACGTCGGGCACTCCACCGGCGGTGGCGAGGTCGTCCGCTACATCGCGCGGCACGGCCAGGACCGCGTGGCGAAGGCCGTCCTGATCAGCTCGGTGCCGCCGCTGATGGTGCAGACCGACGCCAACCCCGGCGGTCTGCCCAAGAGCGTGTTCGACGACCTCCAGGCGCAGCTGGCCGCCAACCGCTCCGAGTTCTACCGCGCGCTGCCGTCGGGCCCGTTCTACGGGTTCAACCGCCCTGGCGCCACGGCGTCGGAGGCGATCATCGAGAACTGGTGGCGCCAGGGGATGATGGGCGGGGCGAAGGCCCACTACGACGGGATCGTCGCCTTCTCGCAGACCGACTTCACCGAGGACCTCAAGAAGATCACGGTGCCGTCGTTCGTCATGCACGGCGAGGACGACCAGATCGTGCCCTACGCCGACTCCGGGCCGCTGTCGGCCAAGCTGCTGCCCAACGGGTCGCTGAAGAGCTATCCGGGCTTCCCGCACGGCATGCCGACCACCGAGGCCGAGACGATCAACGCCGACCTCCTGGCCTGGCTGAAGTCCTCTTAGCCTTCCCGGGCCACCTGGAAGGGGGCGAAGCTCTGCGCCACGGGCATGATCTCGATGGCGTTGATGTTGACGTGCGCGGGGCGGTCCGCCGCCCAGGCGACGGTGTCGGCGATGTCGTCGGCGCTCAGCGGCTGCATCCCGGCGTAGAGCTCGGAGGCCTTCGACTGGTCGCCGCCGTAGCGCACGACCGTGAACTCGGTCTCGGCCATCCCCGGCTCGATCGTCGTCGCGCGGACGCCGGTGCCGTGCAGGTCGCTGCGGAGCGCGATGGTGAACTGGTGGACGAACGCCTTGGTCGCGGCGTAGACGTTGCCGCCCGGGTACGGGTAGGTGCCGGCGACCGACCCCATGTTGATGATGTGGCCGCGGCGCCGCTCGACCATCCCGGGCAGCACGGCGCGCGTGCAGTGGACCAACCCCTTGTTGTTGGTGTCGATCATCGTGTCCCAGTCGTCGAGGTCGGCGTCCTGCGCGGGGTTCAGCCCCAGGGCCAGGCCCGCGTTGTTGACCAGGACGTCGATCGCGGAGAACGGCGCGGGCAGCGTCGTGAGCGCGCGCTCGACGCCGGCGCCGTCGCGCACGTCCAGCTCGACGACGTGGACGCGGTCGCCGAACTCCTCGGCCAGCGGGGCGAGCCGCTCGCCCCGCCGCGCGGCGGCGACGACGCGGTCCCCGGACGTGGCGAAGCGGCGCGCGATGGCGGCTCCGAAGCCGGAGCTCGCCCCGGTCACGCAAACGGTCCTCATGGCCCCACCCTAGCCAGCGGGCGCGCTCCCAGCAGTGCCGGAACGTCAGCCGGCCTTGACTTCGGCCAGAGCACCGAACGTAGACTGGGTGGCGCCCAGAGGCTTCCCGTGCCACCCCATTGCCTGACCGATCTGGCTGGACTCAGGATCAGTGGCGAGGATCTCCTCGTCGCCGCGAGCGAGGTGTCCGCGCAGCCGACCTGGGTCGTCGATCGCGACGACGTCATCCGCTTCGCCAACCTCGCCGCGACCACCGCGCTGGGCTACGAGAGCGCCGACGACCTGCTCGGGCACCGCCGGCACGAGACCGTCCACTACGAGCACCCGGCCGGGGCGCCCTATCCCGCCGCCGACTGCCCGCTGCTGCTTCCCGGCGCCACGGGCCGGACGGTCGCGCGCGACCTGGACTGGTTCTTCCGGCGCGACGGCTCGAAGCTCGCCGTCTCCTACGTCTCGCTCCCGGTCGAGCTGCCGGAGGGCCGCGGCGCGCTCGTGTCGTTCTCCGAGGTGCGGAGCCGCGCGCGGGCCGAGCAGGTGCCCAGCGCGCGCGAGGACTCGCTGCGGCGGATCGCCGCGCTGGTGGCCGGCGGGGCGGCGTCGGGCGACGTCTTCGCCGCGATCGCCCGCGAGGTCGGGCACGTCGTGGGCCTGCCGCTGGTCCTGGTGTGGCGCTTCGAGCCGGGCAAGACGTCGGCGACCGTGATCGGCGAGTGGAGCGAGGTCCCGCACGTGTGGCGGCCCGGGAGCCGCTGGCCGCTCGACGGACCGGGCCTCGCCGTCCAGATGCTGGCGACCGGCCGCCCTGCGCGGATCGACGACTACGCCGACCTCTCCGGCTCGATCGCCGGCGCCAGCCGCGAGTCCCGGCTGCGCGGGTCGGCCGGCGCGCCGATCATCGTCGACGGCGACATCTGGGGCTGGATGGCGGCCGCCGACAGCCGCGCCGCACTGCCCGAGAAGGTCGAGGACCGGCTCGCCGAGTTCACCGAGCTGGTCGCGACGGCCATCTCGAACACCGAGAGCCGGGCGGGGCTGCGCCGGCTGGCCGAGGAGCAGGCCGCGCTGCGGCGGGTGGCGACGCTCGTGGCGAGCGGGACTCGCCCGCAGGACGTGTTCGCGACGGTCGCCACCGAAGTCGTACGGCTGTTCTCCGTCGACATGGCGAACGTGTGCCGCTATGAGCCCGGCCGCGTCCTGCTGTTCGTCGCCAGCGCGGGGAACGTGTTCCCGGTCGGCAGCCGGTGGCCGATCGGCGGGGCGATGAACCTCGCGACGCGCATCCTGGAGACGGGCCGTCCGGCCCGTCTCGACGACTACACGCTGGCCAGCGGCGCGCTCGCGGAAGGCATCCGCGACACGGGCATCCGCTCGGCGGTCGGGACGCCGGTCGTCGTCGAGGGCCGGGTGTGGGGCCTGATGGCCGTCGGCTCCAAGCAGAACCGGCCGCTGCCGCCGGACACCGAGCTCCGTCTCGCCTCGTTCACCCAGCTCGTGGCGACGGCGATCGCCAACGCCGAGGCGCGGTCCGAGCTGGCGGAGTCGCGGGCGCGCGTCGTGGCCGCGGCCGACGAGGAGCGCCGGCGCGTCGTCCGGGACCTCCACGACGGCGCGCAGCAGCGGCTGGTGCACACCGTCGTCACGCTCAAGCTGGCCCAGCGCGCCCTGGAGAACGGCGACCGGGACCTCGCCGCGCTGCTGGCCGAGGCGCTCGACCACGCCCGGCTGACGACGCACGAGATCCGCGAGCTCGCGCACGGCATCCTCCCGGCGGTGCTCGCCGACGGCGGGCTGCGCGCCGGCGTGGACGCCCTGACGTCGCGGATGCCCGTGCCGGTGCAGACCGACGTGTCCGTGGGCCGGCTGCCCGCCGTCGTCGAGGCGACCACGTACTTCGTCGTCGCCGAGGCGCTGACCAACGTCGCCAAGCACGCCGCGGCGGCGCACGCCACGGTGACCGTCCGCGTCGCGGACGGAGCGCTCGAGGCCCGGGTGCGCGACGACGGCATCGGCGGCGCGCGGCCCGACGGCAGCGGCCTGCTGGGACTCCGGGACCGGCTCGCCGTCCTCGACGGCCGGCTCCGGGTCGAGAGCCCGGCCGACGGCGGCACGCTCGTCGTCGCCGACATCCCGCTCACGAGGAGCCACATCGATGGAGATCGCTGAGCAGTCGGAGACGCGATACAGCAACGGCGGCGACGAGTGGCTGCTCGTCCAGCTCGCCGAGGGCATGAGCGTCGGCGTCAACATGCGCGCGCTGGCCATCTGCCGCCGGCTGGAGGAGCAGCGCCTCGACGGCGTGCTGGACATCTGCCCCTCGAACGCGTCCTACCTCGTCCGCCTCGACCCCGACGTGCTGCACCCGCGCGCGCTCGAAGAGGACCTGCGCGCCCTGGAGGAGCAGGTCGGCGACGCCGCCGACTTCCACCTCCAGACGCGGGTCGTCGACGTGCCGGTCCTGTGGGACGACCCGTGGACGCGCGAGGTCGTCCAGCGGTTCCGCGACCGGCACCAGACGCCCGACCTCACCGACATCGAGTTCGCCGCCCAGCTCAACGGCTTCGCCACGCCGGAGGCGTTCCGGGACGCGGTCTTCGGGGTGCCGTTCCTCGTGACGATGATCGGCTTCGTCCCCGGCCTGACCTGGGGCTACCAGCTCGTCGCCGCCGACCGCCAGATCGAGGTCCCCAAGTACGTGCGGCCGCGCACCGACACGCCGGAGCTGGCCTTCGCGTGGGGCGGCGCGTTCGCGACCGTCTACCCGGTCCGCGGCGCGGGCGGCTACCAGCTGCTCGGCATGTGCGCGACGCCGTTCTTCTCCGCGACGCGCCGGCTGCCGGACTTCCGCGACCGCGACTGGTTCTTCCGCGCGGGCGACATCATCCGCTATCGGTCCGTCGACCGGCCGGAGCTCGACCGCATCCGGGCGGCCGTCGCGGAGGAGACGTTCGCGTACCGGACCGCCGACGTGGAGTTCGTCCCGCGCCGCTGGTACGACGATCCGGACGGCGTGACCGCGAGCCTGGAGAGGAGCCTCGATGGCGCTTGAGGTCAGGACGCCCGGGCTGCAGACCACGGTCCAGGACGAGGGGCGCATCGGCCTGTACGCCGCGGGGATGCCGCCGTCGGGCGCCATGGACAAGGCCTCGTACCGCGTCGGCAACCTGCTCGTCGGCAACCCCGACGGCCTGGCGTCGCTGGAGATCACGTACCTCGGGCCCGAGCTGGAGGTCACCGGCGACACGGTCATCGCCGTGACCGGCGCGGAGCTGGGGCCCAAGCTCAACGGCGAGCCGATCGCGTCGTGGCGGTCGCACGCGGTCGCGGCCGGCGACGTCGTCTCGTTCGGCTACATCCAGTCAGGCGCGCGCGCGTACCTGGCGGTGGCCGGCGGCATCGACGTGCCGGCCTACGTCGGCAGCCGCGCGACCTACACGCTGTGTGCCCTGGGCGGGTTCGAGGGGCGCGCGCTGCAGGCGGGCGACGTCGTGCCGGTCGGCGCCGGGGTCGCGGGCACGCCGGGCGCGGAGCTGCCCGAGCGCCTGCGCCCGCGGATCGACGGCGACGCCGAGCTGCGCGTCGTGGTCGGGCTCGCCAGCTACCGGCTGGTCCCCGAGAGCCTGGAGACGTTCCTCGCCACGACCTGGACCGTGACGCCCGACGCCAACCGCGTCGGCTACCGCTTCCGCGGCGAGGCGCTGGCGTTCGTGGACCGGGAGCCGCCGCCGGGCGCGGGGAACGACCCGTCGAACGTCGTCGACTTCGGCTACCCGATCGGCTCGATCCAGGTCCCGGGCGGGGTCGAGCCGATCGCGCTGCTGGCCGACGCGGTCACCGGCGGCGGCTACGCGACGATCGCGACGATCATCTCCGCCGACCTCGACCGGATCGGGCAGACCAAGACCAACGAGCACGTCCGCTTCACCTCGGTGACCCTCGACGACGCGCTCGCGGCGCGCCGCGAGGGGCGCGAGGCGCTGGAGCGCGCGCGTGACCACCTGAGCCGCCGATAGGAGCCCCACGTGTCCGCCGACAACGTCGTCCGATCCCCGATCCCCGGCGTGTTCTACCGCCGCCCCGATCCCGACTCGCCGCCGTTCGTCTCCGAGGGCGACGTGGTCGAGGATGGCGGAGTGATCGGCCTCGTCGAAGTGATGAAGCAGTTCCATGAAGTGCACTCCGAGGTCCGCGGCCGGGTGCGCGCGTTCGCCGTCGAGGACGCCGGCGTCGTGGGCGCCGGCGACGTCGTGGCCGAGCTCGACCCCGCGGACTGACGAACGCGAGGGGCGGCGCCATGACCGCGGAGAGCTTCGACATCAACTGCGACCTGGGGGAGAGCTTCGGCAACTGGTCGCTGGGCAGCGACGAGGAGGTCATGCCGCTGGTGACCTCGGCGAACGTCGCCTGCGGCTTCCACGCCGGCGATCCGGTGACGATGGCGCGGACGGTCGCGCTCGCCCTGCGCCACGGCGTGGCGGTCGGCGCGCATCCGGGCCTGCCGGACCTGCTCGGCTTCGGCCGCCGCGCGATGGCGATCAGCCCGGAGGACGCGGCGGCCTACGTGCGCTACCAGGCGGGCGCGCTGCAGGCGTTCCTGCGCGCGGCGGGCGGCGAGCTGAACCACGTCAAGCCGCACGGCGCGTTCTTCGTGGAGCTGCGCGACGACGCCGCGCTCGCGCGGCCGGTCGCCCGGGCGGTCCGGGACCTCGGCGACGACGTGATGGTCTACTGGCCGGCGCCGGTCGAGGGCGTGCCGTTCTGCGAGGAGCTCCGGGGCCTGGGCGTGCGCGTCGTCGGCGAGATCTACCCCGACCTGTCCTACGCGCCCGACGGGCGGCTCGTGTTGGAGCGGTCGAAGGCGCAGACCGACGTCGCGTTCGCCGCGCACCAGACGCGGCTGTTCCTGGAGAAGGCGGTCGTGGAGGCCGTGGACGGGTCGTACCTGCCGCTCAGCGCGGGGTCGGCGTGCGTCCACGGCGACGGGCCGAACGCCGTCGCGGTGGCCCACGCGGTCCGGGGCGCGGTCACCGAGGCCGGCCGCGCGATCGCGACCGTGCGCGCGGCCGCATGAGCGTCGCGTCGCCGCTGCGGTCCGTGCTGATCGCCAACCGCGGCGAGATCGCCGTGCGCGTCATCCGGGCGTGCCGCGACCTCGGGCTCAGGGCGGTCGCCGTGCACTCCGACGCCGACGCCGACGCGCTGCACGTGCGCCTGGCCGACGCGTCCGTGCCGATCGGCCCGGCGCCCGCGCGCGAGAGCTACCTGCGGCCGGACGCGGTCGTCGCGGCGGCCGTCGCGGCGGGCGCCGACGCGGTGCATCCCGGCTACGGCTTCCTCGCCGAGGCGCCCGCGCTGCCGCGCGCGTGCGCAGAGGCCGGCCTGCGCTTCGTCGGCCCGCCCGCGGCGGTGATGGAGGCCGTCGGCGACAAGGTGACCGCGCGGGAGGCGGCCGCGCGCGCCGGCGTTCCCGTCGTGCCGGGTACGGGGCGGGTGGAGGACGTCGACGTGGCCGAGGCGGCCGCCGAGGCGATCGGCTACCCGGTCGCGCTCAAGGCGTCGGCGGGCGGGGGCGGGCGCGGCATCCGGATGGTCGCGACGCCCCAGGAGCTGCGCCAGGCGTTCGGGCGGGCGTCGGCCGAGGCGCGGGCGGCGTTCGGCGACGGCGGGATGTTCGTCGAGAAGCGGGTCGAGCGGGCGCGGCACGTCGAGGTCCAGGTCATGGCCGACGCGCACGGGTCGGTCGCCCACGTCTTCGAGCGCGAGTGCTCGATCCAGCGCCTGCGGCAGAAGCTCGTCGAGGAGGCGCCGTCGCCGAGCATCGGGCCGGCCCTGCGCGAGCGCCTCTGCGCGGCGGCGGTCGCGGTCGCGGCCGAGGTGGGCTACGTGAACGCCGGGACGGTCGAGTTCCTGGTCGACGTCGAGCGCGACGCCTACTACTTCCTTGAGGTCAACGCCCGCATCCAGGTCGAGCACGGCGTGACCGAGCTGGTGACCGGCATCGACCTCGTCGCCGAGCAGCTGCGTGTCGCGGGCGGGGAGCCGCTGTCGTTCGGCCAGGAGGACGTCCGCTGCGCGGGGACCGCGCTCGAGTTCCGGATCAACGCCGAGGACCCGGCGCGGGGCTTCCTGCCGTCGCCGGGGCGGATCGAGCACCTGCTGCTGCCGGGCGGGCCCGGCGTGCGCGTCGACAGCGGCGTGATGGCGGGCGGCACCGTGCAGCCGTTCTACGACTCGCTGATCGCCAAGCTCCTCGTCCACGGCCGCGACCGCGCCCAGGCTCTGGCCCGGGCGCGGCGCGCGTTGGACGAGCTCGAGATCGAGGGCGTCAGCACCACGCGGCACCTGCACCGCTCGCTGCTCGACTGGCCCGGCCTGACGGAGGCGACGGCCGACACGCAGGCGCTCGAGGCGTTCCTCCGGCCCTAGATGCGTCAGTCGGCGCCGACGACCTGGAAGCTGGAGCTGACGAAGATGTGGTGCGGCCAGCTGACGCCGATGTCGTGCACCTCGTACTCGCCATTGCTCAGCTCGACCACGCGGTCGACGACGCCGCCGGGATAGGCGGCCAGCGCGGCGGTGGTCGCCTGGTTGGCGTCCGTCCCGCTGACGATCGTGCCCGAGCCCTCGGTGTAGTTCGCCGGGACCTTGCCGTCCTGCTTGGACGTGGTCGGCGTCCCGCGCTGGAAGGTGGCGACCTTCGACGGCGTGTACGTGGTGGGTCCGCCGGTCGGGGGCGCGAGGACCTGCGTCGCCGTGATCGTGGTGCCGTCGGACGTCCCGAGCACGAGGACGCTCTTGCCGGCCGTCGCGCTGGTCGTCGAGCTCGTCTTGACGGTCACCTTCTGGCCGGCCGGCGTGGTCACCGTGAACCCGGTGCTCGTCACGTCGCTCACGGTGCCGACGGTGCCTCCGGCGGCGGGCGCGGAGCGCGCGTTGGATCCGCCGCCCTTCGCCGCGGCGCCGCCCTGCGCCGGGGCGCCGCCGCCCTGCGCCGGGAAGCTGCCCTTCGGCGGCACGCCGGCCTTCGCCGTCTGCGCCGTGCCCGTGCTGGCGCCGGCTGAGCCGCCGCCGGTGCTGGCCTCCACGATCCCGAACGCGCCGCCCGCGAGCACGACGACCACGGCGCCGATGGCGAGCGGTTTGACGATCCTGTGGTTCAACATCTGCGATTCCCCTTAGGTTGGTGCTCTGTCCGGTGGAGGATCGAGGCCGACCCTGGCCCTCCGGCGTGAGCACGCTGGGGAGATGCTGAGCCTCAGCGAGCCGGTGGGCGCGGCTCCAGCACGAAGACCTTCATGTCGCGGTCGGTCCGCTTCTTGTAGTCCTCGAACCCGTTGTAGAGCTCGTTCATGCGGCGCCAGAGGTCCTCGCGCTCGTCGCCCTCGGCGACGCGCGCGGTCACGGCGCGGCGCTCCTTGCGGATCTCGACGTCGGCCTCGGGATGGGCGCCCAGGTTCAGCGCCCAGGCCGGAGGCTTCGGGTTCCCCGCGTTGGAGCCGATGACCACCAGCCGCTCGCCGTCGCGCATGTAGCAGACGGGCGCGGTGCGGGGCTGGCCCGACCTGCGCCCCGTCGTCGTGAGCAGCAGCACCGGCGCCCGGGCGATCTTGGCCATCAGGCGGCCGCCGCTGACGCGGTAGATCGGGATGCTGAGCCTGCCGCCGACGCGCACGCCCGTCGCGCCGAGCGAGCGCGTGAACGCTGAGTAAAGACGATCCGTGCCGGGCATGGCACGGAGCCTCGCAGATCCCGCCGACGGGATCAGTCGCGCGACCCGCCGCCCCCGCCGAACAGCAGCAGGAAGAACTGGAAGACGTTGAGCACGTCCAGGAAGATGCTCGCGGCGATCGGCACGGCCGCGTCCATGCCGGCGCGGCGCAGGCGCTGGAAGTCGAACGCGGTGAAGCCGCCGAAGATCACGAGGCCCAGGACGGCGTAGATCACGTTGGCGCCGGGGATCGCGACGAACAGCGCGACGATCCCGAACGCGATCAGCGCGAGCAGCGCCCAGAACAGGCCGCGCGCCAGGCCGGACAGGTCGCGGTCCGTCGCCCACCCGTAGGAGCCGAGCGCCGCGATGAACAGCGCCGTCGCGCCGGCCGCCTGCCAGACGGCGGCGGGGTCCGCCGAGACGTAGGCCGCCAGGCCGGGCCCGAGCACCAGGCCGAGCAGCAGGCCAACGGCGAAGAGCAGCGTCAGCGCCAGCGGCTCGGAGCGGCGGCTGGCGCCGTTGAGCGCGATCAGGCAGACCAGGGCGCCCACGAACGCCGCGATGCCCCAGCCGCCGGAGAGGTCGCGCCCGACGTAGGCCCCGAGCGCGGTGAACCCGATCGTGACGGCCACGAGCCCCATGACCTGCCCGAACAGGCCGTGGGTCGCGGCGGAGGAGGAGCGGACGCGCTGGCCGGCGGTGAGGTCCTCGTAGCCCATGCCGGTTGTTGTAGGACAGCGCCGCGGCGGCGTCAAGACCATTTCGAGCGGCGCGCCTGACGAGGTGGTGATGGCGCCGGCGGCGACCTCGATCGGCGTAGGCTTGATCGCGCGATGGGCACGCGCCTCCACGGCCAGGAGCTGGAGGTCCTCGCCGGTGAGCAGGCGGCGCTGCGCCGCGTCGCGACCCTCGTGGCCCACGGCGCGCCGCCCGAAGAGGTGTTCGCCGCGGTCACCCGGGAGGTCGCCCGGCACCTGTCCAGCGACCTGACGACCCTCTGCCGCTACGAGGCCGACGGCAGCGCGTGCACCATCGTCGGCACGGCGGAGGACGGCCGCCCCGTCGGGAGCCGCTCGCCGCTTGGGGGCGACGACCTCGCCACCCGCGTGTTCGCGACGGCCCGTCCGGCGCGCATCGAGAACGCGGACGGCACGAGCGCGTCGGTCGGGACGCCGATCATCCTCGAGGGCCGGCCGTGGGGCGCGATCGCGGTGACCGGGACGCGCGAGGAGCCGCTGCCGCCCGACGCCGAGGCGCGCCTGGGCGCCTTCGCCGAGCTGGTGGCGACGGCGGTCGCGAACGCCGCGCGCCGCGCCGGGCTCGCGCAGTTGGCGGACGAGCAGGCCGCGCTGCGGAGGGTCGCGACGCTTGTCGCCCGCGGCGTCGCGCCGGAGGAGGTGTTCGCGACGGTCACCGACGAGGTCGGGCGGCTGCTGGCCGCCGATCTGGCGGCGATGGGCCGCTACAAGCCGGGCGAGGACTTCGTCGTCCTCGCCACCTCGGGCCGTGCCCGCCAGGTCGTCGTCGTCGGCAGCCGCTGGCCCCTCGGAGGCAGGAACCTCGCCACGGCGGTCTTCGAGACGGCGCGTCCGGTCCGGTTCGACGACCTGGCCGGGGCCACCGGTCCGCTCGCCGAGAACGTCCGCGAGCACGGCATCTCCGCGGCGGTCGCGACGCCGATCGTCGTCGACGGTCGCGTCTGGGGCCTGACGTTCGCGGCCTCCACCCCGGAGCGGCCGCTGCCGCCGGACACCGAGGCGCGCCTCGCCTCCTTCACCGCGCTGGTCGCGACCGCGATCGCCAACACCGAGTCGCAGGCCACGGCGAGACGGCTCACGGAGGAGCAGGCCGCCCTGCGGCGGGTGGCGACGCTCGTCGCCAAGGAGGCGCCGCCGGAGGAGGTGCTGGCCCGGGTCGCCGACGAGCTGGCGACCGTCCTCGGCGGCGTCGACTGCTCGCTGTTCCGCGACGAGGGCGACGGGACCGCGACGGTGGTCGCGCAGGTGGGCGCCCACCTGTCCGCCGCCGTCGGTGTGGGCACGCGGCTGGCGACCGACGGCGACGGCGTGATCGCGACGGTGCTCCGCGAGGGCCGGCCCTACCGGATGGACGACAACTCGGGGGCCACCGGCGCCATCGTGGAGCGCGGCCGGGTTGCGCGAGCTCGCGCACGGCATCCTGCCCGAGTCGCTCACGCGCGGCGGCCTGCGCTCCGGCGTCATCGCGCTGGCGTCGACGATGCCCGTGCCGGTCGCCATCGACGTGTCCGTGGGCCGGCTGCCCGCGGCGGTCGAGGCGACCGCCTACTTCGTCGTCGCCGAGGCGCTGACCAACGTCTCCAAGCACGCGCGGGCGGGGCAGGCCGAGGTGACGGCGCGCGTCGACGGCGGCACGCTCGCGATCCGCGTGCACGACGACGGCATCGGCGGCGCCCGCCTCGACGGCGGCGGCCTCACCGGCCTGACCGACCGGCTCGCCGCGCTCGACGGACGGCTGCGGGTCGAGAGCCCGTCCGGCGGCGGGACCGTGGTCGCTGCCGCGATCCCGCTCGCCGGCTGAGCAGGGCCTAGAGGTCAGGGATCACGAACGGTGTCGCTTCCGCCGTGCCGCTGCCCGACTGGACGACGTTGCCGTCAGCGTCGGAGACGTCGAACTTGAACGGCCCCGAGAGCGTGCCGTCGGCCAGCTTGACCTGCACGCGCACGAGGACCGCGCCGCCCGGATCGCCGGTCGCGGTGAAGACGTACGTCTTGAACGCGAGCGCGAAGGTGTCGGGTCCGGTCCGCTTCCACGAGCCCTGGCCGGTGCCCGGCTGGTCGCTCTCGGTCTCGATGACGCTGCCACTGCGCGTGAGCGTCAGCACGGCCGTGAGCGGGGCGTCCCCGTCGGGGGACACCTTGACGTCCCATGTCCCGGCGATGGTGGCCTCCTGCTGATGGCCCGGAGGGCGGTCCCTGGACGTCAGCGCGACGGCGACGGACGGGACGGCGAGCGCGACGATGGCCGCGAGGACGAAGAGGCGAAAGCGCATTGGCTCCTCCTGTTCGGTCGGGTT
Source organism: Baekduia sp. (assembly GCA_036518975.1). Taxonomy (GTDB): domain Bacteria; phylum Actinomycetota; class Thermoleophilia; order Solirubrobacterales; family Solirubrobacteraceae; genus Baekduia. Next base: position 57,559 of record DATDMD010000025.1, read on the forward strand.
TCGCGGGACGCTACTCCCCGCCTCGAGCGGTGTGGAGGAGAACGCGAACGCCTTGTCCGCGCGCGGGCCGCCGCGGGTCACCCGCATCGGGTGATGCTCCGCGCCGCGCCGCGACCGACGCTCGGCGGACCGCGATGTCCTCCACCCACCCGCTCCAGAGCCCGCTGGCGGCGCTCGACCGCGCGCCCGACTGGCTCAACTCGGCGCCGCTGGCGGCCGACGCCCTCCGCGGGCACGTGGTCCTGGTCGACATCTGGACCTACTCGTGCGTCAACTGGCTGCGCACGCTGCCCTACGTCCGGGCGTGGGACGCGCGCTACCGCGACCGCGGGCTCGTCGTCGTCGGCGTGCACGCGCCGGAGTTCGGGTTCGAGCACGACCTCGACAACGTCCTGCGCGCCGCCGGCGAGCTGGGCGTCGGCTATCCGGTGGTCATCGACAACGACTTCGCGATCTGGCGGGCGTTCGAGAACCAGTACTGGCCGGCCGTCTACCTCGTCGACGGCGACGGCCGCGTCCGCTTCGAGCACTTCGGCGAGGGCGCCTACGAGGAGACCGAGCGCGCCCTCCAGCAGCTGCTGGGCCTCGACGAGGAGACGACCGCGGTCGACGCCGGCGGCCTGGCGGAGGCCGCCGAGTGGGACGCGCTGGGGTCGCCGGAGACCTACCTCGGCAAGGGCCGCGGGGAGCGCCGCAGCCGCGGCGCGAGCGTCGACCGGCTGGCGCTCAACCACTGGGCGCTCGACGGCGACTGGTCGGTCGGCGCGGAGGCCGCCGTGCTCGACGCGGCCGGCGGCTCGATCGCGTACCGCTTCCAGGCGCGCGACCTCAACCTGGTGCTCGCGCCGCCGCCGGAGGCCGGCGCCGAGGTCCGCTTCACGGTGACGCTGGACGGCGCGCCGCCGGGCGACGGCGCGGCCGGCCTGGACGTCGACGCCGCGGGCGCGGGCGCCGTGACCGAGCCGCGGATGTACCAGCTGATTCGTCAGCGCGGGGGGCGCGGTCAGCGAACCTTCGCGATCGCCTTCGCCGATCCCGGCGTGCGCGCCTATGTGTTCACGTTCGGCTAGAGCAGCGCCGAGGCCAGCGCCACGAGGACCACGACGGCCAGGATCAGCAGCGCGAGCACCGCCATGACGGCCACGACGGCGGCCTGCCGCGCGCGGCGCGCCGCGTGGCGGCTGGCCTGGCGCGCGGGCTCGGGCAGGCGCAGCTCCGACACCATCAACATGAGCGCGCCCCGCACGCCGCGGCCGTACGCGGCGCGCTCGGCCTCGGTCACGTGGGCGCGCCAGCGCGCCACCATCGCGCGCGCCTCGCGCCGGTCGCGGACCGCGAGCCGGGACAGGGACGCCGCGCGCCGCTCCCAGTAGTCAAGGGCGTCGCGCGCGTCGTCGAGGTCGGCCAGTTCGGGTCCGGCGCTCGGGGGGAAGGGGGCGACGCTGGCGGGCATGCCCGACAAGGCTACCGCCACGGTTCATCCGATCGGGACGATGCGGCTCTCGCACGGACCGCGCGACGCTCCGCCGCGAGATGTCGGCCCAGACCCCGCAGCCCGAGTTGGTGCCCACGCCGGCTGAAGGGACGCCGGTGCCCAGGCGCCGCAACGCGTGGATGTGGATCAGCGGCGCGCTCGCGCTCGTCGCCGTGGGCCTGCTCGTCTGGGCGCTGAAGGGCCAGTCGGACCTCGACGGCGCGCAGGACGACCTCAGCGGCGCCAGGCAGCAGCTCAGCAGCACCGAGCAGGAGCTGAAGAGCACGAGCGACAAGGCGGCCGCGACGCAGAAGGAGCTCGACGCGACCGAGAAGGAGCTGGCCGACGCCAACGCGCAGCTCGACGCCGCGCAGGGCCGGCGCCAGAAGGCCGTCGTCGCCGCCACCGGCGTCGCGTTCACCAAGCTCGTCAGGGATCTCGGCGCCGCGAACGAGGACGTCGCCGCGACCGAGCAGGAGCTCGAGAGCGCCCAGAAGACGGCGGACGCGGCCGAGAAGGACGCGGCGAGCGCCGAGAAGCAGGCCACCAAGGCCACCGACCAGGCCTCCAAGGCGCAGGCGCAGGCCGACCAGGCCGGCGCCGAGAAGCAGGTCGCCGAGGCGAAGGCGACGATCGCGAAGGACTGCGCGAAGGCCTACATCTCGGCGTTCGGCGGGCTGATCGAAGGCGGCGACCTGCGCGAGAAAGCGCCGGCCGTGCGCAAGGAGCTGGCCGGCATCACCGACGACTGCCAGGACGCGTTCGCCGGGACATGAGCACGGGCAATCGCGTGGTCAGGCAGGTGACCAGGCCCCGGACGGGCGGCGGAGCGAGTCGTCAACGTCCGGGCAACCCCAAACCCCCACGGAGGTCCCCATGAGCAGTTCGCAGCCGGGCACCCGGACCGCGACGGACGGAGCGGGCGCCACGGCCGTCCCCATGCGGTTCGAGGTCACGGTCCTGCCGGTCTCTGACCCCGATCGCGCCAAGGCCTTCTACCAGCGCCTCGGCTGGCGCCTCGACGCCGACTTCCCGATCGACGACCACTACCGGGTGATCCAGTTCACGCCGCCCGGCTCGCCGGCCTCGATCCAGTTCGGGACCGGCATGACGACGCTCGCGCCCGGCTCGATGCACGACATGATGTTGATCGTCGACGACCTCGACGCCGCCCGCGAGGAGCTGTCCAGCCATGGTGCCCAGGTCACCGAGGCCTGGCACGGGCGCGGCGTCGGCGGCAGCGGGCGGCTGCCCGGCCCCGACCCCGACGGCAGCTCGTACCGCAGCTTCGCGGCGTTCGAGGATCCGGACGGCAACCGCTGGCTGCTCCAGCAGATCACCGACCGGCTCCCGGGGCGGGTGTGAGCGATGGACGTCGCCGAGCTGGCCGACCTCCTGCACGAGACCTCTGAGCGCCACGGCGCGTTCGAGGCCGTCGCCCCGCCGCACGACTGGTGGGACTGGTACGCCGCCTACATGAAGGCGCGCGAAGACGGCAGCGAGCCCGACGACGCCACGGCGGCCGCCGACCGCTACATGGCCGACGTCAAGCACGTGGTGCTCAGCCGCTGACGATCAGCAGCGCGCCGGCGCCGGTGGGGGCGAGGGCCTCGTGAACGCGGTCGTCGGCGGCGACGAGCGCGCGGAAGTCCGCGACCTGCTCGGCGTGGGAGAGCACGTTGTCGACGACGAGCAGGCCGCCGGGCGCCAGCGCGCGCACCAGGTCGGGCCAGTAGGACACGTAGGCCGGGCGCTCGGCGTCCAGGAAGATCAGGCCCCACTCGCCGTCGCCGGAGGCGGCGAGCGTGTCCGCGGCGTCCTCGGTGCGCAGCTCGACGGCGCCGGCGAGCCCGCCGCGCGTCAGGTTGGCGCGCGCCTGCTCGGTGCGCTCGGGCTCGACGTCGACCGACACGAGCGCCGCGCCCACCGCGCGCGCCGCCTCGGCGAGCCACAGCGTCGAGTAGCCGTTCGACGTCCCGAGCTCCAGGACGCGCGCCGGCCGCGTCGCGCGGATCAGGACCGCGATCAGCGCCGCGGTGTCGGGCTCGACGTTGCGCCGGCGCTCCAGCCGGTCCTCCCGGGTCGCGTCGAACGCGCGGCCCTCCGCGTAGAGGTCGTCGAGGAGGGCGCTGAGGGTCTCGTCCATGGGGATCACCCGATGTAGAGGATGCACGATCCGGGCGGCGCTCAGAGGCTGGCCCTCATGGCCAACGAGCGCTCGACCCGCCGTGACGTGCTGCCCGTCCCCGACCGGCCGCCGGTCGGGCACACGATGTACGACGCCAAGGACCCGGACTCGAAGTTCGCGCCGATCGAGGAGCTGCGACCGCCGGCCGACGCGCCCAACGTCCTCGTCGTCCTGATCGACGACGCCGGCTTCGGCTCGTCGAGCGCGTTCGGCGGCCCCTGCCTGACGCCGACCGCCGAGCGCCTGGCCGCCGGCGGCCTGAAGTTCAACCGGTTCCACACGACGGCGCTGTGCTCGCCGACCCGCGCGGCGCTGCTGAGCGGCCGGAACCACCACACGGTCGGGATGGGCGGCATCACCGAGATCGCGACGTCGGCGCCCGGGTACAGCTCGATGCGCCCGAACACCTGCGCGCCGCTGGCCGAGATCCTCCGGCTCAACGGGTACTCGACGGCGCAGTTCGGCAAGTGCCACGAGGTGCCGGTCTGGCAGACGAGCCCGATGGGGCCGTTCGACAACTGGCCGACGGGCAGCGGCTTCCAATACTTCTACGGGTTCATCGGTGGCGAAGCGCACCAGTACTACCCCGCGCTGTACGAGGGGACGAACCCGGTCGAGCCCGACCGCACCCCCGAGGAGGGCTACCACCTCATGGGGGACATGACCGACAAGGCCATCAACTGGATCCGCCAGCAGCGCGCGCTGACGCCCGATCGGCCGTTCTTCGCGTACTTCGCGCCCGGCGCGACCCACGCGCCGCATCACGTGCCCAAGGAGTGGGCCGACAAGTACGCCGGCGCGTTCGACGACGGGTGGGACGCGCTGCGCGAACGGACCTTCGCGCGGCAGAAGGAGCTGGGCGTGATCCCGGCCGACGCGCAGCTCACGCCGCGTCACGACGAGATCCCGGCGTGGGACGAGATGCCCGAGGACCTCAAGCCGGTGCTGCGCCGCCAGATGGAGGTCTACGCCGGCTTCATGGAGTTCACCGACCACCACGTCGGGCGGCTGGTCGACGCGCTCGAGCAGCTCGAAGTGCTCGAGGACACGCTCGTCTTCTACATCGTCGGCGACAACGGGGCATCGGCCGAAGGCACGTTGAACGGCACGTTCAACGAGATGATCAACTTCAACGGCGCCGCCGCGATCGAGACGCCGGAGTTCATGATCGAGCGCCTCGACGACTTCGGCGGGCCCGAGTCCTACAACCACTACGCGGTCGGCTGGGCTCACGCGATGGACACGCCGTACCAGTGGACCAAGCAGGTCGCGTCGCACTTCGGCGGCACGCGCAACGGGACGATCGTCCGCTGGCCGGCGGGGTTCGACGCGGTGGGCGAGATCCGCGCCCAGTTCACGCACGTGATCGACATCGCCCCGACGGTGCTCGACGTCGCCGGGCTTGCCGAGCCGACCTTCGTCAACGGCGTGCAGCAGACGCCGATGCAGGGCGTGAGCATGCGCTACGCCTTCGCCGATCCCGAGGCGCGCGAGCGCCACGAGACCCAGTACTTCGAGATGTTCGGCAATCGCGGCATCTACCACAAGGGCTGGACCGCCGTGACGCGGCACAAGACGCCGTGGCTGCTGGTGGGCGAGGAGACGCCCGCGTTCGACGACGACGTCTGGGAGCTCTATGACACCAGCGCGGACTGGACGCAGTTCGTGGACGTCTCGGCCCAGCACCCGGACCGGCTGCACGAGCTGCAGCGGCTGTTCCTGATCGAGGCGGCGCGCAACGGCGTCCTGCCGCTCGACGACCGCGCCCTGGAGCGGTTCGACGCCGAGATCGCCGGGCGGCCGGCGCTCGTCAAGGGCACCCGCCAGCGGCTGTTCGGCGGGATGGGCCGGCTGACGGAGAACTCGGTCGTCAGCATCAAGAACACATCGCACGCGGTGACGGCCGAGATCGTCGTGCCCGCGGGCGGCGCGCAGGGCGTGATCATCGCGCAGGGCGGCGGCATCGGCGGCTGGAGCCTGTACGCCGTCGAGGGGCGGCTCCGGTACTGCTACAACCTGCTCGGCGTCCAGCGCTTCTACGTCGGCAGCGAGCGCGAGATCCCCGCCGGAACCCACCAGGTGCGCATGGAGTTCGCCTACGACGGCCCCGGGCTCGGCAAGGGCGGGACCGCGACGCTCTACCTCGACGGGGAGCAGGTCGGGCAGGGCGCGGTCGCCGCGACGGCGGCGGTGGTCTTCTCGGCCGACGACACCTGCGACGTCGGCCGCGAGGCCGGCTCCCTGGTCGCGGAGGACTACCCCACGCCCAACGCGTTCACCGGCGAGGTGGCGTGGGTCGAGATCGACGCGGGGGACGCCGCCATGGACGGCGACCACCGCCTCGCGGCCGACGAGCTGTTCCGCGTGGCCATGGCGCGGCAGTGAGCTCCCGCTACAACTACTCGACGAGGTACACGTCGTAGACCACGCCCTCGGGCTGCCGCCCGCCGACCGCGACGAACACGCCGTCGTTGACCCAGGCGAGGTCCGGGTCGGACGTCTCGATGCTCAGCTGCGTCCGGAACGTGTACTCGGCGGGATCGACGTCCTCGCCGCGGCCCAGGCGCGCGAGGACCTCGGCCGGCCCGTGGCGCACGCCGGTCGACGTCACCATCAGCAGCGTGCCGGCGTCGGTGCGCAGCGTGTAGCGGATGTCGACGCGCGCGCCGCCGTCGGGCCGGAGGACCTGCCAGTCGCCGCCGCCGGGGACGAGCTCGCCGGCGAGCCCGTCGCCCGAGAACCGGCCGCCGGCGTACGCGACGACGCGCCGGTGGCCGGCCGGCGTCTGGCCGAGGTCGAGCGGCGCCTCGATCTCGGCCTCCAGCCGGTAGACGTGCCGCAGCGTCGGGGTGGGCAGGCTGAGGTTCGACATGATGTCCTTGGTCTGGGGTCTCGGTGACCTACCGCCGCCGCGCCGCCGGCTCCAGCGCCGGGTTCTGCCAGCCGCCGTCGGCCGGGTTCAGGTTGACGCCGGGCGGGACGATCGCGTCGATGCGGTCGAGCACGTCCTCGCTGAGGACGACGTCGGCCGCCGCCAGCTGGCTCTCCAGGTGCTCCATCGTGCGCGGGCCGATGATCGGCGCGGTCACGGCGGGGTGGTTCAGCACGAAGGCCAGGGCGAGCTGGATGAGCGTCAGGCCGGCCTCCTCGGCGAGCTGGGCCAGCGCCTCGGCGGCGTCGAGCTTGACCTGGTTCTCGGGCAGCGACAGGTCGTAGCGCCTGCCCAGCCGCTGGCGCGCCGGCGACGTGGGGCCGGCGATCTCGGCGTCCTTGCGGTAGCGGCCCGACAGCCAGCCGCCCTGCAGTGGGCTCCAGGGGATCACGCCGATGCCGTACTTCTGGCACGTGGGGAGGACGTCGGCCTCGATGCCGCGGGCGAGGATCGAGTACGGCGGCTGCTCGGTGTGGGGCCGCATGAGCACGCGGTCGCGCGCGATCCACTGCGCCTCGGCGATCATCGACGCCGGGTAGGTCGAGTGGCCGAAGTACCGGATCTTGCCCTGGCGGACGAGGTCGGTGAGGACGCCGAGCGTCTCCTCGAGCGCCGTCTCCGGCGTGGGGCGGTGGACCTGGTAGACGTCGATCCAGTCGGTGCCGAGCCGCCGCAGCGAGTTCTCGACCTCCTCGATCAGCCAGCGCCGCGACGTGCCGCGGTGGTTGGGGTCCTGGTCGTCGCCGACCGGCATGTAGGCCTTGGTCGCGAGGACGACCTGGTCCCGGCGGCCCTTGAGCGCCTGGCCGACGATCTCCTCCGACTCGCCGGCGGAGTACACGTCGGCCGTGTCGATGAAGTTGATCCCGGCGTCCAGCGCGGCGTGGATGATGCGAACCGACTCATCGTGGTCGGGCTCGCCCCACGCGCCGAACATCATGGCGCCGAGGCACAGCTTGCTGACCGAGACGCCGGTGCGTCCGAGCGGGCGGTGTTCCATTGGACTGCTCCTTTTCGAGGTCACCCTCGACGGTAGCGCCTCAGGACGTCTCCGCCGCCTTCCGGTCGTAGCCGTGGAACAGTGAGTGATCCCCCGCGTCCCACGCCTCCCGCAGCCCCGGCGTGCTGAGGTCCCAGTCCGGCCGGATCTCGCGCGTCGCCGCGCGCAGGTCGTGCCACAGGTCGACCACCGACGGCCGGCCCCAGTACCAGTACCCGTTGTACACGCTGTGGACGACCAGCCCCGGCTTGAGCACCAGCGTGTGCGGGATCATCGGGTCGTGCTCGGGGTCGGTGTACTCCTGGATGTCGAGGTCCTTCTGGACGGTCCGCTCCGGGTCCGACAGGAACGGCCACTGGGCGCCGACGGACGAGCGGAACTCCTGGAGCGTGTGGTGGGGGTCGGTCGCGATCGTCGCCATCTGCGTGTAGGCCACCGCGACCTGCGAGTAGAACGCCGCGAGCTGCAGGTGCTGCTGGTGCTCCTTCGGGCAGTAGTGCCCGCGCGCCAGCGTCAGGACCAGCGGGTCGCGGCCCTGGATCTCGCTGAGCCGGCGCGGCTTGTCGGTGTGGTCGGGCAGCTCGTAGTCGGGGAACGTCCCGCCCGGGACGATGTCGGGGCGCATGGGCTCAGAAGGACACGAGCTGCTGCCCGCCGTCGATGTCGTAGGTCGCGCCGGTGAGCGCGGTGTTGGTCATGATGTGCACGGCGAGCGCGGCCACGTCGGCCGCCTGGACCACGCGCCCGATCGGGAGCTTGGCGCGCAGCTGCGACCGCCGGTCGTCGAGCCCGTCGCCGAGCAGCGACGCCGACAGCGGCGTGTCGACGAACCCCGCCGCGATGAGGTTCACGCGGATCGGCGCGATCTCCAGCGCGAGGTTGGACGTGAGCGCCGGCAGCGCCGCCGTCATCGCCGTGCCGAGGGCGAGCCCGATCGCGGGCCGCCGGCCGCCGGTCCCGCCCATGAAGATCAGCGTCCCGCCCGCGCGCACCTTGCCGATCGCGAGCCGGGCGAGGTGGAACATCAGCCAGAAGTGCTCGTCGAGCGACTGCCGCGCCGCGTCGAAGTCCATCTCCGCCAGCGGCGCGTAGTACGGCCGCCCGGCCGTCACCATCACGTGGTCGATCGGGTCCGGCAGGTCGGCGAAGAACCGCCCGAGGTCGTTCAGGTCGCCCGCGTCGAACGCCTCGCTGCGCGTCGCGCCGACCTCCTCCGCCGCGCGCCCGAGGCGCTCGGAGTTGCGCGCGGTCAGGATGACGTCGGCGCCCTCGACGCGGGCGCGCCGCGCCGTCTCCAGGCCGATGCCGGCGCTGCCGCCGATGACGACGACCGTCTGCCCGCGCAGCTCCGGCTCGCGCTGGGCCGGCGTGGTGGTGGCGTGCGTGGTGCTCATGATCCCGCTCCCACCGGCTCGCCGCTGCGCGCCGCGACGATCGCGCCGCGCAGGGCCTTGAGCGCGTCGTTGTAGATCTCCGAGAACGTCGGGAACGGCTGGATGACGTCGCGCAGGACGTCGAGCGGCACGCGCGCGCGGATCGCGAGCGTCGCCTGCTGGAGCCACTCGCCGGCCTCCGGCCCGACCGCGTAGGCGCCGGTCAGCCGCTCGCCGTCGGACAGGAGCGTCAGGAACCCGTTCGAGTCCGCGTACGCGCGGGTGTAGGTCTCGGTCTTCGCGACCTCGGCCAGCCGCGCGGACCCGCTGAACGCCGCTTCGGTCGCGCCCACCGCGCCCGCCTGCGGGTCGGTGTAGACGGCGCGCGGCACGGCGTCGTAGTGGGCCTCGCGCGGGTCGCCGAGGAGGTTGGCCGCGACGATGTCGCCCTGGTACTTCCCGACGTGGGTGAACGCCAGGAGGCCCGTGACGTCGCCGATCGCCCAGAGGCGATCGCCCGCGCGCAGCGACGCGTCGACCGGGATCCCTCCGTGTGGGCCGGGCTCGATCCCGACCGTCTCGAGCCCGATCCCGTCGGTGCGCGGCCGCCGGCCGGTGGCGACCAGGAGGCGGTCGCCGCGCAGCTCGCGGCCGTCGTCGAGCGTCAAGACGTAGTCCTCGCCGTCGCGGCGGGCGGCGCTCGCCGCCGTCCCGACCAGGACCTCGATGCCGTCGGCGCGCAGGACCTCGCCGAGCGCCTCGCCCAGCGCGGCCGGCTCCCGGCTCAGCACGCGCTCGCCCATCTCCAGGAGCACGACCTCGCCGCCCAGGCGGCGCACCGCCTGCGCCAGCTCGACGCCCACCGCGCCCCCGCCCAGCACGAGCAGGCGGCGCGGCACCGTCTTCATGCTCGTCGCCTCGCGGTTCGTCCAGATCCCGTCCAGCTCGCGCAGTCCGGGGACCGGCGGGATGATCGGCTCCGAGCCCGTCGCGACCACGACGTCGGTCGCCGTGTGCGCCACGCCGTCGACCTCGACGACCCCGGTCCCGGCCAGGCGCCCGTCCCCGCGCAGCAGCGTGATGTCGTTGTCGGCGAGCCAGCGCTCCTGGCCGGCGTCGGAGTAGTTGGACACCATGAAGTCGCGCCAGGCCAGCGCCGCGTCGACGTCGACCTTCGCGGGCGCCGCCGCGTCGCGCGCGCCCTGCGCCGCCTCGCCGGGGCGCAGCAGCGTCTTGGACGGGATGCACGCCCAATAGGAGCACTCGCCGCCGACGAGCTGGTGCTCGACCAGGGCCACGCGCAGACCGCCCTCGGCCAGCGCGCCCGCGCAGTGCTCGCCCGGCGACCCACCGCCCAGGACGATGACGTCGAAGTCGCTCATGACGACCAACCGTACGCCTCCCCGCGCCCGCCGACCACCCTGATTTCGTCGGGTCTAGAAGCGCGCGGGCAGCGGCGGGTCGGCGTCGTCGTACATGCGCGCGGCGGCCAGCCGGCCGCTCTCGCCACGGGTGTAGATCGCCATCCCCGCCGCGGGGGACAGCGCCGTCCGGCCCCACGTGACCACGTTGTACTCCACCGCGCAGGCGCGGCCGTCGTCGGTGACGGTGCAGAGCTCCAGCGGGATGCCGCCCCCATTGGAGAAGAAGCGCTCGTAAAGCGCGCGCAGCTCGCGCGTGCCGCGGTGGACGTAGGGCTCGCCCGCCGGCTCGCACATGCAGGCGTCCGGCTCGAACGCGGCCACGGCCGCCTCGACGTCGCCGTCGGCGAGCGCGCGGAGGTAGGCGCCGGCGACGTCGGGCGCCTCCAGGCCGGCCTCCGGCTGCAGCACCGGCGGGCGGTTGGAGTGGTGGCCCACCAAGGGCCAGCTGCTGAAGTAGAGGCGCAGCTCGACGATGCGCCCGGGCTTGCGGTCGCTGGTGAGCGCGACGGGCAGGCCGACGCGGCCGCCGTGGCCGTCGTCGAGGTGCAGCACGACCTCTTCGGCGCCGCGCCCGTCCGTGGCGACGACGTTGACCATCTCGACCTCGCACGCGCGCGCGGCCAGCCAGGCCGCGGTGTCCTCGACGTAGTGCCGGACCGCCCGCTCGCCCCGGATCCGGCCGCGCACCGGATGCTGCAGCTCGGGCACGCCCGCGAACGACTCGACCAGCGCGTCGACCTCGCCGGCCATCAGCCCGTCGAAGAACGGCACGGCGAGGAGGTGCTCCCGCCGGTACTTGTCGCGCACCTGCTGCAGCGCGGGGGCGGAGAAGAGCTCGGGAGCCCACGGCATGGGCCAACCATCCCACGGATGGGGCGCGACCGGCTAGCGGCGCGTGGCCAGGACCTCGACCGCAGGCGCGATCTGGCGCCAGGCCGCGTAGCCGGCGGGACGGGCCACGGCGTCGTCGGCGATCACGAACAGCTCGTGCGCGGCGCGGCGCAGCGCGCGGTCGAGCCGGAACGCCCGGAGGCGCGTGCGCCAGCCCGCGGTGCCGTCGTCGCGGACGGCGAGCGCCATCTCGCGCATGCGGTGCAGCGGGACGAGCGACTCGCGGTGCGGGCAGTGGCGGCTGGGGCCGGCGGCGTCGACCGTGAAGTCGTCGGAGAACAGCCGCGCGAGGCCGGACTCCGTCGCGTTGAAGTAGTGGTCGGGGTAGCCGTGCAGCGGCTGCAGGAACGCGCACAAGGTGTAGGCCTGGCCGCCGGGCCGCAGGACGCGCGCCATCTCCCGCGCGGCGATCCACGGCGAGTGCAGGTGCTCGAAGACGGCGAGCGAGAACACGAAGTCGAAGCTCGCGTCCGCGAACGGCAGCGCGTGGGCGTCGGCGACCAGGTCCAGCCGCGCGCCCGGGTACATGTAGGCGTCGGTCTTGACCACGTTGGGGGACTCGTGGACATCGAGCCCGGCGCCGAGCTCCAGGATCCGATCGCCGCGCGCCAGCGCCTCGTCGACGCACGCGATGCCCATGTGCGCGCAGTCGTAGGTCGGCAGCGCACCGCCGGTCCGGCGCAGGTCGATCGCCGCGAGGTCGGCGTCCGGGATCAGGACCGGGACCCCGTCGAGCACGCCGTAGGCCACGGCGCACGCGGCGCACGCGGCGTGGTCGTCCAGCGGCGCACGGCACGCGGGGCACACGGTCTCCGTCTTCACGATCACCCCATGGTCTTAGCGCACGCGCACCGCGCCGTCCGACCACCCCGCAACAATCCCCCCGCAACCACCCAAAAATCGCCCCCGCGTCGCGCCAACGACCGGGGGCATGGCCCAAGGAGCACGAACTCCGTGAGCATCGCGCAGGGTAACGACGAGGGCGTCATCGAGGTCGACCGGACGGTCGGCGAGGTCCTGCGGCAGCAGACCCTCGTCGTCCTCGAAGCCAACCACCACTACTTCGAGGACGTCACGGCGCTCAGCCCGGCGGGCCGCCGCGCGCTCCGCGACATCTACGCCGACGCGTTCGCGGTCCTGGACGCGGTCGGCTGGGGCGACGCCGACGACCCACCGCCGCCCGGCCGCGTCGAGGTCCCGCTCACCGCGGGCCACATGGCGCAGCTGGCGCGCCGCCGCCGCGACCTCGGCCACACCAACATCGACCGCCTGGACCTCGACGGCCCGGACGCGGACGCCACCGCGCTGACCGCCGACCGCCAGGCCGCCCTGGTCCTCGACCGCCTCCAGGCCGACTACGCGCGCGCCCGCGCCTGCCATGCCCCGCGTGCCTAGCGAGAGGCTGTTGGACGTTCGACCGAGTCCGCGAGTGTCCTTGCCTGCCGCGCCGCCCGCGCCCCATCCGTCCGGGCCCGAACCTATGCTCCGGCGAGCCGTGCTGCACCTCCATCGCGCCGATCGCGCAGATCGCCTCGTCGACGCGCTCGCGGCCGTGCTCGCCGAGCCGCTGGCGGACCCGTTCGCACCCGAGGTCGTCGCGGTCCCGACCCGCGGCGTCGAGCGCTGGCTCACGCAGCAGCTGTCCGGATCGCTCGGCGCGCGCGCCGGCGCCGACGGCATCTGCGCGAACGTCGCGTTCCCGACCCCGCGCCGGCTGGTCGACGACGCCGTCGCCGCCGGCTCCGGCTTCGACCCCGACCGCGACCCGTGGCTGCCGGCGCGCACGGTCTGGCCGCTGCTCGCGACCGTCGACGAGCACCTCCACGACGCCTGGCTCGACCGCCTCCGCCGCCACCTCGAACCGGGCCACGGCGACCGCTCGCGCCGCCTGCGCACCGTCCAGCACCTCGCGCAGCTGTTCGACCGCTACGCCGTCCACCGCCCGGCGATGCTCGCGGCGTGGCACGCGGGCGACGACGTCGACGCCTCCGACACCGGCACGCCGCTGCCCGACCACGAGCGCTGGCAGGCCGAGCTGTGGCGGCGCCTGCGCGCCCGGATCGCCCACCCCGGCCCGGCCGAGCGCCTCCAGCTCGCCTGTCGCGAGCTCGCCGTCGACCCCGACCGCAGCGACCTCCCGCCGCGCCTCGCGCTCTTCGGCCTCACCAGCCTGCCCGCCCGCCACCTCGAAGTCCTGCGCGCGCTGGCCGACGGCGGCCGCGACGTCCACCTCTTCCTGCTGCAGCCGTCCGACCCCTCGTGGCGACGCGTCCAACAAGCCCTCGACCAGGACGGCGTCCCGCGGGCGCGCGAGGCCGCGACCGCCGCGCCCGGCCTGCTGCCGGCCAACCCGCTGCTGGCCTCCTGGGGGCGCGACGCGCGCGAGCTCCAGATGACGCTGGCGCGCGCGGACGGCGGCGCGACGCGCGACCATCATCATGGGGTCGATCAGGACGCGGCCGCGACGCTCCTCGCCCGCGTCCAGGCCGACGTGCACGCCGACCGCGCGCCCCACGCCGACCCGAGCGCCGCCGCCGACGGCTCCCTCCAGATCCACGCCTGCCACGGCGCCGGCCGCCAGGTCGAGGTCCTCCGCGACGCGATCCTCCACGCGCTGCGCGACGACCCCACGCTCGAACCCCGCGACGTCATCGTCATGTGCCCGGACATCGAGACGTTCGCGCCGCTCATCCAGGCCACGTTCGGCGCCGGCGAGGACCTCGAGGACGACGGCGCCCGCCGCCACGACCTCCGCGTCCGCCTCGCCGACCGCTCCCTGCGCGAGACCAACCCGATCCTCGGCGTCGTCGCCCGCCTGCTGGAGCTCACGACCGCCCGCGCCTCCGCCTCCGAGGTGCTCGACCTCGCCGACCGCGAGCCCGTCCGCCGGCGCTTCCGCTTCGCCCAGGACGACATGAGCCGGCTCGAGGACTGGGTCGCCGCCTCCGGCACCCACTGGGGCTTCGACGCCGGCCAACGCAAGGACTATGACTTGGAGGGCGTCGCCCAGGGCACCTGGGCCGCGGGCCTCGACCGCCTCCTGACCGGCGTCGCGCTGACCGAGGACGAGCCCCGCCTGCTCGCCGGCGTCGTGCCGCTCGACGACGTCGACAGCGCGTCGATTGACCTCGCCGGCCGCTTCGCCGAGTACGTCGAGCGCCTCCAGACGGCGATCGAGGCCTTCGACCAGCCCAAGCCGATCGACGCCTGGGCCGTCGCGATCGCCGACGCCGCCGACGCGCTCACCGCCACCAGCGCCGCCGACGCCTGGCAGCGGGCCGAGCTGCAGCGCCTGCTGGCCGACGTCCTGGACGAGGCGACCGACGACGACAACGCGACACCACCAACAACGCTCGACGCCGCCGACGTCTCCGCGCTGCTCGAACGCCGCCTCGCCGGACGGCCCACCCGCGCGAACTTCCGAACGGGACACCTCACGGTCTGCACGCTGCAGCCGATGCGCTCCGTGCCGCACCGCGTCGTCTGCCTGCTCGGCCTCGACGACACCGTGTTCCCGCGCCGCGCGCCCCGCGACGGCGACGACCTCCTGATCGCCGCGCCGCATGTCGGCGACCGCGACGCGCGCTCCGAGGACCGCCAGATCCTGCTCGACGCGCTGCTCGCCGCGCAGGACCGGTTGATCATCACCTACACCGGCAACGACGAGCGCACGAACGCCGAGCGCGCGCCCGCCGTGCCGGTGGCCGAGCTGCTCGACGTGGTCGAGCGCACCGGCGGCGCCGCGGCCCGGACGGCCATCGTCGTCCGCCACCCGCTGCAGCCCTTCGACGCGCGCAGCTTCGTCTCCGGCGCGCTCGGCCGTCCCGACCCGTGGAGCTTCGACACGACCGCCCTCGCCGGCGCCCGCGCGATGGCCGGGGACCGCGCGCCGGCGCCGCCGTTCCTGGCCTCCGGCGCCCTGCCGCCGCCCACCACGCAGGACGACCTGATCGAGTTGGAGGACCTGGTCGCGTTCCTCGGCCACCCGGTCCGGGCGTTCCTGCGCCAGCGGCTCGGGATGGGCGGCGGCACGCAGCCCGGCGAGCGCCTGGACGAGGTCGAGGACGCCCTCCCGATCGACCTCGACTTCTTCGCGCGCTGGGACATCGGCCACCGCCTGCTCGACGCGCTGCTGCAGGGCGCCGACCTCGACCTGGCGCGTGAGGTCGAGCGCCGCCGCGGCGGCCTGCCGCCCGGGAAGATCGGCGAGCGCCACCTCGCGCAGCTCAGCGGGCAGGCGCTCGCGATCGACCGGCTCGCGCGCGAGAAGCTCGACTTCGCCGCGCCGCTGCACGGCGAGGACGTGTCGATCGCGCTCGGCGACGGCCGCCGCCTCGGCGGCACCGTGTCCAACCTGCGCGGGGACGTCGTCCAGCTCGTGACGTTCTCGCGCCTCAACGCGCGCCACCGCCTCGGCGCGTGGGCGCGGGTGCTCGCGCTCACGGCCGCGCATCCGGAGCGGGAGTTCTCGGCGGTCACGGTCGGCCGGCCGCGGCGCGCCGCGCCGCCGACGAACGAGCTCAGCTCGGCCACGATCGCGCCCGTGGCGAGCGGCGCCGCGCCGGAGGAGCGGCAGGCCGCGGCGTGCGCCGAGCTCGCGATCCTCGTCGACCTCTACGACCGCGGCATGCGCGAGCCGCTCCCCATCTACTGCGAGACCTCGGCCGCGTTCGCCGGCGCCGACACGCGCCACCGCGCGCTGCGCGCCGCCGAGCAGCAGTGGACGACGCCGTTCGGGGCGCCCGCCCACGAGGACCGCGACCCGGACCATGTGCGCGTCCTTGGCGGGTTCCGCCCCTTCGCCGAGCTGGTCGGCGAGCCGCCCCGGCCGGGCGAGGAGGACTGGGGCGACCTCGACGAGGACCGCTCCCGCCTCGGCCGCTACGCGCACCGCCTGTGGGACCGCCTCCTCCTGGCCGAGGACGTGAGCGACCGGTGAGCGGCGACTTCGACATCTGCGGCCCGCTGCCGACCGGCGTGACCGTGCTGGAGGCGTCGGCCGGCACCGGCAAGACCTACACCATCGCCGCGCTCGCCACGCGCTACGTCGCCGAGGGCACGCGGCTGGACGAGCTGCTCATCGTCACCTTCACGCGGCTGGCCACCGGCGAGCTGCGCGACCGCGTCCGGCAGCGCCTGTCCTCCGCCCGCGCGGCGCTGGACCGCGCGCTCGCCACGGACCCGCTGGGCGTCGCGGGGCCCGCGGCCGACGACGACGCGCTGACCGCGCTCCTGCTCGCCGGCTCCCGCGCGGTGGTGGAGCGCCGGCGCGACCGGCTCGCCGTCGCGATCGCCGACTTCGACGCCGCGACGATCACCACCACGCACGGGTTCTGCCAGGAGGTCCTGCTCGGCCTCGGCGTGGCCGGCGACATCGACCCCGGCCACCGCTTCAGCGAGGACGCGCGCGACCTCGTCGACGACGTCGTCCACGACCTGTACGTGAACCGCTTCCACGACGCGGCGCCGCCGTCCGGGCTGGACCGCGACCAGGCGCGCGAGGTCGTCGCGGCGGCGGTCGGGAACCCGAGCGCGCCGCTGGCGCCCGTCGCCTACGACGCGCCGGACGGGGCGGTCGCGCTGCGCCACGGCCTCGCCGAGGCGGCTCGCGTGGAGCTGGACCGTCGCAAGCGCGCGCTGGCGCTCATG
Source organism: Baekduia sp. (assembly GCA_036518975.1). Taxonomy (GTDB): domain Bacteria; phylum Actinomycetota; class Thermoleophilia; order Solirubrobacterales; family Solirubrobacteraceae; genus Baekduia. The sequence continues at coordinate 74,490 of DATDMD010000025.1, forward strand.
ACGTTCGACGACCTCGTCACGCGGCTGCGCGCGACGCTCGAAGGCCCGTCGGGCGAGGCCGTCGCGGCCACGCTGCGCAACCGCTACAAGATCGCGCTGGTCGACGAGTTCCAGGACACGGACCCTGACCAGTGGACGATCATGCGCCTGGCGTTCGCCCATCCGGGCTCGACGCTCGTCCTGATCGGCGACCCCAAGCAGGCGGTGTACGCGTTCCGCGGCGCCGACGTGTACGCCTACCTGGAGGCCGCCGCGGCCGCCGACGCGCGGCCGACGCTTGGGACCAACTGGCGCAGCGACCGCGGGCTGCTGCGCGCGTTCGACGTGCTCTTCGACCACGCGCAACTCGGGCACGAGGACATCACCTACCGGATGACCAGCGCGTCGGAGACGCACCAGGACGCGCGGCTGCACGGCGCGCCGGTCGCGACGCCGCTGCGGATCCGGGTCGCCGCGCGGCACGACCCGGACATCGAGCAGACGCGGCAGGGCTGGTCCAAGGCGCCGGCCGCGCGGGCGCATGTCGCGCGCGACTGCGCCGCCGACGTCGCGCGGCTGCTGGCCGCCGGCGCAACGGTCGAGGACGGCGTGCCGCTGAGCGCGGGCGACGTCGCGGTGCTCGTCCGGACCAACGTCCAGGCGCGCACGATCAAGGCGGCGCTGGACGACGCGGGCGTGCCGGCGGTCGTCAACGGCGCGGGCAGCGTGTTCGCGACCGACGCCGCGCGGGACTGGCTGGCGTTGTTGCAGGCCTCGGAGCGTCCGGAGTACCTCCCGCGCGCGCGGGCCGTGGCGCTGACGGCGTTCCTGGCCTGGCCGGCGGAGCGCGTCGCGGCGGCCGACGACGACGCGTGGGACGCGCTGCAGCGGCAGCTCGCGGGGTGGGCGGGGCTGCTGCGGCGGACGGGCGTGGCGACGTTGATGGAGGACATCACGCAGCGCGAGCGGCTGCCCGAGCGGTTGTTGGGGTGGTTGGGCGGCGAGCGCGTGCTGACCGATCTGCGCCATGTGGCAGAGCTGCTGCACGGCGCGGCGATCGAGGGGCGCCTCGGGATCACCGCGCTGGCGGCGTGGCTGCGCCATCGCATGGCCGCCGACGACCGCGAGGCCGGCGCGGAGGACCGCGCGCGGCGGCTGGAGTCCGACGCCGCGGCGGTGCAGGTGCTGACCGTGCACCGCGCCAAGGGGCTCGAGTTCGGCGTCGTCTACTGCCCGTTCCTGTGGGACCCGTTCCGGGCGCGCGAGCGCGACGTGCCGGCGATCTACCACGACGCCGAGCGCGGCAACGTGCGGACGATCGACGTCTCGCTGGAGGCGCGCGACGCGGCGTTCGAGCGGCACGCGGCGGCCGCCGCGGCCGAGCAGGCGGGGGAGGAGCTGCGGCTGGCCTACGTCGCGCTGACGCGCGCGAAGCACCAGGCGGTGCTGTGGTGGGCGACGTCGTTCGCCTGCCGCCAGTCGCCGCTGGGGCGGCTGGTGCTGGAGCGCGACTTCGGCGACGCGGTGCCGGCGGTGACGGCGTCGGACGCCGACGCGGTGGCGTCGGACGCGGCGGCGCGGTTCCGTGCGCTGCGGGACCTCGCGCCGGAGTGCGTCGCGCTGGAGCGGTCGCTGGTCGAGCGCGCGCCGGCGCGGTCCGTCGACGGGGACGGCGCGGTCGCGCTGGAGGCGTCGACGTTTACCCGCGGGCTGGACGCGCGCTGGCGGCGGTTGTCCTACAGCTCGATCACCGCGGGCGCGTACGAGGCGCGCGTGGCGAGCGAGGTCGAGGAGGCCGTGGGCGCCGACGACGCGGCGGACGAGCGGCCGCTGGCGGCGGAGGCGGTGGCGGCTCCGGCGGACTGGGCCGTCCCGTCGTTGTTGGGGACCATGCCGGCGGGGACGCGGATCGGGACGCTCGTCCACCAGGTGCTGGAGGAGACGGACTTCGCGGTGGACGACCTCGCGGCGGAGCTCGGGGAGCGGGTGGCGGCCGCGCGGCGGCGGCGCGTGATCGACGTCGGCGATCCGCTCGCGCTGGTGGATGGGCTGCGCGCGGCGATCGAGACGCCGCTCGGGCCGATGGCCGGCGACGTGCGGCTGCGGGACCTCGGGCCGGGCGACCGTCTCGACGAGCTGACGTTCGAGCTGCCGCTCGTCGGGGGCGACACGCCGTCGGGCGAGCTCACGCTGCGGGCGGTCGCCGCGACGCTGCGCGCGTTCGTGGGCGCGGGCGATCCGCTGGCCGGCTACGCCGAGCGGCTCGAGGACCCCATGTTGAAGGCCGACCTGCGCGGCTACCTGACGGGGACGATCGACCTCGTCGCGCGGCTGCCGCGCGACGGCGGGTTCGCGATCATGGACTACAAGACGAACCGGCTCGTCGCGGACGGCGTTGCGCCGACCGCGTGGCACTACCGGGGCGACGCGTTGGTGGAGGAGATGCAGCGCTCCCACTACGCGCTCCAGGCGTTGTTGTACGCCGTGGCGCTGCACCGGTACCTGCGCTGGCGGCTGCCGGACCACGACGCCGAGCGCGACCGGCCGACCATCCTGTACCTGTTCCTGCGCGGGATGGTCGGCGAGGCGACCCCGCGCGCCGCGGACGGCACGCCGGCCGGGGTGTTCGCGTGGCGGCCGCCGGCCGGGCTGCTGCCGGCGCTCAGCGACGTGCTGGATCAAGGAGGGGCGGCGGGATGACGTCGCTGCGCGAGCGCGACCCGTTCGACGTCCGGCTGGCCCGCGCGGCGCCGGCGCCGCTGGGCGCGTTCAACGACGCCGGCGTGCTGTCGTCGGCCGACGTGCAGGTGGCGCGGCGGCTGGCGCGGCTCGGCGGGGTGGAGGACGCGCCGGCCGTGCTGCTGGCGATCGCGCTGGCCGTCCGGGCGCCGCGGCTCGGGCATGTGCTGGTGGATCTCGCGACGATCCGGACGACGGTCGCGGTCGACACCGAGGAGCCCGTCGACCTCGGCGCGCTGCCCTGGCCGGAGGATGTCGGGGCGTGGGTCGCGGAGGTCGCCGGCTGCGCGCTGGTGGCGGTGGGGGAGGAGGACGACGTCGCGCCCGGCGACGCGCGGCCCCTGCGGCTCGCCGGCTCGCGGTTGTATCTCGACCGCTACTGGCGCGAGGAGCGCCAGGTGGCCGGCGCGCTCCTGACGCGGGCGGCCGCGCCGCCGGCGGCGCCCGCCGACCTCGACGCCGCGCTCACGCGGCTCTACCCGGTCGCGGAGGACGAGC
>DATDMD010000026.1:0-7615 GCA_036518975.1 Baekduia sp.
GCCCGCGCCGCCGCCCGTGCCGCCGGCGGCCCCCGGACCGCCGGTACCGCCGGTACCGCCGCTCCCGCCAAGGCCGGAACCAGTGACGCTCTGGGCGTTCCCGCCGGCGCCGCCCGCGCCGCCCGGGCCGCCGGTACCCCCGGATCCGCCGGGGCCGCCGCCACCGCCGAGCGCGACACCGCCGGCACCGGTCGTCGCGCTGTCGCCGCCGGCACCGCCCGCACCGCCGGCGGCGGCGCTGCCGCCGTGGCCACCGTTCCCGCCCTGCCCGCCGGTGGCGAACGGCGCCGTGCCGGCGACGACCCCGCCGGCCCCGCCGGGGCCGCCACCCTCACCGAGGGCCACGCCGTTGGCGCCGGGGCCGCCGTGCCCGCCGGTGACGGTGTCCGGAGCGCCCGGGGGGCCGGTCACGGCCTGGCTCGTCTGGTCGAACACGGAGACGCCGACCGTGCCGGCGTCGCCCCCGATCCCCGCCCCGCCCGCGCCGCCGTCCGCGGTGACCGTGCCGCCGCCACCCGTGTCGTCGATCGTCAGCTCCGCGCCGGCGGGCACGCCGATGGCCGCCTCCCAGGCCGGCACGCCGGTGACGGAGAGGCTGTGGCCGGCGAGATCCAGGGCGACGCTCTCGCCGTCGCCCACGTCGAGGGCGTGACCGGTCTCGGTGATGTCGGCACCGAGCGTGACCGAGCCGCCCGCGGCGAAGGCGGCCGAGAGCTCGGCGAAGGTCGTCGCCGGAGCGGCCGCGCCGGCCGTCCCCGAACCCAACGCGCTCACGAGGACCACCGCCACCACGATGGCGACGCAGCGGAACCGGACCACGCTCAGAGACATGCGGCGGCACAATAGCCGTCGCGCCGGGGTGTCCAGCCCGTGAGTTCGACAAGAACCGACGAAGGACGACCACGACGATCGCGGCGAGGGGCGGGTGGCGGAGGCGGTCGCCGCCGTCCCGGCCCCGCACACGCCGGAGGACCTGCAGGGGCGCCTCGAGGCAGCGATCTCGCGGCTACGGCCCACCGACGTCGGCGGCGCAGACCACGGCGTCCTACAACATGCCCGTGTGCTCGCCGTCATCGCCACATCGGCCGCTCCCATCGGCGCCGCCGGGCTGACGATCGGCGCGATCCTCGTCATGCCCTGGAACGGCGGGTCGCGGCCGCGCGCTGCGCGACGAATGATCGAGGCTCTCGCCGCCACCCGGCGCGACGTCAGTCGTTCGGCACGAGGACGTCGGAGCTGAGCGGCTTGACGTCGGCGTCGGCGGCGTGGCCGAGGTGGTCGAGGCCGAGGAGGTCCTCGAAGGTGCGCAGCAGGGTGTAGGGGCCGAGGGTCTCGTCGTCGCTCGTCGCGGCGGCCGCGAAGGGGGAGAGGAGCAGGGCGCCGGTGGGCGCGATCGGGTTCGCGGAGGTCGGGACGATCGCGAGGAGGCCGGACTTCTTGTAGGCCTCGCTCGCGCGGATCGGCGGGACGACCTGCTTGAGGAAGGCGTCGAGCGCGTCCGGGGCGAGCGTCGGGTCGGCCGCGATGTAGGAGAACGAGGGCGTCTTGTCCTCCGCCTTCAGGTCGTCCGGCAGGCGCGAGAGGTCGGCGATCGCGTCCGCGCAGCCGGCGGCGGAGGTCACGGTCGGGAAGGCGAGGAACGGGTCGGCCCCCGGCGCTCCGTCGCAGCCCGCGGCGCCGGCGGCGTAGGCGCGCCACGACTCCTTCGCGTCGGCGAGCTGGCCGGCGAGCGTGGGCGCGTCGGCGGACGGCGCCTGGCCGGCGATCAGCGCGGCCGCGCCGGCCAGCGGATCGGTCGCGGCCGGCGTGTAGTGCGACAACTCGGTCCCCCGCGGGAGCAGGGTGCCGCCGAGGTAGCTGTCGTCCTGCTCGGGCAGCGGCGTCCCGATCCCGATGACCCAGACGTGGTCGATCGCCGGCAGCCCGTCGGCCGCCGCTTCCGTCTGGACGGCGGGCTTGGAGGCCTTCGCGGAGCCGCCGGACTTGGCCTTCGCCTTGGTGGAGCCGGTGGTCGTCGTCTTGTTGGTGATCTTGGGCGCGGCGACGGGGGCGGCGACGGGCGTCTTGACGACGGGCGTGGCGGGCGCGGCAGGCGCGGTGGTCTTCTTGCTCGCCGTGGTCGTCGTGGGCACCGTGGCCGTGCCGGGATCGACGGCCGGCGGCGCGGTCGTGGTGGCCGGCGCGGCGGTCGTCGGCGGGGCGGCGGCGCTCGGGGCGACCGGCGCGGCGGCCAGGCTGCCGAGCACGACGGGCTGGCGGCCGGCCTCGCCGCCCGCCGGGTCCAGGAGGAAGCCGGCGGCGACGCCCACCGCGAGCGCCGCGGCGGTCACCACGGAGGCCATCGGGCGGCGCCAGACGCCGCCGGGCGCGGGCGGGACGGGGGCCGGCGCGGGTCCGGTCGTGGGCGGGCCGTCGTGCTGGAGGGCGATGGCCTCGTCGAGGTCGATCGAGCGGCGGCCGACCGGCGCGCCGCACGTCAGGCAGTAGCGCTGCTCACTGCCGTGGACGGCTCCACAAATGAGGCAGGTTTCGGCGGTCATCGGCGCCGTCCCGGGAGGTCGATCTCGATCAGGACCACTATTCCGATCAAGTTACTGTAATTTCCCGCTCGTCGTGCCCGAAGCCACGCCCCTGCCGATCCTCATGTCCGAGCCCACCGCCCGCGACGCCTGCGCGAGCTGCGGCACGCCGCTGGGCGCGTCGGCACGCTACTGCCTGACCTGCGGGACGCGTCGCGCCGGCGCGCGGCCGGCGTTCCTCGAAGTGCGCGACGAGCCGCCCACCGCCGTCCCGCCCGTGACGCTGCCGCAGCCCGACGCGCCGCACCCGTGGCCGTTCGCGGTGACCGCGGCGGTCCTGCTCGCGCTGCTCGTCGGCCTGCTCACCGGGCACCTGCTCAGCGATCGCGACGATCACGGCACGGCCACGCAGGTCATCCGCGTCGAGGGTCAGGGCGCCAGCGCCGCGCTCCCGGCCGCCACCGCGGCGCCGTCGACCGCCGCGCCCGCGACCACCGCGGCCGCGCCCGCCCCCACCGACGCGGGGGCCACCAAGTGAGCGGCGATCCGCTGGCCGCGCTGCGCGCGCGGCGCAAGGAGGTCGCGCGCCACGTGGCCGCGCTGACCTTCGACCTCGGCGGCCTGACCGCCGAGATGGCGCACGCCCGGCAGTTCCGCCTCGACGTGCTCACCGCGCGCGCCGGCGAGCTCCGCGAGGCCGAGGTCGAGCTCGCCGAGCTGGACCGCCGCCTCGCCGCAGCGGCCTGAGCGCACACCGCGCGCCGCCCGCCTCCCGGCAGCCCTCCTCAGGCCACCTGAACACCTTTCCTTCCTTTCTCGATCTGTTTAGTGTAGTTTCCCGCGCCCCCGACGTCCGATGGATGGGTCAAAGGCAGGAACGAAGGCAGGATGAACGTGAACTGGTCAACGCTCGGACCGCTCGCCGCGGTCGCGGCCAGCTGGGTCGCCATCTGGTGGCTGCGCAAGCGCGAGCTCAACTTCAGCCTCATCGCGCTGTTCGCGCTGGGGATCGGCGTGCCGATCGGCCTCGTCGCGGGCCCGCACGTCGACGCGATCAACCCGATCGGCCACATCTACATCAACGTGCTGCTCGCCACGGTGGCGCCGCTGATCCTGGTGGCGATCGTCTCGTCGATCACCTCGCTCGGCAGCCTCGCGAAGCTGCGCAGCATCGGCCTCCGCTCGGTCTTCTGGCTGATGCTGAGCAACGCGCTGGCCGTCGTCGTCGCCCTGGGGATCGGCCTCGCGCTCCAGCCCGGGACCGGCGTCCACCACACGCTCGGGACGCTGTCGACCGACACGATCCAGGGACAGGTCCAGAAGTTCAGCGACGTCGTCGTTGGCTTCTTCCCGACCAACGTCGTGGAGAACTTCAGCGCCAACGACATCATCCCCATCATCTTGATCGCGGTCACGTTGTCGGTGGCCTTCCTCGCGCTGGCCGAGAAGGAGCCCGACAAGGTCGCGCCGTTCCGCGCCGGGGCCGAGGCGCTCAAGCTCGTCATCTTCAAGGCCGTCGGCTACGTCATCCGGCTCACGCCCTACGCGATCGTCGCGCTCACCGCCGATATGGTCGGCAGCAGCACGAACCTCGGTGGCGACTTCCGGTCGCTGCTCGGGCTCCTGGCGCTCGTCTGGGTCGCCTGCCTGATCCACACCTACGTCCTCAACGGCGCGCTGCTCGCGGCGTTCGCCAACGTCCCGGTGGTCGCGTTCTTCCGCAAGATCTTCCCGGCGCAGCTGACCGCGTTCAGCACGCAGAGCAGCGTCGGCTCGCTGCCGGTGACGACGGCGCAGCTCACGCGCAAGGTCGGCGTCCACTCGGAGATCGCGCACTTCACCGCGCCGCTCGGCACGACGATCGGCATGCCCGGCTGCGCCGGCATCTGGCCGATCCTGATCGCGGTCTGGGGCATCAACGCGTACGGGATCCAGTACTCGATCGGCGACTATGCGACGCTCGCGGTGCTGGGCACCCTCGTCTCGGTCGGGGTCGCCGGCGTGCCGGGGGCGGCGACCGTCTCGGCCGCCACGGTCCTGTCCGCGGCGCACCTGCCGCTCGAGTTCGTCGCGGCGACGATCCCGATCGGCGTGATCGCCGACATGGCACGCACCGCGACCAACGTGACGGCCGCGGCGGTGAGCGCCACGATCGTGGCCCGCCAGACCGACCTGCTCGACGACGAGATCTTCGCGGGGCGGGCCGAGTTCGTCGACGAGGACGACCTCGCGGAGTCCGACCTCGTCGCGGACGTGCCGCGCCGGCCGCTGGCGCCCGCGCCCGCGGTGGCGGCCGTGCCCGCGCTGGCCCCCGTGGCCGCCGTGCCCGACCGGCCGTACCCCGCCGTCCCCGTACCGGTGCCGGTCTGGTCGACGTCGACCACGCCGCAGGCGGAGCCGCCGCTCCGCGTCTACTGGGGGACGACCGAGCTCTCGCTCGTCGGCAGCCCCGCGACGCCGGACTTCACCAGAACAGAAGAGGACTGAACGTGACCGCTCCCCACCGTCGGACGCGCCGCCTGGCGCTGGTCCTGGGCGCCGCCCTGCTCGCGGTCGCGCCCGCCGCGCAGGCCACCGACATCACCAACCCGGCTGAGAACCCCGATCCGATCACGCTCACGATCGACGGCCAGACCTACCGCGACGGCGCCGACACGCTGCCCGGCTACGACGACTACGCCTGCACGCCGATCCCGAACGTCCAGTACGACTTCGCCGACAACCAGATCCAGTACTACGACGGCAACGGCGATCTGATCAAGACCGCTCACTGGACGGAGTGGTCGCGGATCAGCTCGTACCAGACCTGGGTCTCCCAGCAGCAGGGCGCGTCGACGTCGCCGGGCACCTCCACCACGGGGTCGACCTCCGCCGGCACGACGACGACCACCACGAGCACGCAGAGCACGACCTCCGCCGCCGGCGGCTCCGCCGGCACGGGCGCGGCGGCGACGAGCCCGGCCGCGAGCACCCCGAGCGCGGCGGCCACGCCGACCACGAGCGCGGCGACCAAGGCCAAGAGCAAGACCACCACCGCGGCGGCCAAGACCAAGACCACCAGCGCGGCGACCAAGACCACCACCAAGTCGGCCACGAACACCAGCACGCCGAGCGCGACGAGCCACCGCTCCGGCGCGGCGACGACCGACGCCGCGCCGAGCGGGACGACGACGACGGCGGCTGCGGCCGCCACGACGACCGCCACGCCGGGGGACGCCAAGCCGAGCGGCGGCACGACCGCCGCGTCCACAAAGGCCGCCGCCGCGGGGACGACGCCCGCGGCGGCGGTCGCCACCGCCCCGGCCGCCACCGCCGCGCCGGGCGCCGCCGTCGCGACGACCGCCCCCGCCGCCGCCCCCGCCGCGGCGACCCCCGCGGCCGCCGGCACCCCGAAGTACAAGCTGGTCAGCGACCAGGGCGCCGGCGCACGTGCGGCCGACACCCGCCCGGTCGGCATCGGGATCCTCGTGGCGGTGTTCGCCATGGCCGGTGCCGCCTTCCTGTTCGGCGTCGGGCGCCGCGGCGTCCGGCGGCCGATCGCGTAGCACCCCCATCAGGTCCCCCTCACCGAAAGCAAGAACATGAACATGCCCTCCCTCCGGGTGCGGTCGGCCGGTGTGATCGCGGCTGCGGCCGCGGCCGCCCTGCTGGTCGCGATCCCGGCCGCCGGCGCGGCGCCCCTGCGCACCGCGACCACGACGGACTACACGACCGCGACGTACCTCCAGCACGCGCTCGGCCTGCCGGCGTCGGACACCGACCCGGCCATCGAGCCCGTCACCTACGACCGCTTCCAGTGGCTGCTGCAGCAGTCCGGCAACCTCGCGGTCCTCATCGGCGATCCCGCCACCGACCCGCACTTCGTCAACCGCGCCCGCGACGTCGAGGCCGCCGCGCACACCGCCGGCGTCCAGCAGGTGTACTGGTTCGACCCGAACCTCTCGGGCAGCGCCCACGTCGGCTCCGTCACCGAGCCGAACCTCGACATCCGCGACCCGTCGGGCATCACGGCGCTGGCGGCGGCGTCGCAGACGAAGTACGACAACGCGTGGAAGGCCCTCGTCGGCCAGTACCTCGGCAACGGCCTCGCCATCACCCAGAACGGCCTGAACAGCGAGAACGCGACGGTCACGGTCGCCACCGACGCGAGCGTCGTCAACGACGACGGGTCGACCACCGGCCACTCGACCGAGGTCGGCGACGCGTCCGGCGGCGCGCTGTACGACTACAGCGGCGGCTCGGCGCCGGCCGACGTGCAGGACAGCTTCTTCTTCATCTACAACAAGGCCCACCAGGACGGCGCGGACCACGCCAAGATCGTGTCGTGGACCGACCTGACCGGCCAGGCCAACTCGGCGACGGCCCAGGCCGACGTGACGACCGCGATCGGCACCGTGGGCGCGTCCAACGTCGCGCAGATCGACGAGTTCGCCTTCTGGAAGTCGGAGGTCAACGCGAAGCAGGCCACGCAGGCCAGCACGCCGGCCCAGGGCGTGGGCGTCCCGGTCCTCACCGACGCCGACGCCGCCGACGGCTGGCGCGTCCACCAGGTCACCTACCCCGAGTTGGTGGACCTGCTCGAGAGCGGCGCCGACAGCGCGAACGCGGTGATCCTGTTCGGCGGCACCTGGTGCCCCAACACGCGGCCGGTCCTGCCGTCCATCAACAAGAGCGCGCAGCAGAACGGCGTCCAGGTCTACAACTTCGACACGGTCCTGGACGGCGGCCTGGTCGGCGGATCGACGACCAGCGCGTCCGATCCGCTCCAGTCGCGCAACACCCAGAACAACGGGACGACGACGCCGACCGGCGCCAACCCGAGCTCCCTCTACGGCGACCTGGTCGACCTGTACTTCAAGAACATCAAGACGCAGTACGACTACACCACCAACCCGAACGACGGGAAGGTCACCTACTACCCCGGCGGCGACACCACCGGCACGCAGGCCACGACCCGCAAGCTCCAGGTGCCGTTCGTGATCGGCTACCAGAAGGACGGCGCGGGCAACGGCGTCAGGCGCCAGTGGATCATCGACAAGGGCAACGGCGCGTACACGGAGTACATGTCGCAGTGGTACCTGACCAACCCGCAGCCG
>DATDMD010000027.1:0-21203 GCA_036518975.1 Baekduia sp.
CCTCCGGCGCCGGCGCTCCCCAACCCTCCCGCCGCCGCCACCACCGCCTCCGCCTTCACGAACGTCAACTCCCCCTCCCCCGCGTCCACCCGCACCACGTCGCCCTCCCGGAACCGCCCCTCGAGAATCCCCAGCGCCAGCGCATCCACCAGCCGCTTCTGGATCACCCGCTTCAGCGGACGCGCGCCGTACGTCGGGTCGTAGCCCAGGTCGCCCAACAGCGTCCGGGCGGCCCCCGTCAACTCGACATCGATCCCCCGGTCCCGCACGCGCGTCAGCACACGCTCCACCTGCAACTCCACGACCGCGCCCAAGTGCTCCCGGTCCAGCGCGTGGAACTCCACGATGTCGTCCAGCCGGTTGATGAACTCCGGCTTGAAGTGCCCCTCGGCGCCCGTCCGGCCGCCCGGGATGTTGGAGGTCATGATCAACACGGTGTTCTTGAAGTCGACCGTCCGGCCCTGGCCGTCGGTCAGGCGCCCGTCGTCCATCACCTGCAGCAGCACGTTGAAGACGTCGGGGTGCGCCTTCTCGATCTCGTCGAGCAGGACCACTGTGTAGGGCCGGCGGCGCACGGCCTCGGTCAGCTGGCCGCCCTCCTCGTAGCCGACGTAGCCGGGAGGCGCGCCGACGAGGCGGGAGACCGCGTGCTTCTCCATGTACTCAGACATGTCGATGCGAACCATGGCGTCGCCGCTGTCGAACATGAACTCCGCCAGCGCCCGCGCCAGCTCGGTCTTGCCGACGCCGGTCGGGCCGAGGAACAGGAACGTGCCGATCGGCCGGTCCGGGTCCTGAAGCCCGGCGCGCGAGCGGCGCAGCGCGTTGGACACCGCGCCGACCGCCTCGTCCTGGCCGATCACCCGCTGGTGCAGGCGCTCCTCCATGTGGATCAGCTTCTCGACCTCGCCCTCCAGCAGCCGGCTGACCGGGATCTTGGTCCAGCGCGCGACGACCTCGGCGATGTCCTCGGCGTCGACGATCTCACGCAGGAACCCCGCGTCGCCGTCGGTGCGCTCCTCGCGCTCGGCCAGCTGGCGCAGCAGCTCGGGGATGTCGCCGTGGCGCAGGCGCGCGGCCTCCTCGAGGTTGGCCTCGCGCTCGGCGCGCTCCAGCGTCCGCTGAGCCTGCTCCAACCGCTCGCGGATCTCCTGCACTCCGCCAATGGCGTCCTTCTCGGCCTGCCACTCGGCGGTCATCGCGGCCGACTTCTCCTTGAGGTCGGCGAGCTCGCGGTCCAGCGCGTCGAGGCGCTGGAGCGACGCGTCGTCGCTCTCGTTGGCCAGCGACGTGCGCTCGATCTCCAGCTGCAGGATGCGGCGGTCGACGTCGTCGATCTCGACCGGCTTGGAGTCGATCTCGATGCGCAGCCCGGACGCGGCCTCGTCGATCAGGTCGATGGCCTTGTCCGGCAGGAAGCGGTCTGCGATGTAGCGGTCGCTCAGCGTCGCGGCCGCGATCAGCGCCGCGTCCTGGATCCGGACGTTGTGGTGCAGCTCGTAGCGCTCCTTGAGCCCGCGCAGGATCGCGATCGTGTCCTCGACGGACGGCTCGCCGACCAGCACCGGCTGGAAGCGCCGCTCGAGCGCGGCGTCCTTCTCGATGTGCTTGCGGTACTCGTCGAGCGTCGTCGCGCCGACCGCGCGCAGCTCGCCGCGCGCGAGCATCGGCTTCAGCAGGTTCGCGGCGTCGACCGCGCCCTCCGCGGCGCCCGCGCCGACGATCGTGTGCAGCTCGTCCATGAACAGGACGACGTTGCCGCCGGCCTCCTTGATCTCGGCCAGGACGGCCTTCAGGCGCTCCTCGAACTCGCCGCGGTACTTCGAGCCGGCCAGCAGCGCGCCGATGTCCAGGCTGATGACGCGGCGGTCGCGCAGCGACTCGGGCACATCGCCGGAGATGATGCGCTGAGCGAGGCCCTCGACGATCGCGGTCTTGCCGACGCCGGGCTCGCCGATCAACACGGGGTTGTTCTTCGTGCGGCGGCTCAGGACCTGGATGACGCGGCGGATCTCCTCGTCGCGGCCGATGACGGGGTCGAGCTCGCCGAGGGCGGCGCGCTCGGTCAGGTCGACGCCGAACTTCTCCAGCGCCTTGAACGTCTCCTCGGCGTTCTGGCTGGTGACCTTGTGGCCGCCGGTGACGTCGGGCAGCGCCTGGAGGACGCGCTCCTTCGTGACGCCGTTGGCGCGCAGGATCTCGCCCGCGCGGCCGCCGAAGCCGGCGAGCGAGAGCAGCAGGTGCTGGATCGAGATGTAGTCATCGCCCTGCTCGCGCATCTCGCCCTCCGCCGCGCGGACGACGCCGAGCAGCTCCGGCGAGCTCGCCGGCTCCTCGGCGTTGGCGAGCGTCGGCAGCGCGTCGAGGTGCTGGTCGACGTCGGCGCGCAGGGCGGCGGCCGGGACGTCGAGCTTGCGCAGCACTCCGGAGACCACCGAGTCGTCCTGGGCCAGCAGCGCGGCGAGCAGGTGCTCGGGCAGCGCCTGCGCGTGCTTGCGCTGCGCGGCCAGCGCGATCGCGGCCTGGATGGCCTCCTGGGACTTGATGGTGAAGCGGTCGGCGTTCAAGGTGCTGTCGTCTCCGTCTCGATACAGATCTTAGTCGGGTTGACTGAGATTTTAGCAACGGGTCGGCCTGAGTCAACGCGGGTACCGCGAAGGTATGACCGATGAGAAGGCACCGCCCCACAACAAGGACGCCGACGAGCCGCTCGGGCCACTGACACCCGACGACGAGACGGCCGTCGGCGACACGCCCGAGGCCCACGACGAGATCATCCCCGAGGACCTGCCCAAGGACCACCCGGGCCGCCAGGAGGCCGAGCGCGAGGCCGCCGAGGGCGACGGGAAGGTGCGGGGGAACACCTAGCGCTCGCGCGCCTTCGCCGCCGCGACGGCCTCGATGAGGTCCTCGTCGTGCAGGTTCGCCGTGGCGCCGCCGACGCGGGGCGCCAGCGCCGAGGCGATGCGGCGTGCGATGTCGCCGCGGACGCCGGCCGGCAGGTCGCGGCGGCGGTCGAGGAAGGCCCGGACGGCGGCGAGGTCGTCGGCCGAGATCGCGGAGACGTCGAGCGCGCCGTTGGTGCTCGACGCGTGCGCGGCCGGGTTCCCGACGGGCATCTGGAAGCCGCCGAAGCTCGGCCGCGTCCCGTTGCGCGGCGGCAACTCGACCGCGAACCCGGCGTCGGCGACCTCCTTGCCGCGCGGCTCGCGGACGACGATCGTCCGCCCCGCGAGGTCCCCGATCCGCTGGTTCTTGCGCGTCGCGAGGATCGACGCCATCGCCGGCAGGTACGCGAACGGCAGGCCGTCGATGAGCCGGACCACGTTGCGGATCGCGCTGGAGAGCAGGTCGACCGGGCGCCCGTCCTCGCGCAGCACCCGCAGGCCCGTCCAGCGCTTGCCGGGCGTGCGGCCGTTGGCCAGGACCTCGAAGGCCACGTCGTAGCCGAAGTAGATCCCGAACGTGAGGATCGCGCTCAGCGCGAGGCCGAGGTCGCCGATGAGCCCGCAGACGAACAGCGCGGCCCCGATCAACAGGAGCTTGAACGTGAGATCGATCAGCGACGCGGCGAAGCGCGAGCCGACGCCGGCCAGGACGAGGTCGAGGGTGACGCCCTCGGGCGTGGCGATCGGCAGCCGGTCCTGGTAGTCCTCCATCTCGTGCCGCACGGTACCCGCCAACGCGAACGGTCATGACCCTCGACCGGTTCGAGCGTGAGCGCGCCGCCGGCTGGCAGGCGCTGGAGGCCGCGCTGGCCGGCGCCCGCGGCCGGCCGGAGCGCCTGGGCGCCGACGGCGTGCTCGAGCTCGGCGCGCTGTACCGCGGCGCGGCGGCCGACCTCGCGCTCGCCCGGCGGCTGTTCCCGGGCGACCCGCTGACGGCCCGGCTGGAGGGGCTCGTCGTCCGCGCACGGGCCGTCGTCTACGCCGACGTGGGCAGGCGACGGGCGCCGGTCGAGTTCTTCACGCACGGCTACTGGCGGCTCGTCGCCGACCGGCGCCTGGTGCTGGCGGTCGCCGCGGCGCTGTTCGTGGGCGGGACGGTCTTCGCGTTCGTGTGGGGCGTCCTGGACCCGGACGCCGCGTCGGGCCTGGTGCCGGGGGACTTCATCGACGGCGCCGACCCGCCGCGCGGCTCGCGCGGCCTGACCGCCGGCGAGTCGGCGGCGTTCTCGTCGCAGATCTTCACCAACAACATCCAGGTGACGTTCCTGTCCTTCGCCGCAGGCCTGCTATTCGCCGTGGGCGGCGGCGTGTTGTTGTTGTACAACGGGTTGATCTTCGGGTCGGTCCTCGGCGTCGCGGCGGCCAACGGCAACCTGGACCAGGTCGCCCGGCTGGTCGTCGCGCACGGCGTCCTGGAGCTGTCGTGCATCGTCGTCGCGGGCGCGGCGGGGCTGCGGCTCGGCTGGGCGCTCGTCGCGCCCGGGCCGCTGCGGCGGCTGGACGCCCTGGGGGCGCAGGCCCGCCCGGCGATGGCGATCGTGCTCGGCACGGCGCCGTGGCTGATCGTCGCGGGCGTTGTTGAAGGCTATGTGTCGCCCGCCGGCTGGGGCGGCGCGAGCCCGTACGCCGTCGGGCTCGCGCTCGGCGGGCTGTACTGGGGCCTGGTCGTCGTGCGCGGCCGTCAGAGCCGGCGGCGCGCCTTGGCCCGCAGGTAGGCCTGGACGCAGACGGCGGCGAGCCGGTCGGGCGTCGCCTCGACGACCTCCGCGCCGGCGGCCCGGACCGCGGTCGCGGCGGCGGTCCGCGCGGCGAGCAGGTCGCGCGCGGCGGTCGACAGGTAGGGGTCGGTCGCCGCGGCGAGCTCCTCGACGTCCGGGTCGCGGGCGGACGCGACGAGGACGGCGTGGCGGCGGGTGAGCACGGGCACCGCATCGACCAGCGCGCGGGCGGCGGCCTCGTCGAGCAGATCGGTCAGGACCACGACCAGGGCGCGCTTGCCGCCGCCGACGGTCCGGAAGGCGAGCTCGTAGTCGGCGTCGCGCACGGAGGGCTCGAGGTCGAAGGTGGCGCGGATGACGTCGGCGCCGCTCGCGCGTCCGGGCCGGACCCGGCGGCGCAGCGCGTCGTCGAAGGCGATCGCGCCGCAGCGGTCGCCCAGCTCGTCGGCGACGAGCGCCAGCGCGGTGGCGGCGTCCAGCGCGGCGTCCAGGCGCGTGCGGTCGCCCAGCGGCGCGGCCATCAGGCGGCCGACATCCAACACCACCATGATCTCCTGGTCCTGCTCGACGCGGTGCTGGTTGCTCATCGGCCGGCCGGCGCGCGCGGTCGCGCGCCAGTTGACCTGACGGATGTCGTCGTCGGGCAGGTAGTCCCGGACGCGTTCGAACTCGGTGCCGAGGCCGATGGGCCCGCGCGTGCGGACGCCGGGATCGCGGAAGCGGCCCTCGCGGACGGCCAGCGCGAGGCGCCGCGCGGCGGGCAGGTCGGGGTAGACGGTGAGCTCCAGCTCGCCGCCGGCGCGGTGCTGCCAGGCGCCGAGGCCGAGCGGCCCGCGCGTGCGCAGCGCGACGGCCGGCAGCGTGTGGCGCCCGCGGCGGCGGGGCGTGAGGGTCGCGGAGAGTTGTTGTCGTCCTTGCTGGTGGTCGAGGCCCAGGTCCGGGACGAGCGGCTGGCGGACGGTGGCATCGTTGTTGGTGGTCTCGACGTCGATCGTGAGCGGGACGCCGACGCCGCGCGCGAGCACCTGCGGCACGGTGCGCTTCACGCGCGGCGCGCGGCGGGCGAGCAGCGCGTCGGCGACCGTCAGGCCCGCGAGGACCGCGGCCGCCGCGCCGACGACCGCGCCGGGCAGCAGCAGGGCGGCCGCCGCGAGGACGAGGAGCGCGACGACGGTGCGGGCGGTCAGCGCCACGGCGTCAGCGCGGCACGGGGACGGCGGCGAGGGCCGCGGACACGGCGTCGGCCGCGGTGAAGCGGTCGAGCTCGGCCTCCGGCGCCAGGACGAGGCGGTGGGCGAGGACGGGCCGCGCCATCCGGACGACGTCGTCGGGCGTCACGTAGTCGCGGCCGTCGAGGAGCGCGCCGGCGCGGGCGGCGGCCAGGAGGTGGACGGACGCGCGCGGGCTCGCGCCGAGCGTCACGCCGGGCAGCTCGCGCGTCGCGCGGGCGATCGCGACGACGAAGGCCTCGACCTCGTCGGTCGCGCGGACGGCGCCGACCGCGGCGCGGGCGGCGCGGAGGTCGTCGGCGGTCGCCACGGCCGCGACGTCGTCCAGCGCGGCGGGCGCCAGGCCGGAGCGCGCGAGCTTGAGCAGCGCACGCTCGTCGTCTTCGCTCGGGTAGCCGACGTCGGCCCGGAACAGGAAGCGGTCGAGCTGCGCTTCGGGCAGCGGGTAGGTCCCCTCGTACTCGACGGGGTTCTGCGTGGCGAGGACGACGAACGGCTCGGGCAGCGGGTGGCGCTCGCCGTCGACCGTGACCTGGCGCTCCTCCATGGCCTCCAACAACGCGGCCTGGGTCTTGGGCGGCGTACGGTTGACCTCGTCGGCCAGGACGACGGAGGCGAAGATCGGGCCGCGGCGGAACTGCAGGTCGCCGGCGCGCAGCGCGACGGTCCCGGTCACATCGCTCGGGAGCATGTCGGGGGTGAACTGGATGCGGCTGAAGGACGTGTCGAACGCCCGCGCGAACGCGCGCGCCAGCAGCGTCTTCGCGGTCCCGGGCGGGCCCTCGAGCAGGACGTGGCCGCCGAGCGCGGCGGCGGCCAGCAGCAGCTCGAGGGCGTCGTCCTGCCCGATGACGGCGCGCCGAACCTCGGCGGCCACGCGATCGTGCAAGTCCTTCATGTCGGTTCCTCTGGGGTCGGGATCAAGGTGTCGCGGTCGCGGGTCCGGGCCAGCGCGGCGGCCAGCGCCTCGACGTGCGCGCGGCGCGGCGGCGGCAGCTCGCGGGCCTGGCGCTCGGGCGGGCCGAGGCGGCGTCCGCGCCAGACCAGGAACGCGAGCGCCGCGGCGGCCAGGAGCCACAGGCACGTCTTGACCTTCGTCGGCAGCGCGGCCAGGCCGGTGGCGTCGTGGTAGCCGTGGATGGACTCGACGAACGCGACGCGGCGCGACGGCGGGCCGGCGAGCGCGAGTGCGCGGGCGGCGTTGCCGTCCTGGTCCAGCGCGCGGTTGCGCAGGATGTCGGCGTCGCCCTGGCGGATGACCGTGCCGCGCCGGCGACCGCGCTCGGTGCCGAGCTCCGCGACGGCGCTGCCGGCCAGGAGGACGTCGCCGCCGCGGTCGACGAAGCGGTCCAGCGCGGCGCGCTCGTCGTTGCCGAGCGGCGCGCCGTCGACGAGGACGACGAGCTCGTCGCCGCGCGGCGGGCGCTGGTCGAGCGGCGCGCGCAGGCGGCGGACGTCGTGGCCGGCCCGCTCCAGGAGCGAGGCGTAGGCGGCGAGGCCGTTCGCCGTCGTCGCGTAAGACGACGAGGCCGGCCCGGACGGCTGCTGCGGCGCCCGGCCGAGGAGGGTCGCGACGGCGAGGAGCGCGACGACGGCGAGCGCGACGAGGACGGTCCCGCGCGTCACCGGCGGCGGGCCTCGGTGACGACCGCGGGCCACTCGGCGCGGGCGGCGGCGCTGTCGTCCGGGTCGGCGTCGTGGCCGCCGTAGGCGATCGCGTCGTGGGTGGTGGCGAGCGAGTTGTAGGTGTCGGAGTGGAGCGTCCGGCCGACCTCGCCCGACGTGAGCGAGGGGCGCAGCTCGATCGCGTGCGCGGCGTCGAGGCGCAGCAGGCCGGCGGCGAAGCGCAGGCGGACGGCGGCGGCGTGGTCGCCGGCTGTTTCCGCGGCGGCGGCCTGGCGCTCCAGCTCGGCGGGTCCGGCCTGCGCCGCGCCGGGGACGTCGCCGGGGCCGGGGACGCGGTCGGCGGCGGCGCGGCGGGCCCGGTCCCGGAGCCACGCGGTCACGACGAGCGTGAGCGTGGCGACGACGACCGCGACGAGGACGCCGAGCACGACGCGGCCGCTGAGCTCACCGCCGGGCATCGCTTTGATGAGCGCCTCCAACCAGTCGCCGAGCTGGACGAACAGCGCGTGCAGCGGGCCGCCGCCGTGCCGGCCGGCGTGGAAGCGGTCCTCGGCGAGGATGGCGTGGGCCTGCGCGCGGGCCTCGCGGGTCAGCGCCCGGCGGGCGGCGGGGTCGTCGCCGGCCGCGGCGCGGGCGGCGAGGTCGCGCAGGGCCGCGTCGGTCACTCGTCGGGGGCCGGCGGAGGCGGCTGCGTGGGCGCGACGGGGGGCGCCCAGGACGTGCCGGCGGGGGCTTCGGGGCGGGGCGCGGGCGGGCTTGCGGGCGCGTGGGCGGGCGTGGGCGCGGCCGGCGGGGCGATGCTCGTCGCGGGGTGGCCGAACGCGTCGCGCTGCTGGGGCGCGGGGCCGGCGGCGGGCGCGCCGCCCATGCGCTCGGCGAGCACGGCGAGGTCGAAGCCCTCCTTGCGCACGCGCAGGTCGAAGTACACCAACGTGGTCACGGCGGCGATGAACGGCGTCGTCAGGAGCGACACCACGAAGCTGGACGCGCGCGAGAGGAGCAGCGCGCCGGTCGAGGTGTCGGAGGCGAGCAGGCTCGACGGCACCAGGAACAGCGCGCTGGCGACGCCCGAGATGACCGTGACCAGGAGGTAGGCCACGGCGATGCGGCCGCACGTCGCCCACCAGCGATGTTCGGTGAGCTTGAACGAGCGCTTCAGAGCGCTCACTCCACCGAGCCCCTCGACCAGCATGACCGGATAGGCGACTGACCACGCGACGGTCAGCCAGATCCCCGGCAGGATCAGCGCGACGAAGCCGGCGCAGATGCCGACGACGAAGACGATCGTCAGCCACAGCGTCGCGCCGAGCCGGCTCGCGGCGTAGGACAGCGACGCGCGCGCCGACGTCGGGCGGCCGAGGTACGTGTCGCTCACCGCGCGGTAGCACGCGACCGTCCCGAGCAGGTAGCTCAGGAACGTCAGGGCGAGGATCGCGACCTGACCGGCCGCGTAGGCGCCGCTGTCCGAGTACGTCGTCTCGGTCCCGGACGTCGTCGAGAAGCTCGTGCCCGCCTGGTAGACGTCGGTCGTCGAGCTGATGATCAACACGTTCGCGATCTCCACCGGGAGCGCGATCACGACCATCACCATCGCGAGCGTCTTCCACCGCGCACGCACGATCTTGATGGACGCATCAAGCGTCTCCCCGAGGTTCAGCGGCCGCATCGGCCCGAAACCTACCCCGCGGGGAGGGCGAGCAGGCCGACGGGGGTGCGGGAGGCGCGCGGTCGGGCGGGATGGCGGGGCGTGCGGGCGAGGGGGCGAGTGACGGGAGGTCAACGGCGTTCCGGTGTCCGTGACGGACACCGGGATGCCGTTGACGTCGGTGGCCGGCCGCGGCCGACGGCGCGGAGGGCCCGGCGAGGCGGCTGAGGGCGCGTCACTCGATGTGTGGCGCCGCGCGGAGACCGGCAGCGGCCGAAGCACCGGGGGAGTGACGACCGGTGCGATGCGGATGGCGCCACCGAAGCGGCCGACCGCGGCCAACCACGCGGAGAGCCCTGCGCGGCAGTGGAGGCGCGTCACGTGAGGAGCGGCGCGCCGGCAGAGACCAGCGGCGACGACGCGGCCAGCCGCGGCCAATTGCGCGGAGCGCCCGGCGAGACAGAGGACACGCGTCACTCGATGTGTGGCGCGACGCGGAGACCGGCGGCAGCGGAACTGCCAACGACAGTAACGACCGGTGCGATGCCGATGGCGCCACCGACGCGGCCGACTGCGGCCAACCGCGCGGAGAGCCCTGCGCGGCAGTGGAGGCGCGTCACTTGAGGAGCGACGCGACGGGGATGCCGGCGGTGCCGGCCGTCAGCGGCGCGGCGCGCCGCCCCCTCAGCGTGGCTGGTCCGAGTCCCGCTCGATCGGGATTCGGCGCGCGCTCGGTGGCTCCGGCTCCGGGGCAGGCGCAGGCACCGGCCGTGGAGGTGCCGGGATGATCGCGCGGGTGTGCTTGAGGGGGACCAGCTCGCCGCCGCGGAGCTCGCGCTTGACGGCTTCGATCTGCTCGACCATCTCCCGCTGGAGCTCGGTGGTTCGGCGCTCGAGGGCGTCGACGCGCTTGCGGGCGCGCTCCAGCTCCTGCTCCAGTCGCAACACATGCTCGACGCCGGCCAGGTTCAGGCCGAGGTCGTTCGTCATCTCCTGGATGCGGCGCAGCCGCTCGACGTCCTCGTGCGAGTACAGGCGCGTGCCCTTCGGGGAGCGCTTCGGCTCGATCAGCCCGCGCTGCTCGTACATCCGCAGGGTCTGCGGATGCATGTCGGCCAGCTCGGCCGCGACCGAGATCATGAAGACGCCACGGTCGCTGCTCACCGTCACGGTGGTGCGCGAACGCCGTATCCCGCTCATGAGAACAGCCTCGCTCTCGGATCGTCGGCCATGACCTCGGACAGCTTGTCGACCGCTTCGGACTGCTCCGCGCTCAGCGTCGCGGGGACGTCGATGACGAACTTGTAGTGCAGGTCGCCCTTGCCCTTGCCGCCCAACTTCGACGGACCCTCGCCACGCAGGCGCTGGACGGTCCCGTGCTTGGTCCCGGGCGCGACGCGCAGCTTCTTGCGCCCGTTCAGCGTGGGCACTTCCACATCGGCGCCCCGGATCGCCTCCGGGATCGTCAGCGGGACCTCGACCTCCAGGTTGTCGCCCTTGCGCTCGAAGATCGGCGACGGCGCGACGTGGGTCACGACGTACAGATCGCCGGGCGGTCCGCCGTTGCGACCCGCCTCGCCCTTCCCGGCCAGCCGGACGCGCGAGCCCTCGCGCACCCCCGCCGGGATGTTCACCTTGTAGTTCTTGACCGTCTTCTGCTGGCCGGCGCCCTGGCACGTCGGGCACGGGTCGTCGATGATCGCGCCCGATCCGTGGCACCGCGAGCACGGCTGGGAGATGGAGAACAGCCCCTGCCCCTGCGACTCGATGCCGCGCCCGTTGCACTTCGGGCACACCCGCGGGGACGTGCCCGGCTTCGCGCCGGTCCCGCGACAGGTAGGACAAGGCTGCGTCGTCGCGACGCTCAACGGCACCTGCGCGCCGTTCATCGCCTGGTCGAAGGAGACCGCGATCGCCGACTCCAGGTCGCGCCCGCGCTCCGGCTGCGGACCGCGCGGCGCGTCGGACGTCCGCGTCCGCCCGCTGCCGCCGCCCGCGGCGCCGCCCTCGCCGCGGAAGATGTTGTTGAAGATGTCCTGGAAGCCGCCGAAGTCGCCCGCGGAGAACCCGCCGCCGCCGCCTCCACCGGCCCCGCCCGCGCCACCGCCGCCGCCCATGCCGAACAGGCCGCCGCGGTCGTACTGCTTGCGCTTCTCCGGGTCCCCGATCAAGTCATAGGCCGCCTGGACCTCCTTGAACTTCTCCTCGGCGGCCGCGTCCCCGGGGTTGCGGTCCGGGTGATGCTGGCGCACCAGCTTGCGGTGCGCCTTCTTGATCTCGTCCTGGGAAGCCTTGCGATCGACCCCGAGGACCTTGTAGGGGTCGCCCGCGGTCATGCGGCGACCACGACCTTCGCCGGGCGGAGGATCTCCTCCTTGTAGCGGTAGCCCGGCTGGTAGACCTGGGCCACCGTGCCGGACGCCGCGCCCGCGACGGGCGCCTGCGCGACCGCCTCGTGCTGGTGCGGGTCGAACGTCTCGCCCTCCGGCGAGAACTGCTCGATCCCGACGCGCGTCAAGGCACCCAACACCTCCTGCTGGACCAGCCGGATGCCCTTGGTGAGGTGGTGCTCGGCGTCGGTCTCCTCGGCCTCGGCCGCGGCCAGCGCCCGGTCCAGGTTGTCCAGCGACGGCAGCAGCTCGCGGGCCAGCCGCGCGACGCCGCGCGCCGACGCGACCTCCACGTCCCGGCGCGCGCGCTTGCGGATGTTGTCCGTCTCGGCCGCCGCGCGCAGGTACAGGTCCTTGTAGTCGGGCTCGTCGGAGACCGACGCCGCCGCCTCCTCGGGCGCCTCGGTGGCGGCGTCCTGCGCCAGCCCCTCGATGCCGTCGTCGACCTCCACGTCGGCCGCAGCCCCAGCGGCCGCGGGCGCCGGAGTCTCCTCCGGCGCCACCTCAGCCCCGAGGCGCGTGTCGCGCTCCTCGCTCATCGACTACTTGCCCTCGTCCACGACCTCGGCGTCGACGACGTCGTCGTCCGCCGCGCTCGTGCCGTCCGCCGCCGCGCCGTTGGCGGCGCCGCCGTCGGCCGCCGCGGCCTGCTGCTGCTGGGCCTTCTCGTACATGGCCTCGGAGACCTTGTGGAAGGACGCCTGCAGCGCCTCGGCCTTGGCGTTGATCTCGTTCGGGTCCTCGGACGTCAGCGCCTCGCGCACCGCGGTGATCGCGGCCTCGATCTCGGTCTTGGACTCCGGGTCGACCTGCTCGGCGAGGTCCTTCAGCTGGCGCTCCGCCTGGTAGGCGGCGTTCTCGGCGTTGTTGCGCGCCTCGGCCAGCTCGCGGGCCTTCTTGTCGTCCTCGGCGTGCGCCTCGGCGTCGCCGACCATCGACTTGATCTCGGCGTCGGACAGGCCCGAGCCCGCCTTGATCTCGATCTTCTGCTCCTTGCCGGTGCCCAGGTCCTTCGCGGACACGGCGAGGATGCCGTTGGCGTCGATGTCGAACGTGACCTCGATCTGCGGGATGCCGCGCGGCGCCGGCGGGATGCCGGTCAGCTGGAACTTGCCGAGCGACTTGTTGTAGGTCGCCATCTCGCGCTCGCCCTGCAGGACGTGGATCTCGACCGACGGCTGGTTGTCCTCGGCCGTCGAGAAGACCTCGCCCTTGCGGGTCGGGATCGTGGTGTTGCGCTCGATCAGCTTGGTCATGACGCCGCCCTTGGTCTCGATGCCGAGGGTGAGCGGGGTCACGTCGAGCAGCAGGACGTCCTTGACGTCGCCGCCCAGGACGCCGGCCTGGATCGCCGCGCCGACGGCCACGACCTCGTCCGGGTTGACGCCGCGGTGCGGCTCCTGGCCCGTGAGCTCCTTGACCTTCTCCTGCACGGCGGGGTTGCGCGTCATGCCGCCGACGAGGACGACGTGGTCGACCTTGTCGGTGCCCTTGGCCTTGGCGTCGTCCAGCGCCTGGCGGACCGGCGCGACCACGCGGTCGAGCAGGTCGGCGGTCAGCTCGTTGAACTTCGCGCGGGTGATGCGGACGTCAAGGTGCTTGGGCCCGGACGCGTCGGCCGTGATGAACGGCAGGTTGATCTGCGACTCCTGCGCGGTGCTCAGCTCGATCTTGGCCTTCTCGGCCGCCTCGTAGAGCCGCTGGAGCGCCATCGGGTCCTGCGTCAGGTCGATCGCCTGGTCGCGCTTGAACTCGGCCGCGAGCCAGTCGACGATCGCCTTGTCCCAGTTGTCGCCGCCGAGGTGGTTGTCGCCGGCGGTGGACTTGACCTCGAAGACGCCGTCGCCGATCTCCAGCACCGACACGTCGAACGTGCCGCCGCCGAGGTCGAAGACGAGGATCGTCTGGTCGGTGTCCTTGTCCAGGCCGTAAGCCAGCGAGGCCGCGGTCGGCTCGTTGATGATGCGCTTGACGTCGAGGCCGGCGATCTTGCCGGCGTCCTTGGTCGCCTGCCGCTGGTCGTCGTTGAAGTACGCGGGAACGGTGATGACCGCGCCGTCGACCGTCTCGCCGAGGTACGCCTCGGCGTCGGCCTTCAGCTTGGCGAGGATCATCGCGCTGATCTCCGGCGGGCTGTACTGCTTGCCGCCGGCGTCGATGCGCGCGTCGCCGTTGGGGCCGGAGACGACCTTGTACGGGACGATCGACTCCTCCTCGCGCACCTCGGCCTCCTTGCGGCCCATGAAGCGCTTGACGGAGAAGACGGTGTTCTGCGGGTTGGTGACCGCCTGCCGCTTGGCGACGGTGCCGACGAGGCGCTCGCCGCTCTGTGCGAAGGCGACCACGGAGGGCGTGGTGCGCCCGCCCTCGGCGTTCTCGATGACGGTCGGCTCGCCGCCCTCGAGGACGGCCATGCACGAGTTCGTCGTGCCGAGGTCGATGCCGATGGTCTTGCCCATGTCGGGGTGTGGCTCCTTTTCTGCCTGCGGAAACGCGGTGGTGAAAATCTGAGCCCCATCATAGTAGATCTCGCGCGGCAGTGGCTACGCGGCGCGGACGGCGCCGTCCACCACCACGCGGTCGCGGCCCGCGGCCTTGGCCGCGTAGAGCGCCCGATCGGCCCGGGCGACGAGGTCGTCGAGCTCCTCGCCGGTCCACGCGGCGACGCCGATCGACACGGTGACGACGAGCGAGACCTCGCCCCCGTCGATCGCGGTCTCGGCGATCCCGGCCCGCAGGGACTCGGCCACCGCGGCGGCGCCGTCGGGCGTCGTCTCGGGCAGGGCGACGACCAGCTCCTCGCCGCCCCAGCGGCCGACGACGTCCTCGCGGCGCACGCGCTCCCGCAGTCGCGCGGCGAGCTCGCGCAGGACGACGTCCCCGACCGCGTGTCCGTGCTCGTCGTTGACCGCCTTGAAGCGGTCGACGTCGATCAGGAGCAGCGCGAGCTGATGGCCGTGGCGGCGGGCGCGGCTGATCAGGACGTCGAGCTGGCGGCTCGCGCCGCGGCGGTTGGGCAGCTCGGTCAGCTCGTCGCGGTAGGCGAGGTCCTCGAGGTCGCTGTAGCGGCGCAGCGCGAGGTCGAGCAGCTGGCGCGAGCGGTAGGCGACGCGGACGCGGGCGATCAGCCCGGGGCCGACGCGCGCGCCCGTCCAGACGTCCACCGCGCCGTCGCGCAGCGCCGCGCACACAGCGTCGACGCCCGCGCCCGGGTGCAGCAGGACGACGGCGACGCCGAGCAGCTCCGGGGCGCCGGCGACGTTGCGGACCAGACGGTGGCCGCCGCCGTCCAGCGCGTGGTCGAGCAGCACGACGTGCGGGCGCTCGGCCCGGACGGCCTCGGCCGCCGCCACGCGCTCGTCGCAGCTGATGACGCCCGCGCCGACGCTGGTCAGCAGCGCCTCGGCGTCGGCGCGCAGCGCGGCGTCCCGGTGGGCGATCAGCACCCGCACGTGCCTGAGGAGACCAGCGGCCGACATTCCGGAGCGTCCATTCCCATCACGACGCTCCGTGAACCGGAGCCGGTGCCCTGGCCGTCAGCGAACGGCCAGGCGGCGGGCGATCGCGCCCGCAAACTGGGACAGACGTCCAGGGTCGCCGCCGAAGAAGAGCGACGGCTCGGTGACCTCGAGCTCCAGGAGCAGCGGCGCGCCGCCGTCGTCCTCGACCACGTCGACGCGCGCGTAGGTCAGCGGGTCGGCGGCCGGGAAGCGCTCCGCGAGGTGGGCCAGGACGTCGTCGCCGAGCGCGCGCTCGGCCGCGGTGGCCGCGCGCGGCTCGATCGTCTCGGGCGCGAAGACGTCGGACGTCGGGTCCGCGCCGGGCGCCAGCAGCGGGCCCTTGTGGATCGCGTGCGAGAAGGCGCCGTCGAAGTAGAGCAGCGCGGTCTCGCCGCGCGCGTCGACCGAGGCGACGTAGGGCTGGACCATCGCGGTGCGGCCGGTGGCGTGGATGGCGTCGACGAGCGCGGCGGCGCGGGCCGCGTCGTCCGGCCCGTGGAAGCGCGCGGTGTCGCGCGAGCCGGCGCTGACGGTGGGCTTGACGACGTACTCGCCGCCGTCGGCCGGCGCGCTGAACGCCGCGCCGGGCTCGACGAGCGTCGTCGGCACGACCGCCAGCCCGGCGTCGGCGAGCTCGGTCAGGTAGCGCTTGTCGGTGTTCCAGGCGAGCACGTCGGCCGGGTTGACGAGCCGGTCGCCGACCCCGTGCGCCCACGCCAGGAACTCGTCGCGGCGGTGGTGGTAGTCCCACGTCGACCGGACGACGACCAGGTCATAGGACTTCCAGTCGACGGCCGGGTCGTCCCAGATGGCGAACCCCGCGTCGCCGTCGATCGCCGCGGGCAGGCCGGCGTCGTCGGGGTCGCCGTCCGGGAAGTGCGAGCAGGTGGCGAGGGCTATGCGCGGCGCGACGGGCATGAGCTTCTCAAGGTACATGCCTTGCATTGAGGCCGCTGGGCGTGGCAGGTGCGCCGCCCGTGGCGCAGCAGGTTGACGTGGAACTCGAGCTCCGCGCCGGGCGGCGTCAGCGCGAGCATCGCGTCGTGCAGCTCCTCGAACGGCGCGCCGGGGCGCAGCAGGTGCAGGCGCATGCCGACGCGGGAGACGTGCGTGTCCACCGGGACGTCGCGCAACCCGTAGGCGAACAGGAGGACGCACGCGGCGGTCTTGCGGCCGACGCCGGGCAGCGCGCAGAGGAACGCGCGCGACTCCGCGACCGGCGCGTCGCGCATCCAGGCCAAGTTGAGGTCGTCGGTCTTGTTGGTGTCCTCGATCGCGACCAGGATGTCGTGGATCCGCTGGGACTTGACCTTGGAGATGCCGCCGGGCCGGATCGCCTCCTCGACCTCCGGCACCGGCGCGTGGCGGACGGCGTCCCAGGAGTCGAAGCGGTCGCGCAGGCGCAGGAACGCGACGTCGCGGTTGCGGTCGTTGGTCGACTGCGACAGGACGGTCAGGACCAGCTCGGCCAGCGGGTCCTCGTGCGGCGGGGCGATCGGGACGCCGTAGACGTCGCGGAGCTTCTCCCGGATCCGGGCGACGCGGGCGCGCGCCGGCGGCTTCCACGCCGCCCGGGGGATCGTGGGGACGTCAGCCAAGAGCCCCGTACCGCTCGGTCGCGCGCGCCGCCTCGGCCATCGCGTCGGGCAGCAGCGCGGCGATCGACGCGGGGTAGAAGCCGGTGCGCGCGAGCGCGGCGAGCAGGACGCCGGTCACCGCGGCGCCGGCGCCAGTGGTGTCGACGGGCCGCGCCGGGACGCCGCGCACGTCGCGGTCCAGACCGCCGCCGCGCAGCAGCGCGCCGTCGGCGCCGCGGGTGATGAGCACGTGCAGCGCGCCGGCGGCGACGAGCGAGCGGGCGGCCGCGTCGGGGTCCCGCTCCCCGGTCAGGGCCTGGGCCTCGTCGGCGTTGGCCTGGAACAGGAACGCGCGCTCGACGAGCGGCCCGAGGACCTCGACCGCCGCCGACCTGGAGCGCCAGCGGTCGAAGCGCAGGCCGGCGTCGACGATCACCGGCTTGCCGTCGCGCAGCGCGCGCTCGTGGACGGCCAGCGCCAGCGCGCGCTCGGCCTCGCCGACGAGCGCGTTCGAGGACATCAACACCGCGTCGCACGCGTCGACGGCCTCCAGCAGGCGGTCGCCGAGCGCCACCAGGGCGGCCGCGGGCGCGGCGGCCTCGCCGTAGCGCGCCGCCGTCGGCCGCCCGTCGGCGTCGACCGTCACGAACGCCAGCGGGGTCGCGAGGTCGTCGCGGCGCTCGAACCACGTGAGGTCGACGCCTTCGGCGGCGAGGCGGTCGGCGAGGTACGCGCCCCACGGGTCGGTCCCGACGCCGCCGGCCAGCGTGACGTTCGCGCCGCGCCGGGCGGCGATCACCGCGGCGGCGGCGATCGCCCCGCCGAAGCGCGGCACGAACGCGCCCGCCTCGGAGATCGAGGTCACCGGGCGCTCGCAGACGAGGTCGACGAGCGCCTCTCCCACGCAGAGGATCCGCATCGGCCAGGCAGCGTACTCGCGCTCGTGCCAGACCTCGTGCAGGGCTTCACAAGTCCGACACGGCGCCGATCCTGATCGGGGGGTAGGGTCCCTGTCTCGGCCGTGGCAGCGGCCGAACCGAATGCTTGTGAGGGCATGGACCGCCCGTCCCGATCCGACACCCACCGGACCAGGAGTCTGTTGCCATGCCCGTCGCCGTCCCGCCCTCCACGCCCGTCGTCTACGCCGCCTCGTCGTCAGCCGAGATCGCGATCGTGCGCGAGATCAACCGCGTCCGGCGCGCGCACCACCTGCACACGGTGAAGCTGACGGCGCCGCTGGCGAAGGTCGCCCGCAGGCACTCGTCGCTGATGCTCAAGCACAACGCGCTCAGCCACTCGTCCTTCGACGGCTCCTCCTTCTCGACGCGCCTGGCCCGCGCCGGCAAGCACCGCGAGTACGGCGAGACGCTGGCCTGGGCGCCCAACGGCTCGCACGTCACCGCGAAGGTCCTGCTCAAGCTGTGGATGGGCTCCGCACCCCACCGCGCGGTCCTCATGAACGGCAAGCTCCGCCGCGTCGGCGTCGGCCGGGTCTACGGCAAGATGGGCTCCGCGGGCGGCAACGCGGTGACGGCGGACTTCAGCTCGTAGCTGAACTCAACCGTCGTTCCCTAGGCTCGGCGGCGCTCTTGAGCCGCCTCAGCCGCATCCCGCCCTGGGTCCTCGCCGCCGTGCTCGCGGGGATCTACCTCATCGTGAACCCGCCGTCGGCGGATCTGGCGGCGCAGACGTACCGGACGACGCTGTTCGAGCATGCCGGGTTCGTCGTGTGGGACAACGGGTGGTACTCCGGGCATCACAACCCGGCGTACTCGATCCTGTTCCCGCCGCTCGCGGCGTGGACGTCGCCGCAGTTCGTGGGCGCGGTCGCGGCGGTGGTCAGCGCGTGGGCGTTCGAGCGGATCGTGGCCGGGATGCCCGGTGGGCGGGCGGCGTCGTACTGGTTCGCGACGGCCACGCTGGTCTCGCTGCTCACCGGCCGGCTGACGTTCGCGCTTGGGCTCGCGTTCGCGGTGCTGGCGGTGCTCGCGCTCGCCCGCGACCGGCTGGCGCTCTCCGCCCTCCTCGGCGCGCTCTCGGCGCTCGCCAGCCCGGTCGCGGCCGCCTTCCTGGCGTTGGCATTGGTCGCGTGGTGGTGGTCGTCGCGCCGCACGGTCGCGACCGCGCTGCTGCTCGCCGCGGCGCTCGTCCCGGCCGTCGCGCTCTCGGTCCTGTTCCCCGAGGGCGGCTCGTTCCCGTTCACGATCTGGGCCTTCCTCCCCACGCTCGCCGGCACGCTGCTGGTCATCGCCGTCCTCTGGCGCGACGCGCCGACCACGCTGCGCGCCGGCCTCGTCCTCTACGCGCTGCTGCTGCTCGTCAGCGACGCTCTCGCCACGCCGATGGGCGGCAACGCCGTGCGCCTCGGCGCGATCCTCGCCGGGCCGCTCGCCGCGCTCACGCTGTGGCCCGACCGCCGGCGCGCGCTCGCGCTCCTGGTCCTCCCGCTCGTCTACTGGCAGGTGAGCGCGCCGTTCGACGACGTCCACCGCGCCTCCGACGACGCGTCGGTCCACGCCGCCTACTACGACGGCCTGCTCGCGTTCTTCCATGAGCAGCAGCACGCGCAGGGCCCGTTCCGGATCGAGATCCCGTTCACCGACAACCACTGGGAGTCGGCCCGCGTCGCGCCGACCGTCCCGCTCGCCCGCGGCTGGGAGCGCCAGCTGGACCGCAAGCTCAACCCGCTGTTCTACGGCAGCGAGGCCGCCAAGCTGACGCCCGCGACCTATCGCGCGTGGCTGGACGAGAACGCCGTCCGCTACGTCGCGCTGGCCGACGCGCCGATCGACTACTCGTCCGCCCACGAGGCCGCGCTCGTCCGCAACGGCGCCGCGCCGTACCTGCGCGAGGTCTGGCACGACGCCCACTGGCGCGTCTTCAGCGTCGCCGACGCCACGCCGCTGGCGGACGCCGGCGCCCGCGTGACCGGGATCGACGCCGACCGCGTGGACCTCACCGCCCGCCGCGCGACGACCGTCCACCTGCGCGTCCACTGGTCCCCCTACTGGCACATCACGCGCGGCGCCGGATGCGTCGTCAAGGACGGCGACTGGACCGCCCTGCGGCTCACCCGCCCGGGCGCCGTCCGGATCTCCGCGGGCTTCGCGATCGGCCGGATCGGGGCGACCTCGCCGCGCTGCACGCCCGCCGGCGCCTGAGATCCGGCGTGCCGGTTAGCGACCGTTAGGTGTGGGCATCCCCACTGCGTGTTGCCTGGGAGTCGCGATAGGGTGACTCTTTCCATGCGGGTCGGACTCCCCTCACGCCTCATGGAACGGGTCTTCCCCCACGGTCCGTTCGACGTCATCCGCCAGGTGCTCCTGTTCGCCTCGGCGTACTACGCGTACCGGCTCACGCGCGGGGCGATCGACGATCCGCAGGGCGCGGCGACCGCGTTCCAGCACGCACGCGACCTGATCTCGGTCGAGCAGGCGACGGGCCTCTTCGTCGAGCCGACGATCCAGACCTGGTCGGGCGGCTGGGGCTTCGCGACCGACGTCGCCAGCTGGATCTACATCAACGCCCAGACCACGATCTGCCTGTCGGCGTTGATCTACATGTACCTGTTCCACAACGAGCGCTTCTACTTCGTGCGGAACATGTTCATCGTGGCGATGGGGATCGCCCTGATCGGCTACCTGGTGTACCCGACCGCGCCGCCGCGCTTCTTCCCGGAGCTCGGGTTCCAGGACACCGTCTCGAACTTCACCGGCGTCGACCACAACGACGTCAAGGTCAACGCGCTCTTCAACCCGTACGCCGCGGTCCCGTCGATGCACTGCTGCAACGCGCTGCTGATCGGCTGGTCGCTGGCGCAGCTGGTGAAGTGGCGCTCGCTGCGGATCTTCTGGGCCCTGTACCCGCTGATCATGTTCTGGGTCGTCGTGTCCACGGGCAACCACTGGGTGCTCGACGCGGTGCTCGGGGCGGCGACCGCGGCGCTGAGCTTCTACGCTGCCAAGTGGCTCGCGCAGAAGCGCCCGGAAGCGTGGGCCTTCACGCCCGCCAAGGCCACGGCCTAGGACCCGCACACCCATACCTATGTCCACTCCTTCTTCGCGCGAGCGGCGCGAGCTGGTGCGCAACCGTCTGATCGAGTCGCGCCTGACCCCCAACGCCATCTCGCTGACCGGCTTCGTGCTGTGCGTCATCGCGGCCGCGCTCGTCACGCAGCGGCTGTTCTTCCTCAGCGGGGTCGTGTTCATCATCGGGTCGGTCTGCGACACGCTCGACGGCCGCTACTCGCGCATGTCGGGCAAGGGGACGCCGTTCGGCGCGTTCCTGGACTCCACGCTGGACCGGATCGAGGAGGGCGTGGTCCTGACGACCGTCGCCGCCTACTTCGCGTCGCGCGACATGCAGTTCGCCGTCGCGGCCTGCGTCGTGGCGGTCCTGGCGTCGCTGATGGTGTCCTACACGCGTGCCCGCGCCGAGGCGCTGGGCGTCGAGTGCAAGGTCGGCATCGCCACCCGCGCGGTCCGCGTCGTCATCCTCAGCATCGGGCTGCTGTTCGCCAACGGCGCCGGTCTGGCAGACTTCCACCTGCTCGAGCCGGCCGTGTACGTCC
>DATDMD010000028.1:0-7872 GCA_036518975.1 Baekduia sp.
CTCGTTGTGGTCGCGCAGCGTGGTGCGCAGCCGCTCGAACTCCGCCAGGGCGTCCTGGCGGCGGCCCGCGGCGGCCAGCGCCCGCATCAGCGCGCGCCGGACCGGCTCGTGGCGCGGCGCGCCGGCGGCCGCGCGGGCCAGCGCGGTGATCGCGGCGCCGGGGTCGCCGCGCGCGGCGTGGCCGTCGGCGGCGCGGACCACGAGGTCGAGGTGCAGCTCGGTCAGCGCGGCGCGGCGGCCCTCGGTCCACTCCTCGAAGCGGTCCTCGGGCAGCAGCTCGCCGCGGTAGAGCGCGAGCGCCTCGTCGATCCCCTCCGGCCGCGCGGCGGCGGCCTCGAAGGCGTCGACGTCGACCCACGCGTCCGGCGTCAGGACGAGGACGTCGTCGGCGAGCGCGAGCGCGGCCGGGTCGCCCAGCGCGCGCCGCGCGGCGTGCAGCGCCTGGTGGAGGTTGTTGGTCGCGGCCGCCGCGTCGCGGTCGGGCCACAGCAGCTCGGCCAGCACGTCGCGGTGCACCCGGCGGCCGGGCGCGAGCGCCGCGACCTTGACCAGCGACCGGGCCTTGCGCAGGCGCCACGCGCGCTCGTCGACCTCCGCGTCGCCGGTGACGACGGAGAACCCGCCCAACAGCGTGATGCGGAGGCTGTGCTGGCTCATCGGGACACCGCCCGCGGCGAGCCTACTCCGGCTGGCTCTTCTCGCGGTATTGATGATGGAAGAACGCCGCGAACACGCCGGCCACGGAGGTGACGACGACCAGCGCGTAGATCTCGAGGAAGACGTCGAGGATCTTGCCGCCGGTCGTGAGCGGGTTCGGGAACTGGGACGACACCGTGAGCATCTGCGTGGTCGTCCAGAACAGGGCGTCGCCGAACGTCGTGATCTCGCCGTGGTGGCGCTCCAGCACCCAGGCGAGGCTCGCGGCGAGCAGGTCGAAGATGACCGTCAGGCCGATGACGCCGGCGATCCGGCTGCGCAGCTCGGCGTGCGCGCCGGTCTCGGCGCGGATCGTCATCTTGATCCCGCGCAGCAGGTGGACGACCGGATGGTGCACGCCGCGAGTCTGGCCGCCGGGCCGGACGGGGCCGCGCCGGGTGGGCGGGCCGGTGCCGGCGGCCCGTGTCGGTACAATCCCTTCTGCGAAAGTCGGATTTGAACCTGTTGCCCGAGATCATCGACATCTGCCCCGTCCAGGAGCTCCCGCCGGGCGCCATGCGCGTCGTCGAGTGGGAGGACCTCGAGATCGCCGTCGTCAACTGCGCCGGCACGCTGTACGCGGTCGAGGACCGCTGCTCCCACGACGACGGTCCGCTGGCCGAAGGCGCGCTGCACGAGGCGGACTGCACCATCGAGTGCCCGCGTCACGGCTCCCTGTTCGACCTGCGCACCGGTGCACCCAAGACCCTTCCTGCCTACGAGCCCATCGAGACCTTCCCGGTGCGGATCGACGGCGACCTGATCAAGCTGGAGGTCGAGTAGCCCATGGCTGCCACGCCCGAGTCCACCAAGATCCTCACGCCCGCTGAGGCGTCGCTCCGCAACCTCGGCTCGGACTACACCGAGCGTTACGGGTTCCACGAGGCCGACAACTACCTCTACAAGGCGCCCAAGGGGATCAACCGCGAGGTCGTCGAGACGATCTCCCGGATGAAGAACGAGCCGGCGTGGATGCTCGAGTTCCGCCTCAAGGCGCTCGAGCACTTCCTGTCGCGCCCGCAGCCGACCTGGGGCTCGCCGATGCTGGCGGAGGTCGACTACGACGACATCCACTACTTCGTCCGATCGACCGAGAAGCCGAGCCGCTCCTGGGACGACGTGCCCGACGACGTCAAGCGCACGTTCGACCGCCTGGGCATCCCGGAGGCCGAGCGCAAGTTCCTCTCCGGCGTCGGCGCCCAGTACGAGTCCGAGGTCGTGTACCACCAGGTCCGCGAGGACCTGGAGCAGCAGGGCGTCATCTTCATGGACATGGACTCGGGGCTGCGCGAGCACGAGGACCTCGTCCGCGAGCACTTCGCCAAGATCATCCCGCCGAACGACAACAAGCTCGCCGCGCTCAACAGCGCCGTGTGGTCGGGCGGCTCGTTCGTCTACGTGCCGCCGGGCGTCCACGTCGAGATGCCGCTGCAGGCCTACTTCCGGATCAACACCGAGAACATGGGCCAGTTCGAGCGCACGCTGATCATCGCCGACGAGGGCTCCTACGTGCACTACGTGGAGGGCTGCACCGCGCCGACGTGGTCCAGCGACTCGCTGCACTCCGCGGTCGTCGAGCTGATCGCCAAGCCGGGCGCGCGCATCCGCTACACGACCGTCCAGAACTGGTCGAACAACGTGTACAACCTGGTCACCAAGCGCGCGATCGCCGAGACCGACGCGACCGTCGAGTGGGTCGACTGCAACCTCGGGTCGAAGCTGACGATGAAGTACCCGTCGGTCTACCTGATGGGCGAGCGCGCCCACGGCGAGGTCCTGTCGATCGCCTTCGCGGGCGCCGGCCAGCACCAGGACGCGGGCGCCAAGATCGTCCACGTGGCGCCGAACACGACGTCCAACATCTTCGCCAAGTCGATCTCCAAGGACGGCGGCCGCTCGTCGTACCGCGGCCTCCTCGAGGTCGCCAAGGGCGCGCACGGCGCGAAGTCCAAGGTCGTCTGCGACGCGCTGCTGCTCGACGAGCACTCGCGCTCGGACACCTACCCGACGATCCGGATCGGCGAGGACGACGTCGACGTCGGCCACGAGGCCACGGTCTCCAAGGTCGGCGACGAGCAGCTCTTCTACCTCATGTCGCACGGGCTGGACGAGGAGGAGGCCGGCAAGCTCATCGTCAACGGCTTCATCGAGCCGATCGTCAAGGAGCTGCCGATGGAGTACGCGGTCGAGATGAACCGCCTGATCGAATTGCAGATGGAGGGCTCCATTGGCTAGCGCGGTCGCGGCGAGCGTGCCGCAACTCTCGGTGGAGATGCCCTCGCACAAGGGCGTCCCCGGCTGGGAGTTCACCCCCATCGAAAAGCTGGACCTCGCGAAGTTCCCGGCGGCGCCCGGCGCCGCCGGCGAGGTCGCCGGTCTCTTCTCCCCCGAGGACGCGATCGTCGCGTCCGAGGGCGACTCCGGCGTCATCGTCGCGCCGCTGCGCGTCGCGCTGGAGCGCCACGCCGAGGTCGTCGGGCGCCACTTCGGGACCGTCGTCCGGCCCGGCTACTTCGCCAAGGCCAACGCCGACCAGTGGACCGACGGCACGCTCGTCTACGTCCCGCGCAACGTCAAGGTGCAGGCGCCGATCCTGATCACGACGGTCCAGGACAAGCCCGGTACCGCGCTGCACCACCGCACGCTGATCGTGCTGGAGGAGGGCGCCGAGGCCGAGGTCTGGGACCAGGTGTCCTCCGCGCACGACGAGGAGGCGCTGGTCAACGGCGTCGTCGAGATCGTCGTCGGCGACAACGCGTCGCTGCGCTACGTCGGCGCGCAGTCGCTGAACGAGAAGACGTGGGTCTTCGGCGCGCAGCGCTCGGTCGTCGCCCGCGACGCCACGCTGGACTGGACGACGCTCGCCTTCGGCGGCGGCAACGGCAAGGTCTTCCTGGAGTCCACGCTGGACGGCCAGGGCTCGACCGCCAAGGTCACCGGCGCGTACGCCACGCGCGGCCGCCAGCACGTCGACTACGACACGCTGCAGGAGCACGCGGCTCCCGACACGATGTCCGACCTCGCGTTCCGCGGGCTGATCTCCGGCCGGTCGTCGACCGTCTGGCGCGGGATGATCAAGGTCGACGAGGGCGCGCAGCGCACCGACGCCTTCCAGGAGGCGCGCAACCTGCTGCTGGGCAAGAAGGCCCACGCCGACGCGATCCCGGGCCTCGAGATCCTCGCCGACGACGTGCGCTGCACGCACGCCGCCGCGATCGCGCAGATCGACCCCGAGCAGATCTTCTACCTCCGCTCGCGCGGGCTGCCGAAGACGACGGCCGAGCGCCTGGTGGTCGAGGGCTTCCTGTCGGCGATCGTCGAGCGCTACGACTCCGGCCCGGTCCGCGACGCGATCGCGGGCGCGCTGGAGGCGCGGCTCGCCGACGTGCTGGGCTGAGCCACCGCCGGCTCAGCCTCCGGCGCGGGCGCCGTCCGCGGCCCCGCGTCGGCGCGGATCCTCATCAGGTACTCGTCGGCGAAGTCGACGTCGAACGCCGCCCACAGCGGGAGGTGGTCGGACATCTGGTATGTGCGCCAGAGCCGGTACTGCTGGGTGGCGACCCTGGCGTCCTTCGGGGGCTTGGGCGACGTCTCGCCGGCGTCGTGCCGCGCCTTGATGTAGGCGTCGATGAACGGCCGGTAGACCTTCTCGTCCCGGTCGGTGAAGACCGTCGCGTAGTAGTCGAAGACGCCCGCCTTCCTGGCGTAGGCGAAGCGGTCGGGCCGGTTGCGGTAGGCGATCTGGTCGTACTTCATCGTCCGGTCGACGTTCGAGCCGGGCGCGGCGAGCAGCTCGGGCGGGACCGTGAAGCTGCCGCCGTCCTGGAGGGCCTTCATGGTCGGCGCGTCGGTCGAGGTGATGTTGAAGTCGCCCACGACGATGTAGTTGTGGATCATCTCGGTCCGGGCCTCCGAGCGGTCGCCGAGGAACTGCGCCACGTGCCGGATCTCGTCCACGCGGGCGGTCGGCGCCGGGTCGGCCGAGCCCCAGACGATGTGCACCGTGGTCAGGACGAACTGCGTCCAGCCGACCTGGAAGGCCGCCATCAGCGGGGTGCGCGCGATCTGCTGGGCCGGGATCGTCTGGCCATCCTTGCGCAGCGGCGACAGGACTATCTCGCCCGCCTGGCCGAGGAAGCGCACCTTGCGCGTGTCGTACAGGAACGCGAGGCGCTCGCCGTTGCCGGGCTGCCCGGACCGGTCGGTGACGTCGGAGACGATGTACTCCCAGTGGCGGCCGAGGCGGGCGCGCAGCTTCTCCAGCGCCGCCAGGCTCTCGCGCACCTCCTGCAGCGCGACGACGTCGAAGCGCGAGCAGACCTCCGCGAGGTAGGCGTAGGTCTCCGGCAACCGCAGGCCCCAGGTGCCGGAGTCGAACTCGCGCAGGTTCCAGCTGCCGACGATCAGCGTGCCGGGCGGCCGGGGCGCGATGCCGCCGTCCTCGGCCGCGGCGTCGAGGCGGGCGCGGAGGGCGAGCAGGCGCTCGGTGACGCGCCGGCGGACCCTCTTGCTGTCCCAGTCGGCCTTGACGAACGTCGGCGCGTCGGGGTTCATGTCGGCGTAGTAGGGCACGGCGGGGCGTCCTTCCCTCTGTGCGCCTCCCAGCGCTCGCCACTGCACACCGTAGAGCGATCCGCGAAGCGGATCAACCTGTCGTTGCCGAGCGGCTCAGGCGGGGCGCGACGCCGCGTCGGCCGGCACGCTCGCCAACGCCGCGGTCAGCTCGTCCACGCCGAGGTAGTCCAGGCCCAGGGCGTGGACCTTGCACCACGCGATGGTCCCGGCCTCGTCGACGATGAACGTCGCGCGCTGGGTGCCGAGGACGGGGCGGGTGACGCCGTAGAGGCGCGCGACGCGCTTGTCCGGGTCGGCCAGCAGCGGGACCGTGAGGCCGTGGTGGCCGACGAAGTCGCGGTGCGACTCGACGTCCTGGCCGGAGATGCCGACGACGACCGCGTCGAGCGCCGACATGTCGTCGGCCCGGTCGCGGTAGGAGCAGAACTGCTTGGTGCAGACCGGCGTCTCGTCGCCCGGGTAGAACAGCAGCACGACGCGGCGCCCGCGCTGCTCGCTGAGGTGGAACCGGCCGTCGGTCCCCTCCAGCTCGAAGTCCGGTGCGGCGTCGCCTGCGCGCGGTCCCTTGGCCATGACGTGCAACTGTACGGGACCCGTGGACGACTGGATCGCAGCAACCGCCGCATCGATCGCCGAGCGCGCGCTCAACCAGCTCGAGGCGCTGGTCGGCGTGTCGACCCCGTCGGGCGACGTCAAGGGCGCCAACGAGGCGTCGGCGATCGCCGCCGCGCTGCTGCCCGACGGCGCGCGCGCCGAGCACCTGGAGTGCTCGTCGCCCGGCCACGCGCCGGACTTCTGCGCGCGCCTGGCGGGCACGGGCAGCGGCCGCATCCTGCTGCTCGGCCACCTCGACACGGTCGTCGCCCACGACGATCACCGACCCCTGGAACATGACCCCGACGACCATGACAAGGTGTATGGGTCGGGCACCGTCGACATGAAGGGCGGCGACGTCCTGGCGCTCGGGGTCCTGCGCGCGCTGGCGCTGCGGCCCGAGCTGTTCGCCGAGGTCGCGCTGCTGCTGGTGGTCGACGAGGAGTGGCGCGTCGGGACGTTCGCGCACGTCGAGCGCTTCGCCGGCTTCGACGCCTGCCTGTGCTTCGAGGCCGGCGAGCACGACGCCGCCGGCAACGACGCGGTCGTCGTCAAGCGCAAGGCGGCCGGCACGGTGCAGGTGCTCGCCAGCGGCCGCAGCGCGCACTCGGGTTCGGCACCCGACGCCGGGGTCAACGCGCTGCTCGCGCTCGCCGAGGCGGCCCAGGCGATCGCCGCCCAGCACGACCCGCAGGGCGCCGACCACCTCACGGCGGTCCCGACCGTCGTGCGCAGCGGCGACGCCTTCAACGTGGTCCCGGCCGACGGGCGCCTGATCGCCGACGTGCGCGCCGACAGCCTCGCCGCCTTCGAGCGCGTGCTCGGCGCCGTCCCGCGCGAGTTGCCATCCGGCGCCACGCTGACCGCGTCGCTCGCGCGCGAGTGGCCGGGCATGGACGCACGCGCGGCCACCGCGCCACTGCTCGCCCGCGCCTCGGAGCTGCTCGGCCGGCCGATCGTCGCCGCCCAGCGCGGCGGCGCCTCGGACGCCAGCCACTTCGCCTCGACGATCCCGCTGACCGTCGACGGGCTCGGCCCCCGCGGCGGCGCGGCGCACAACCCGGGCGAGTTCGTCCGCCTGTCCTCCCTGCGCCCCCGCGCCGAGGTCGCCCTCGCGGTGGCCCTCGCCGCCTTGCGCATGAGTGACAGATAAGGCGGACATTCGGCCAAGGTAAGCGCGCGGACGTCGTTATGACGACAAACCGCCGCCCGGTTCGCTACGCTCCCGCGGTCGTTTGACCAAGCCGAATCCCTGGTGATCCATCACCGGGGAGCGGGGGACCCACTGGCCTGAGCCTGCTCAGGTCCGGGGCGAATCGTTGCAACCGCGTGACGTAGCGCCACTCTCTTGGCGCGAGCCCGACAGCTAACCCCGTAGGCGCCGTGCCAAAGAGAGGGGTTACCCACGTTGTCGTTGTCGCCGTTTCGCTCGTCTGCCTTAGGCGCTGTCTCCGCCTGCGCGACGGCCGTCGTCCTGTTGCTCCCCGTTGTGGCGGAGGCCGACGCGACGCCTGTCGGCGCGAGCACCACGACGGCGCCCGCCACGACGACGACGGGCGCCACGTCCTCGACGTCCGCGGCGCCGGCCACGACGACCGCGTCGTCCAGCGTGGCCACCGCCGCGGCGCGGACCGTCGGCACCAAGACGCTGCGCACCGGCGACCACGGCACGCGCGTGAAGGCGCTGCAGACGCTGCTCACCCAGGCCGGCTTCAAGACCGCGACCGACGGCCAGTACGGCGCCACCACCGCGAAGGTCGTCCGCAAGTTCCAGCACGCCGCCGACCTGAAGCAGACGGGCGTCGCCGACGGCAAGACGCTGACCGCGCTGAAGAGCGCGACGGACGGCTCGGCCGCGAGCAACGCCTCCGGCGGGTTCGACGTCCGCTCGACCAGCGGCTCGCGCCACCTCGGCGACCGCATCCCGCTCCGCAAGGGCATGAGCGGGCACGACGTCAAGATCCTCCAGGACTACCTCGAGCGCGCAGGCTTCGACACGTCGGTCGA
>DATDMD010000029.1:0-13592 GCA_036518975.1 Baekduia sp.
TCCAGCACGGCGCGCTCCGGCGGCGCCTCGACGACGCGCTCGACCCGGACCGCCTGCGCCGCGGCCAGCTCGGCCCGGCGCTCGGCCTCGTCCGCGCGGGCCTCGGCGCGCTCGACCATGGTCTGGGCCTCGGCGAGCTCGACCCCGACGCCGCGCTTGGCGGCGCGCGCGTCGGTGATCGTCGCCTCGGCACGCTCCAGGCGCGACGCCAGCTTGGCGGCCGTCCGGCGCGCCTCGGCGGCGGCCATCTTCGCCTCGGCCAGGTCGCTCTTCAGCGTGCTCGCGCGGGTCTCGGCGGCCTCGCGCGCCCGCGTCACGCGGGCCAGCGCGGCGGCGTCGGTGACGCGCTCGCGGACGATCTTGGTCTTGACCTTGGGCGCCGCGGACAGCCGCGTGCGCGCACGCTCCAGCTGGACCTCGAGGCGCTCGGCGCGCAGCTCGGCGGCGGCGGCACGGGCCAGCGCGGCGTCGACCGCCACGCGCGCGTCGTGCTCGAGCCGCGCGGTCGCGCGCTCGCTCAGGTCCACCTCGGTCCGGCGCCGCGGGCCGCGCTTGGCCGGCTCGAAGCCGGCCGCGCGGATCGCGCGCTCCAGCGAGCCGTCGAAGCAGCGCCGCGCGGCGTTCGCCGACGGGTAGGCCGAGCCGCAGATGGGACAGCCGGCGCGGTAGCGGTCGATGCGCCAGACCTGGCCGGTGATCTTCGCCTGGCCGGGGTTGAGGTCCGCCAGACGCGGGACCTCGCCGTGCGCTTCGACGAAGTGCTGGATCTCGGTGATGACGGACTCGGGAGTCCACTGCGGGGTCTTGCCCCGCCGTGGGGCCCCCGCGATCTGCACGGGGGCCATGTCCTGGCCCCCTACTGCAGACGCCGAGCGTCGCTCGACGGTCCGATGAGCGGCGCCGCTTGGGGCGCCAGCCGTCCGGGCCGGTGCGGCCCGAAGCAAGTTGAAGGGGAGTACAGGTGCTTCATATGCACCCCCACCGTATCGACACCGGAGTCGCGATCCAACAGCGGGGCGTCAGATCTCACACTTCTTCATCCGAGCGCGGCAGCGAAACTGCCCTCTGCGCCGCCTCCGTCGCCTTCCGCGCGACGCATCCGGCGAGGTGGTCGTTGACCAGCCCGCACGCCTGCATCGCCGCGTAGGCGGTCGTCGGGCCGACGAACCGGAACCCCTGCTTCTTCAAGGCCTTGGCCAGCGCCGTCGAGTGCGGCGTGACCGCCGGGACGTCGCCCCAGCCCTTCGGCGCGGGGCGCCGCACGTCCGGCCGGTGGGCCCAGACGACGTCCACCAGCGACGTCCCCGCGTCGCGCAGGTCCAGCACCGCCCGCGCGTTGGCGATCGTCGCCTCGACCTTCAGGCGGTTGCGCACGATGCCCGCGTCGGCGAGCAGCCGCGCGACGTCGTCGTCCCCGTACTGCGCGACCTTCTCCGGGTCGAAGCCGTCGAAGGCCGCGCGGAAGTTGTCGCGCTTGCGCAGGATCGTGATCCACGCCAGCCCGGACTGGAACGCCTCGAGCGAGATCCGCTCGTAGAGCCCGCGCTCGTCGAGCACGGGCCGCCCCCACTCCTCGTCGTGGTACTGCCGGTACAGCGGATCGTCGGCGCCGAAGCACCGCAGCTCCGCCATCTAGTGGGCCGCGCGGAAACGGCTCACCGCAAATGCCGCCCGGCGATCACCGCCCGGCGGCGTCCTCAGACCTCGATGTGCCAGGGGCACACCTTCGGTCCTGCGTCCTTCCCGGATCGGCGCCGCCGAACGGCATTTCCTGGCGAACGTTCCCGCGCGACCCACTACGGCTTCTTCTTGACCGTGATCGTCATGTGCATCTCCTCCTCGTGGAACGTGCAGACGATCTTGTACGTGCCGGGCACGGTGAGCTTGCGCTTGAAGTCCTCACCCGCCGCCAGCGCGTCGGACGCGAACTTCTTGGAGCCCTTGGGCCCGGACGCGACCGACACGTCGTGGACGTCGGTCTCGTCGTCGGACCAGTGCCAGTCGACGGTGTCGCCGACGTGGACCGTCAGCTTCGACGGCCCGTAGTAGTTGTCGTTGACGGAGACCTTGCGCGTCTTGCCCTTGCTCGTCGCGCCCAGCGCGAGCGCGGTCGGGGCCGCGGCGAACGCCGCGGCCCCGATCAAGGCCAGGATGGCCCTGCGACCGGTCACGGGGCCTTGGTCCCCGTGTAGTCGCTGTAGTGGAACAGCGGGACCAGACCAGCCTTGCCCGCGTGCGGGTGCTGGACCAGGTACTTCTCGTGGTCGCTGTCGACCGCCCAGTTGACCATGTCGGTCTGCCCGGCCTGCGAGTACGTGTTCGCCCCGGAGAACGGGCACGCCGGGAAGCCGGAGGCGTCGGCCGCGCCGACCACCGACGTCACCCCGGTGTTGCCGGAGATGCAGTTGTCGGAGCCCGTGCCGTCATAGGACAGGTCGCGACCGTTGAGGTCGGTCCCGTTGGCGCCGAACTGGTTGTTGGTGATCTGGTTGCCGATCAGGTTCGACACCGCCGGCAGCTTCGGCAGCAGGATGATCTGCTGGATCATCCCCGCGCCCGACAGCCAGTTGCCGTAGATGCGGTTGTTGTCGATGCGGTTGTGACGGCCGCCGAACAGCAGCGCGCCGACGCCGACCGGGTAGGCCGTCGAGTCACCCGCGGCCGGCCGCACCTTGAACGGCGCGCCCACGTAGTAGTTGAAGTTGTTCCAGAAGATGTCGTTGTCGGTGATGACGTTGTCCTCTTCCGGCGGGAACTGCTCGGAGCTGAGCGTGTTCGGGACCACGCCCGTGCCGTTGTTGTAGAACTTCGACTTCGTGATCGTCACGTAGCGCATGTTCGTCCCGGACCAGCCGAGCACGTTGCCGTACGACGTGATGTTCTTGACGATCGACCGCACCGGCTTGGCCTGGGGCGGCGTCTCGCCGATGTAGAAGCCCGAGTCGCTGTTCCACGCGGCCTCGGAGTTCTCCATCGTGCCGCCGACCGTGTGGAAGGCGTAGATGCCGTACACGCCCACCAGGTAGGAACGCAGGTGGTTGAACGTGTAGTCGTCGGCGCGCAGCGCGAAGAAGCCGTTGGCGGCGTAGTGCTGGGCCGTGAAGCCGTCGATCGTGACGTGCACGGCGTCCTTGAGCTGGACGCCGTTGGACTTCACCTTGGCGCCCTTGGCCTCGAGCACGACCTTGCCCGGGTTCTTCGGGTTGCCGATCAGCTTGATGTAGCGCTTGCTCGCGCCGCTGATCTTCACGCCCTCCTTGTACGTCCCGTCGGCCACCTTGACCGTGTCGCCCGGGGCGGCCTTGTCGACCGCCGACTGGATGGTCGGGAAGCAGGACTTCTTGCCCTTGCAGACCTTGAGCGTCTTGAACGGGCCCTTCGGCTTCGTGGTCGCGCTCTTGGGGTTGGCGGGCGGCGGGTACGTGACCGCTCCGGCCACCGGGACGGACGCCAGCGCGGCTACGACGGTGGTCGCCGCGACGGCGGTGATGGACCTGCGATACGGCATGTGCTCCTCCTACTCGACGAGGTACCAGCCCGCCATTCCCGCGTCCTGATGCGAGAAGACGTGGCAGTGGTAGAGCCACCGGCCGGGGTTGTCCTCGACGAACCGCGCCGTGATGGTCTCGTTGGGACCGACGGACGGCGTGTCGACGAACGCACCGGCTTCGTCCTTCCAGCGGTGGCCGTGGATGTGGAAGTCGTGGAAGTTGTTGTCCATGCCGATGATGTGGAACGCCACGTCCTGGCCGGGCTTGGCGCGGAGGATCGGCGTGTTGCCGGCGAACGCGCGGCCGTTGAAGCACTGGTAGGAGCGCTTCAGACCGGTGACCGGCGGCTGCAGCTGGTGCATGAACAGGACCTGCTCGACGTCGGGCCCGCGGTCGCCCTTCGCGCGGATCGTCAGCGAGCCGAACAGGCCGCGGAACGTGTTGAGCGTGTGGTTGGGACCGTGGTCGTGGTACGGCCAGGTCCCGAGCGCCTCGGGCACGCACTCCCAGGTGTAGGTGAACTCCTCGCCGGGCGCGATGAACCCGCCCGCGCGGGTGTAGTCACCGATGTAGACCCCGTCGTACTCGGGGTTGTACTTCACACCATGCGGGTGCATCGTCACCGGCTGGGCGAGCTTTCCCGTCAGGTTGTTGCGGAAGTGGACGACGAGCGTGTCCCCCACCTCGGCGATCAGCCGCGGGCCCGGGATCTGCGCGGGGCCGAGCGGCGCGGCGAACCCCTCGGTCATCTCCTGGTAGACGGTCGCCACGAACGTGGACGGCCCCGGGATCGCGATGCCGTGCCAGTCGTCGCGCTTGGTCGGCACGATCGTCCACTTCACGGTCGTCGCCTGGATCCAGTACTCGACGGCGCGGCCGCCGGGCTGCGGCGACGGCGTGACGTAGGTCTG
Organism: Baekduia sp.; assembly: GCA_036518975.1. GTDB lineage: Bacteria > Actinomycetota > Thermoleophilia > Solirubrobacterales > Solirubrobacteraceae > Baekduia. The sequence goes on from DATDMD010000029.1 coordinate 4,403, forward strand.
CCGCTCGGTCGCCTCGACGGGCCTGCCGCCCTTGGCCGGCGGCGCCGCGGCGGCGCGCGCCAGCGGCGGGCGCTTCACCTCGCGCGCCAGGGCGTCGGCCTTCTTCGCGTCCCCCGCCTTGGAGAGCACGACGTCGTGGCCTCCGATCGTGCAGAGGAAGGCTCCGGCGCCACCGACCTGCAGGAAGCGGCGGCGGCTGCTCGTGGGATCGAACGGGTCCAGTGGGTCCGGCGTCATGTGGGGAGCGGTGCCGGAGATCGGGACAGCGAGCACCCATGGCGCGGGCTCTCCTCCGGCAGCGCGGTGATCTTACACATGACTTGGACAGTTGTCCAAGACATATGAACGAGAGTCCGGTACGGTGCCTCCATGGCCTCTGGCCCGCACCCTGCCACCCCGGCGCCGACCCGCGGTCGGCGCGACCGCCGCGGCGAGCAGCGCCGCGCGGAGCTGCTGGAGGCCGCCATCCACCTGATCGGCGCGCACGGGCTCGACGCCGTCACCCACCGCGCGGTCGCCGCCGAGGCCGGCGTGCCGCCCGCGTCGACGTCCTACTACTTCCGGTCCAAGGACGAGCTGATCGACGAGGCGCTCGGCGCCCTGGCCACGCGCGAGATCGCCCTGCTGCGCGAGCGCCGCGCGGCGCTGGGCGCGGCGGCCGCCGACGTCGCGCAGGTCACCGAGGCGCTCAGCGCCTGGATCGAGGAGCAGCTGACCGCCGACGGGCGCGTCGCGATGCTCGCCCAGTACCAGCTGCAGCTCGAGGCCGCGCGGCGCCCCGAGGCGCGCGCGATCCTGCAGGACTGGAAGGACGGGACCGACGACCTCGCCGAGACCGCGATGGCCGCGCTCGGCGCCCGCGACGTCAGAACCGCCGGGATCCTGCTGGTGTGCGCGATCGACGGGCTGCGCCTGCGCCTGATGGCCTCGGGCCACGACCCGCTGACGCCCGCGCAGCTGCGCGCGACGATCCGCGCGCTGCTCGTCGGCCTGGTCGACGCCTGAAGTCCTAGGCCCTCGTGTCGACGGGCACCCAGGCGCCGTCGCGGCGGCCGAGGGTGACGATCGACTCGCGGCCGTCGGCGGCGACGACGCGGAAGACCGCCTGGTCGGCGTCGGTCCCAGGCCGGTCGACGACCTGGACGAGGTGGAGCTGCTTGACGTCGCGCGGGGCGACGGCGGCCCGCGCCGCCGTCTCGATGATCGCCCGCTCCCAGCCCTTGTCCTCCGCGCGGGCGGCGGCCAGCTCGGCGTCGGCGGCCTCGATCTTGGCGCGCAGATCCGCCTCCATGGCCGTTCGCCGGCGGCCCAGGACGACGTAGCCGCCGATGAAGAACACGACGATGAGGACGATGACGACGGCGACGATGATGCCGATGACGGTTCCGGCGCTCGCGAGGATCACGGGATCGGAGTGTGGCAGGGCGGCCTAGAGCAGGACGTTGCGAGCCGTGAGGTGGGTGCCGACCTTGCGCTTGACGCGCTGGAGGGCGTTGTCCACCGTCTTGGTGTCGCAGCCGAGCCTCTCGCCGACCTGCTCGTAGCTGTACCCGTCGAGGTAGAGCGACAGGACGCGGGACTCGAGCTCCGACAGCGCGGTCGACAGGCAGGCGACCAGCGACTGGAGCTCCTCGGAGGAGATCACCTGGTTGACCGGGTCGTGGATCGGCGAGCCGGGGATGACCTCGTCGAGCGTCGGCTCCCCGTCCTGCGCGGAGGCGGGCGTCGCCGAGAACGACACGTACTGGTTCAGCGGCGTGTGCTTGTTGCGCGTCGCCGTCTTCACCGCCGTGATGATCTGGCGCGTGATGCACAGCTCGGCGAAGTTGCGGAACGACGACTCGCGGTCGGTCCGGTAGTCGCGCACGGCCTTGTACAGGCCGACGAGCCCTTCCTGGATCAGGTCGTCCGCGTCGCCGCCGGCCAGGAAGTACGACGAGGCCTTGAGACGGACGAAGCCGTAGTAGCGGCGCACGATCCGGTCGTACGCGATGGGGTCACCCTGCTTGGCCAGCGCGATGAGATAGCCATCATCGACCTGGACCTGTCCTTGAGGGTTGAAGGAGAGACGTGCCACGAGCGAATCCTTTCTGCACGAATGCAGGGGAAATTGCTCAGTGGCGCACTCCTCCCCTGGCGCCATCTGAATATTCTCGACTGAGGTTCCTCAACCTCAGGTCGACCGTTATGTGGGCGGCACACTCCCACAGTTATGGAGCGCCGTCAAGCCGTTGCAGGGATTTTTGCGGCCACGTCGCACCCGCGTCCGGGTTCGAGCCGTCGTTCGGGCCTGGACCGCTAGCGCGCCTGCGCGCGGGCGTCCAGGACGCCGTAGAGCAGGACCGCCGCGGCGGCGCTGACGTTCAGCGAGTCGACGTGGCCGCGCATCGGCAGCGAGACCACGTCGTCGCACATCGCCTTGACGCGCGGGCGCAGGCCCGTCCCCTCCGCGCCCATCACCAGGACGACGCCGCCGGTGTAGTCCGGCTGGCGGTACGGCGTGCCCTTGGCGGCGGCGCCGTAGACCCACGTGCCGGCCTGCTTGGCCTCGGCCAGCCAGTCGGCGAGGTTGCGGACCTGAGCGATCTTGAGGTGCTCGACGGCCCCGGCGCTGGCCTTCGCCGCGGCGGCGGTGACCTCCGCGCTGCGGTGGCGCGGGATGACCATCCCGGACGCGCCCGCCGCCTCGGCGCTGCGCGCGATCGCCCCGAGGTTCTGCGGGTCCTGGATCTCGTCCAGCGCGACGATCAGCGGCGCGGGCCCGGTCAGCAGGCTGGCCGGGTTGGCGTAGGGGTACGGGCCGACGTCGGCGACCAGGCCCTGGTGCGCGTCGGAGCCGGCGCGCTGGGTCAGCCAGTCGCCGTCGGCCGCCTCGAGGTGGACCTTCTCCAGCCACGGCTCCTTGGCCGCGCCCGCGGTCGCCCAGATGCGCTTGACCTCGCGCCGGCCGGCGCGCAGCGCCTCGAAGATCGGGTTGCGCCCGTAGAGGACGTCGGGCTGCTCGCGCGGCGCGGGCGCCGGCGTGGCCTCCGCCCCACGCTGCACGGTCCGGCGCTTGCGCGGGCCGTCGCCGCGGGACGGTCCGGTGCCGCGGCCGCCGCGCGGGCCGCCGCCTCCGCCGCTCCCGGCGCCGCCGCGCCCGCCGCCCCGGCGCGAACCCCTGTCGGCGCTCATGCCTCGACCAGCTCGGCGCCGCCGGGGCCGTCGCGGACGACCCAGCCGGCGGCCTGCAGCTCGTCGCGCAGGCGGTCGGCCTCGGCCCAGTCCCTGGCCGCACGGGCGGCCTCGCGCTGCTCGAGCAGGGCGAGCGCCGCGGCGCTCGGGCCGTCGCCGTTGACGTCGGCCCTGGCGAGCTCCGCCAGGCCGAAGACGTCGAGCATCTCGACGAGGTCGTCGCGGCCGACGTCCTCCATCTTGTTGGCGTCGTTGATCCAGCCGGCGATCGCCGCCAGCCCGCGCTCGGTGTGGAAGTCGTCGGCCAGCGCGGCGAAGAACGCGTCGCGGTGGACCCTCAGCTCCGGCGGCGACGGCCCGTCGACCAGCCGGCGCCCGGCCTCGCGGATGCGCTTGAGCCGCCCCTGGGCGTCGCGCAGCGTCTCGGGCGAGAAGACGATCGGCTGCCGGTAGTGGCCGCCGGCGAAGAACAGCAGCAGCGTCTCGCGGCCCCACTGCTCCAGCACCTCGGGCAGCAGCGAGATGTTGCCCAGCGACTTGGACATCTTCTCGCCGCGCATCTCGAGCATGCCGTTGTGCATCCAGATCTGCGCGAGCTCCTCGCCGCGCGCCATGCGCGTCTGGGCGGCCTCGTTCTCGTGGTGCGGGAAGACGAGGTCCGAGCCGCCGCCGTGGATCTCGAAGCCGACCCCGAGGAGGTCCTCGGCCATCGCCGAGCACTCGATGTGCCAGCCCGGCCGGCCGCGGCCCCACGGCGCGTCCCACGCGGTGTCCTCGCCGTCCTTGTGCGCCTTCCAGAGCGCGAAGTCCAGCGGGTCCTCTTTGAGCTTGGGGCGGGTGGGGTCCGGGTCCCCCTCGCCCTGGTCCAGGTCCTCCAGATGGCGGTGCGACAGCGAGCCGTACTCGCCGTCCTTGCGCACGCGGAAGTAGACGTCGCCGTCGACCGCGTAGGCGGCGCCGTTGTCGCTCAGCGCCTGGAACAGCCCGACGATCCCGGCGATCGTCTCGGACGCCCGCGGCTCGTGGTCGGGACGGCCGCGGCCGAGGCCGTCGGTGTCCGCCCGGTAGAGCTCGGTCATCTGGCGGGCGAGCTCCTCGGAGCCGATCCCGCGCTCGGCCGCGGCGTCGTAGATCTTGTCGTTGACGTCCGTGACGTTCGCCACGAACGTCACGTCATAGCCCTCGTGCGCCAAGAAGCGCTTGAGCCAGGAGAAGACGACGTAGGGCCGGGCGTTGCCGACGTGGATGCGGTTGTAGACCGTCGGCCCGCACGCGTAGATGCCCACCTTCTGGCCGGGTTCGCGCGCAACGAGCGGGGTGATCGCGCCGCTGCGCGTGTCGTGGATCCGGATGTGGGGCACCTCGCCAGCCTATCCGGGCAGGAGGTCCGAGCCGTCTGCTGAAGTCCTTGGGCAGCGGAATGGACACATGGTTGATCCACTTCGCTCGCGGGCAGGCCGTAGTCTGCCGCCTCTTCGATGTCTGCACTGTCCCTGCAAGAACGTAATCTGGCCCGCGTGGAAGAGGGGTTCCGGACCCTGCCCGAGCGGTACCTGGGCGCGCCCGCGGGGTTCGACGTGACCTACCACGTGCGCCTCGGCGACATCGGCCACACGTTCGAGGTGCGCTGCACGGAACACGCCGCGCGCGTCCGCAAGGGCATCAGCGCGCGGCCGGCGGACGTCGTCATCGGGACCGACACCAGGACGTGGCTGCGGCTGCGCGCCGGCGCCCTCTCGGCGGTCCAGGCGTTCCGGGACCGCTCGCTCTACGCCCGCGGCGAGCTGGACAAGGCCGTGCGGTTCGAGGGCCTGTTCCGGCTGGCCGACGGGCGTGACCCGCTGATGCGCGTGCACGACGTGCCGGTTGGCAGCGGTCGGTCGGTCTCGACCCTGACGATCGGCAGCGGTCCGTCGGACGTGGTCCTGATCCACGGCCTCGGCGCCGCCAAGTCGTCGTTCTTCGACTGCGCGGCGCTGCTGGCCGACGCCGGCCACCGCGTCCACGCGCTCGACCTGCCGGGCTTCGGCGGCTCGTCCAAGCCGCCGACCGCGCCGTACTCGGCGCCGTGGTTCGCCAAGTCCGTGCTCGCGGTGCTGGACGCGCTGGACATCGACTCCGCGCACATCGTCGGCAACTCGATGGGCGGCCGCGTCGCGCTGGAGATCGCGCTGCGCCAGCCCGAGCGCGTGCGGTCGGTCGCCGCGCTCTGTCCCGCCGTCGCGTTCGTCAAGCGCGACTTCCACCCGCTCGTGCGGCTGCTGCGGCCCGAGCTCGGCCTGCTGCCGCACAAGCTGCGGCGCGGGATGGTCGAGCGGCAGCTGTGGTCGCTGTTCTCCGACCCGGACGCGCTGGACCCGTCGGTCGGCGACGTCGTCGTCGACGAGTTCCAGCGCATCTACGGCAGCCCCGGCGCCCGGGTCGCCTTCTACGCCAGCGCGCGCAACATCTACCTCGACCGGCCGTTCGGCGCCGGCGGCTTCTACCCGCGGCTGGCGGGGCTCAGGCCGCCCGCGCTGTTCGTCTGGGGCTCGGACGACAAACTGATCCCGCCGGGCTTCGCGCGCCACGTCGCCGAGGCGCTGCCGGGCGCCGAGCAGATCGTGCTGGACGGCTGCGGCCACGTGCCGCAGGTCGAGCGGCCCGAGCAGACGGCGGGGATGCTGACGCGGCTGTTCGCGCGCGCCGACGCGATGGGCGGGGCGCGGTTCGTGCGCGGCGCGGCCGACGCCGACGGCGCCGTCTCCTCCGACGCCGCCGCGTAGGGTTCGCGCGCGCGGGTAGGGTTCCCGCGATGGCCCCGAGCGCCTCCCAGCGCGCGGAATCGCGCAACGGGCACCGCCACGACGAGCCGTTCGGCGCGCCGCCGGCGGGCCGTGAGGATCCGCTGGCCGACGGCGACGTCGGCGCGGCCGGTCCCGTGCGCGAGGGCTCGCTGCTGCGTCGCGCGGTCCGCGGCGTGGCCGGCGCGGTGGCGTCGAGGGTCCCGCCGGCCGACCTCGACGAGCGCGATCCCGACTACATCCGCGAGACGCTGCCGCGGATGTGGCTGCTGGCGTCGCTGTACTTCCGCGGCGAGGTGCGGGGCCTGGGCAACGTCCCCGAACGCGGGCCGGTGCTGCTGGTCGGCAACCACTCGGGCGGCAACCTCACGCCGGACACGACGGTCTTCGCGCTCGCCTTCCACGCGTACTTCGGCGTCGAGCGGCGGTTCCACCAGCTCGCGCACAACCTGGTGCTGTCGCTGCCCGGCCTCGGCTTCCTGCGCAAGTACGGGACGGTGGCCGCGTCGCCGGAGAACGCCCGCGCCGCGCTGCGGTCGGGCGCCGCGGTCCTGGTCTACCCCGGCGGCGACCGCGAGGTCCACCGGCCGTCGTGGCAGTCGGGGCGCATCGACTTCGGCGACCGCAAGGGGTACGTCCGGCTCGCGCTCGACGAGGACGCGCCGATCGTCCCGGTCGTCGCGATCGGCGGGCAGGAGACCGCGCTGTTCCTGTCCCAGGGCGAGTGGCTGGCCAAGGCCCTGATGTTGGACCGGCTGTTCCGGCTGAAGGTGCTGCCGATCTCGCTCGCGGTGCCGTGGGGCCTGAACGTCGGCGACCTGCTGGGGCACGTCCCGCTGCCGGCGAAGATCGTCGTCGAGGTGCTGCCGCCGATCCGGCTGCGCGAGCAGTTCGGGGAGGACCCCGACGTCGACGAGGTCCACGCGCACGTGACGCGGCTGATGCAGGAGACCCTCGACGCGCTGGGCGCCGAGCGGCGGCTGCCGGTGCTCGGCTGACGTCATGCGCGTCGGGGCGTCCATCGAGGTCAGCGCGCCGGCGGAGGCGATCTGGGGGTTCGTCGACGACCCGTCGCGCTACCTGCACTTCATGTCCGGGATCACGCGGTGGGAGGTCGTGAGCGATCGGCCGACCGGGCTGGGCGCGCGCTACCGGATCCTGATGCACGTGGGGTCGGCCGAGGTCGGCGGGCTGGTCGAGGTCGTCGAGCACGACCCGGGCCGCGACATCGCGTGGGTGTCGGTCGTGGGGATCGACCAGCGCGGGCGCTGGAGGCTGCGCGAGCGGCGGCAGGGCGAGGGGGATGGCGCCGGCGCCGATGCTGTGGTCACGCGCGTGGAGTTGCGGCTGTCCTACGGCGTCGCGGGGTCCGGGATCTGGGGCTGGGTCGCCGAGCACGTGGCGGCGCCGACGGTGCGCGGGCACCTGCGGCGGTCGCTGCAGCAGCTCAAGCGCCAGGTCGAGCATGAGCAGCTGCGCAACGCGGCGGCGGCCCGGCGCGCGGCGCGTGTGGCCTGAGCGATTCCAGCGGTGACGTAACCTGCGGGGCTGCCGATGCCGCCCGGGTCCCCGCTCGACATCCTGGTCGTCGACGACGACGACGCCCTACGGAACATGCTCACGCGCTCGTTCGAGCGCGAGGGTCACCGCATCACGTCCGTGGCCGATGGCCACGACGCGCTCGAGGAGGCCGGACGCGGGCAGTTCGACGTGATCCTGCTCGACGTCGCTTTGGGTCCGGGGCCGACCGGCTACGACGTCGCCCGCGCGCTGCGCGCCAGGCGCAACGTGACGCCGGTGATCATGTTGACGGCGCTGGACTCCGAAGCCGACGCCGTCCAGGGCCTGGAGGCCGGCGCCGACGACTACGTCACCAAGCCGTTCGGGCTGGCCGAGCTGCGGTCCCGGATCCGCGCGGTCCTGCGCCGCGCGCACGGCCACCTGCTCGATGACGGCCTGCTGGAGGTCGGCAACGTCGTCCTGGACCAGCGCCAGCGCGAGGTGTCGGTCGACGACAGGCCGGTCCGGCTGACGTTCGCCGAGTTCGAGCTGCTGCAGTGCCTCATGGCCAAGCCCGGTCGCCTCCAGAACCGGCAGGAGCTCCTGCGCGCGATCTGGGGCGACAGCGCCTACCGCGACCCGCGCGCGATCGACGTCCACATCCGGCACCTGCGCGAGAAGCTCGAGGAGCAGCCGCAGGAGCCGAAGCTGATCCTCACGGTCCGCGGCGCCGGCTACCGCTTCCGGGACCGGTGAGACCATGACGCTCCGCACGCGCTTGTTGTTGGCGTTGCTGGCGACGAGCGCGGTGACGCTGGGGGTCGCGGCGCTGGCGCTGCTGTCGCCGCTGCAGAGCAAGCTGCGCGAGGAGTCTCGGAACTCGGTGCGCTCGACCGTGCTCGCGACGCGCGGCAACGTCGAGAGCGCGCTGAGGAGGAAGCGCTGGACGTACAACTTCGAGGCGTCGGGTCAACTGATCAAGCTCGCTGACCGCACAGGGGCGCGGGTCATGCTGTACCAGGTGCCGGTCGACCTCAGCACGCCGTTGTCGTTCGACTCCGGCAGCGGCGACACGTCAACCGACGACGTCTTCAAGGTGCTCGCCAACGGCGGCCGGACGGTGGAGACGTCGTCGGAGACCGAGGGCACGCGCATCGCGGTGCCGCTCCCGGTGACCAACCCGAAGTACATCCTCGCGGTGCGCAAGCCCGACACGCAGTCGTCGCAGGCGGTGGACGTCGTCCGCTCCGCGTTCCTCACCGCTGCGGTGATCGGGTTGTCGGTGTCCTTGCTGCTCGGGCTGCTGCTGGCCGCGGGGCTGTCGCGACGGCTCGGGCGGCTGCGGCGGTCGGCCCTGGCGCTGGCGCGGGACGGCGTCAACGCGCCGACGCCCCCGCCCGACGAGGGCCGCGACGAGGTCGGGGACCTGGCGCGGGCGCTGTCGTCGATGCAGCAGGCGCTCAAGCGCCAGGAGGAGGCGCGGCGGGCGTTCGTGGCGACGGCGTCGCACGAGCTGCGTACGCCGCTGACGTCGCTGCAGGGCAACCTGGAGCTGTTGTTGGAGGACCTGGACGCCGGCCATCTTGATGTGGAAGACGCAGGCGTCGTCCTGCGCGGCGGCCAGGAGCAGCTGCGGCGGCTGTCGAACCTCGCGAGCGAGCTGCTGGACCTGTCGCGGCTCGACGCCGGCGTCGTGCTCCGGCGCGAGCCGGTCGAGATCGGCGAGCTGGTCC
>DATDMD010000030.1:0-16263 GCA_036518975.1 Baekduia sp.
GAGGTCGCCAGCTACCACGGGCGGTTCGTGGACTTCGACCGCATCTGGGTCCAGCCCAAGCCGGCACAGCGTCCCCATCCGCCGATCCTCGTCGGCGGCAACGGGCCGGGCGCGCCCGATCGGGCCCTGGCCTTCGGCGACGCGTGGTTCCCGGAGTACCACGACGACGTGCCCGGCCGCGCCGCCGAGCTGACGGCGAGGGCCGACCGGCCCATCGGCCTGGTCACGGTCGGCGTGCCGGCCGACCCGAGGGTGCTCGAGCGGCTCCGCGATGCCGGCTTCAGCCGGGCGATGCACTGGCTGCCCTCGGCCACCCGCAGCGTCATCGAGCGCCAGCTGGATCTCTGGGAGTCGGCGATCGCCGACGCCGCCGGCACGACCTGACCCGATTGGGCTCAGTCAAACCGCAGTCACCGTACGCACGTAGGCGTGCGTGCGGCGACCTATGTTCCGGGCCTCGAACGGATCGGCCCCTGGAGCGCACGGATGGAACTCCGACATCTCAGATACTTCGTCACCGTCGCCGAGGAGCTGCACTTCGGGCGCGCGGCGGAGCGCCTGCACGTCGCCCAGCCGGCGGTCAGCGAGCAGATCCGCCGCTTGGAGGACGAGTTGGGCGTGCGGCTGCTGCGGCGCTCGTCGCGCGTGGTCGAGCTCACGGAGCCCGGGCGCGCCCTGCTGGACGACGCCCGCCGGCTCCTGGAGCAGGCCGACGCGGCGACCCGGTCCCTGCAACGCTGGCGGCGCGGCGGCCAGGCGCGTCTCCGGCTGGGGTACCTCGTCGACACCGTTCCCGCGACGCTCCCCTTGGTCCTCTCGAGCTGGCGCGACGATCGCCCCGGGGTGCAGTTCGAGATGCGCGCCGGCCGGCCGGCGCAGCTGCTCGCCGACGTGCGGAGCGATCGCCTCGACGTCGCGTTGATCACGCTGCCGGCATCCACGGACGGCCTGCGGATCACGGCCGCCGGCGAGGAACGCGCCGTCGTCGCGGTCGGCACCGGCTCGTCGCCGGACGCCGGTCCGGCACCTCTGAGGCTGTGCGACATCGCTGGCGCGCCGGTCCTGACGTTGCCCAGGGAGCGCAACCCCGGGTTCTTCGACGCGGTCGTCGCGGCGTTTCACGCGGGTGGGCACGCACCCGACATGACGGTGCTCGACGGAGGGACCGTCGAGCACCTCCTGCTCGAGGTCGCCGCCGGCGGCGGCGTGGCGCTGGTCCCGGCCTCGGTCCAGGACCGGCTGGTGACGCCCGGCGTGACGTTCCACCTCCTCGACGACGCCGGCCCGCGCGTCGCGCGGGCGCTCGTGACCCGCGACGAGGTCCCCAGCGCGACGCTGCTCGAGCTCCTGCGGCGCTTCTCCTCCGCCCTTCCCCGGGCGGGCCGGCCGCGCCGCGAACCCGAGCTCGCCGCGGCGTGAAGACCCGCCGCGCGCTAACGGCGATCGCCCGCCGGCGGGGCGCCGACGATGCCGGCGAGCTCTGCGCGCGACGCGATGCCCAGCTTCGGGAACACTCGGTAGAGATGGCTGGCGACGGTCCGGTGAGACAGGTACAGACGCCGTCCGATCTCCTTGTTCGACAGCCCCTCGGCGGCCATCTGCGCGATCTGCATCTCCTGCGTCGTCAGCTGGTCCCACGCGTCGGCGGGCCGGCGCGTGTTCGTCTCGCCCGCCGCCCGGAGCTCGTCACGTGCGCGCTGCGCCCACCCGACGGCCCCGAGGCGATCGAAGGCGTCGCGCGCCGCCCGGAGCGGCTGCCGGGAGTCGGCGACGCGCCTGGCGCGGCGCAGGAACGCGCCGTAGGCCAGCCTGACCCGGGCCGTCTCGAACGGCCACTCACCCAGTGAGGGATCGAGGGCGGCCTCGAACAGGCGCTCGACGTCGTCCCCCGTGCCGAGCACCGCGCGGGCGTGGCGCAGGCTCATCTGCACCGCGGGGGCCGGCGTGAGCGTCGCGAGCGGTTCGAGCTCGGCAAGCGCACGGCGCGCCGCTTCCTCGTTGCCGCTCCAGACCGCGTACTCGGCCAGGCTGCCGAGCGCCCAGCACCCCTGCATGCGGTGGTACGCCGGATGCGAGACCTCGTAGATCCGGTGAAGCTCGTGGAATGCCGCCTCGCTGTCCCCGGCGCCGGCGGCGCGCGCGGCGCGACCGCTCTGCAGGGTGGCCAGCGTGACGGTGAACCCCGCGCTGGCCGCCACCTGCTCGGAGGACGCGGCCAGCCGATCGGCTTCGTCGCCGCGCCCGCGTAGGCCCGCGAGCATCGCCTGGATGGACAGCGAGTCCGCGATCACGAGCGGTTGGCGCGTCTCCTCGGCCAACAGCCGCGCCTCCCCGGCCGACAGGCCCGCCGCGTCCCAGAGGCCGATCCGCAGCTGCGACCATCCGAGGATCCGCTGCGCCTGGGCCAGCGACAACAGGCGGCCGTCCTCGCGCAGGCGATCGGTCGCCGCGATCAGCAGGCTCCGCGCGAGCGGGAACGCCCCGACCGTCGCCGCGGCGTGGCCGAGCAGGTGCAGGCCCGATCCGCTCAGGCCGGCCGCGAGCTCAGGATCGCCGAGTACTTCGATGACGTCGGCGCCCGCCTCGAACGGCGAGGCATACGCCCGTGCCACCACGACGCGTGGATCGGGCGGCGTGGCGCCGAGCCGATCGGCGGCGCCGGCCACGCGTCGTGCGACTTCGGCGTCGGGCTCGACGGTCCAGCAGCGGAGGGCCGCGCGCTCGAGGAACCCGAGCGCCAGCTCCACGTGGCCGTCCTGCCGGGCGCGCCGGACGAGGCCGAGCAGCGCGTCGATCCTCTGCGGTCCGCCCGTCATCGGCCCGTCCAGCTTCTCGAGCAGCCAGGCGACGCGCAGGCGGTCAAGCGGCGCGAGGTCGTAGCCGCCGAGCTCGTCCAGTACGCGGGCGCAGAGCGCCGCGTCGCCGCGGTCGGCGCCGACCTCGGCCGCCCGCAGGAGCCGTCGCGCGCGATCCGGGGCCGACGCGCTCATCCGCGCTGATCGTTCGAAGCCCACAACCGCCTCGGCGGACGCGCCGCGGCGCATCGCCCGGGTCGCGGCGACCTCGAGAGCCGACGCGACCGTCGCGTCCGTCCCGATCGTCGCCTCCGCCTGATGCCAGGCTCGGCGCTCGTCCTCGCGCTCGAGCACGCGCGCCAGCGCGGCGTGTCCCTCCCGCCGGCGGCGCCAGCTCGCCGCCTGGTAGACGGCCGATCGCATCAGCGGATGCCGGAAGCGGAGCGTCTGCCATCCCATCTCGATGAGCCCGGCGGCCGCGGCCGGAGCGAGGTCGTCGACGTCCACCGGTTCGCCGCGCAGCAGCGATGCGGCGCCGACCGCCTCGGCGACGCTGTCGGAGTCGTTGATCGCCGCCACCAGCAGCAGGTCACCGGTCGCGCCGTCGAGCTCCGACGCCCGGACCGCGAAGCTCCGTTCGAGACGCTCGGTCATGGGCAGGAGGCGCAACGTCCCACCGGCCATGGTGTCCTGGCCGACGACCTTGGGCAGCTCCACCAACGCCAGCGGGTTGCCCGCGGCGGCCTCGAGCACGGTCGACCGGAGTCGCGGGCCGAGGGAACGTCCGCTGTGGGTCAGCAGCTGCAGGGCCTGCTCGCGCGCCAGCGGACCCAACGTCAGCTCGCCCTCGCACGCGGCGGCCAGCGGGTCGTCGGCCGTCCGGGCGCTGGCCAGCAGAAGGATCGGCTCGGAGACCAGGCGCCGCGCGACGAAGGCCAGCACGCCGGCGGAGGACGGGTCGAGCCAGTGCGTGTCGTCGACGACGAGCAGCAGCGGCTGGTCGCGCGCGACGTCGGCGAACAGGTCCAACGCTGCCTGCGCCACACGGAACATCTGCTGCTCGGCGGGCGCGTCGGCCATCGCGAGCGCACGCTCGAGCGCGTCTCGATGGGCCGCCGGCAGACGCCGGATCTCGGCGCCAAGCGGCCGCAGGAGCTTGTGGACGCCGGCGAACGGCAGCCGCACCTCCGCGGGCGTTCCGTCCGTGCGCAGAGTGCGCCGACCACGTTCGCTCCACCGCGTCCGAGCGACGTCCAGCAGCGCCGACTTCCCGATCCCGGGAGCACCGCGCACGAGCAGGCTGCCGCCCGCGTCGGCTGCCGAGCCAAGCCACGACTCGAGCGCCGACAGCTCGCTGTCGCGCCCGACGAGCGGGGTCATCGCGTCCCTCGGTGGATCGTGGTCGCGGGCAGCGTTCGTGTTCCGGCTGTCGTGGAGATCGACCCTGAGGATGGTACCGCCGGCCCGGCGCCGCCGGACCGAGAAGCGACACGGGATCGCTCGATAGGTCAGGCGTATTGGACGGACACGCCGCGACGGTCGAGGCTCGGTCCCAAGGACCCTCCGATCCGAAAGGCCAGGCAGCGATGTCAGCCACCGACGCGACGCCCGACAGCGCCACCGCCACTGCCGCGACGACACCGACACGGTTCGTCGAGACGAACGGCATCCGGTTCGCCTACCGGCGTCTCGGTAACGCGGCCGGCGGAGCACCGCCGATCGTGTTGTTCCAGCACTTCATGGGCAACCTCGACAACTACGACCCGCTGATCGTCGACGGCCTGGCGCGTGGCCGGGAGGTCATCCTCACCGACAACGCCGGCGTCGGCCTGAGCGGCGGCAAGGCGCCCGACAGCATCGAGGCCATGGCCGACGACGTGACTCGGGTCATCGACGCCCTCGACCTGAAGGTCGTCGACCTGTTCGGGTTCTCGATGGGCGGACACGTGGCCCAGCAGATCGCGGTGGACCGGCCCGAGCTGGTGCGGCGCCTGATCCTGGTCGGCACGACGCCTCGCGGCGGTGTGCCACGCGACCCCTCGACCACGGCGCTCTTCCAGGTCTCCCTGGACCCACCCGACCTGATGTGGCTGCCGGTGATGTTCACGCCCTCGGCCCGCAGCCAGGCGGCCGGACGGCGCTACCTCGAGCGCCTCCGCTCCAGGACCGAGGACCCCGACGATCCGGTCGCGCCCGAGACGGTCGCCGCGCACTCCGCGGCGGCCGACGCGTGGGCCCGCGGCTCCGCCGACTACCTCGCCGGCCTCGCGCAGCCCACCCTCGTGGTCAACGGCGACAGCGACATCATCGTGCCGACGAGCAACTCCTACAACCTGTTCCAAGGGCTGCCGAACGCGACGCTCCTGCTCTACCCGGACGCCAACCACGGCTCGCACTTCCAGTACCCCGACCACTTCGTCGGGGAGGCGACGCGGTTCCTCGACGCCGACGTCACGCCGCCGTGGTCGGAGGAGCCGGCCGCCTGACGGTCGCCGGGACGTTGCAACGCAGCGCCGGAGCTCAAACGCCCCACGGCCTCTCCTCTGCTCCGTATCGGGCGCGCTTTCAAGCGCTTGCCGGAGACGACGGCAAGTCCGCCGAGGCCCAGCGGTCACCCGGTCTAGGGTCGCTGACTCCATGGATGGCCCGCTCCGCAGGCACGAAGCTCGGCGAGCTGGAGCGCTGGACTTCGGGCGCCTGTTCGGCCCACAGATCCTGAGGTAGGCTGCCGGCGGTGATCCGCGGCTTTCGGGCGGCGGCTGGTCTTCGGTCGATCATGGAGGTTGGCGGATGGGCGGGTGGCGTCCCGGATCCACGATGGCGTTCGCGGCGGCGGTCGTGGCGCTGGCCAGCGCGTCGGCGCCGGGATCCGCGTTGGCGGCGCCCGCGCCGTCGTGCGCGGGCGCGACGTGCACGATCACCTACACCTCCACCGGCGGCGAGCAGACGTTCACCGTTCCCGCCGGCGTGACGAGCGTTGCGATCGCGGCCGTCGGCTCGGCCGGGGCGCCGTCGGCGGGTCTGGCGCCGATGCGGGGCGGCCTCGGCGGCACCGCGTCAACCAGCGGCGCGCCGGTGAGTGCCGGTCAGCAGCTGTTCGTCGAGGTCGGCGGCACGGGCATCGGCGGATCGACGCCGGGCTTCTACGGCGGCGGCGTCGGCTTCGGCGCAGCCGGCAACGGTGGTGGCGCCTCGGGGATCCAAAGCTGCTCGCGCAGCGCGCCGGGCTGCGGCGCGACCACGACGACGGGCCGGTGGCTGGTCGCCGGCGGTGGTGGTGGCGGCACCAGCGCCTACCGCGGCGGCGACGCCGACCACGGCGCCGACGTCCAGAACCCCTTTGGCACCGGCGGCGACCCCGGTCAGCCCGGCCAGTCGGGCGGCAACCTGGGCGGCGCCGGAGGTGCAGCCGGCAGCGGCGGAGGTGGCGGGGGCAGCGACTTCCTCGGCACCGGTGGTGGCGGCGGCGCGGGCGGTCCCGCGGGCGGAGGCGGCGGCGGAGGCGGCGCCGGTGACCTCTCCAACACGTCCCCCGGCAACGGCGGTGCGGGCGGGAGCGCCGGCGGCGCCGGCGGCAACGGCACCAGCGCTGCGGCCAACGGTGGCAAGGGCGGGACGGCGGGCTTCGGCGGCAACGGCGCCCTCGCCATCAGCGGCGGCTACGGCGGAGGCGGAGGCGGAGGCGGCTACTACGGCGGCGGAGGAGGCGGCGGGGGTATCGGAGCCGCCGGCGGAGGCGGCGGCTCGTCGTTCTGCGGCGTCGGCTCGTGCGGAGGCTTCGCGACGAGCACCCAGACCGCGTCCGTGAAGATCTCCTACACCAACCCGGTGCAGGCCCATCCCGCCACCTACGTGACGACCTACGGCACCACGCTGACCGTCCCGGCCGCCGGCGGCCTGCTGTCGCCGGGCGTCGGCAGCGGAACGTCGGCGTCGGCGTCGACCACGCCGTCACACGGAGCGGCGATCGTGAGCCCGGACGGCTCGTTCTCCTACATCCCGAGCGCGGGGTTCGCAGGCAGCGACAGCTTCGACTACCAGGTCGTCGACGACTCGGGCGACGCGGCGGCCGCCACCGTCACCGTCACCGTCAGCGCGGCCGCTCCGGGGGCCCCGGCCGCGCCCGTCGCGAGCACCGGGGCGGGCGAGGCGTCGGTCGCCTTCGGGGCGCCCAGCGACACCGGCGGCGCGCCGATCAGCGGCTACGTCGTGACTGCCTGGCCCGGCGGCCAGAGCGCGACCGGCGGCGGCTCGCCGATCACCGTGACGGGGCTGACGCCAGGCAACACCTACACCTTCACCGTCGCCGCAACCAACCCGGCAGGCACCGGGCCCGCGTCCGCGCCGTCAGCGCCGGTGACGCTCGCGCCGCCCCCGCCGGTCGACCCGATCCAGCCTCCCGCAGTTGCGCCGCCGGTGGGCGGCGCGTCGCCGACCACACCGACGGCTCCGAGCGCATCTGAGGGCACCGGCCCAGTACAATTCCCGGCGCCGCCGTCGGGTGCGGCGGCCCCAGGCTGCCCGGCTGGATCCGGGACCGCCCGCGGCACCAGCCTCGGCCCGCTGAAGCTGGGGATGACCCGCGCCCAGGCCGAGCGGGCGCTCCCGCAGAGCACGAAGCACGCCACAAAATCCGAAGAGCGCTTCTGCCTGACGCCGGCAGGCCTGACGGTCGGCTACGCCTCCTCCAAGGTCCTCGCGACCCTGCCGGCCCGCGACCGCGCGCGGTACCGCACCAAGGTGGTGTGGATTTCGACCACCAGCGCGAAGTACACCCTCGCGGGCGTCCGCCCGGGGACGAAGCTGACCGCCGCGACGCGCCGCAGGTTGAAGCTCGGCAAGGCCGTCACGATCGAACACGACCGCTGGTACCTCGCGCCCCACGGATCGGTGACCGCGATCCTCGGAACGCACGCCGGCAGTGTGACGACGATCGCGATCGCGCTGCGGCAACTCGCGCACACGCACACCGCACAGCGTGCGCTGCTCCGAGCGATCGCCTGAGCTCGCGCTCGCGGGCCTCGGCTCGCTCGAGCGCCCGGCGGTACACGGGACGACGGTCCGTCAGCCGGACGAGGACTGCTGAGCCTCCGCGGCGGCAAGGTGGTGGACGAGGCCTGCCCGAGCGCGTCGCGTTCGCCCGGCGCCCATGCGAAGACCCGCCGCCCGACCTGGCCCCCAGCCTCCCGCCGGCAACGAGGCGCTCGAAGAGCGCGGCGCTCGAAGAGCGCGGGCACGGACCGCGCTGAAGAGAGCGACGGCGGGAGGTATTCCATGATGGCGGCCACGAGGGTCGAGCCCGATGAAGTCGCAGTTACGAGGCGGGCCGACCGCACCGAACCGGCGCCCGAGAGCGAGTCTTCGCAAGCGCCGCCTATCCCGCGGCGATCGGCGGCCATCCCGGGCGCGTCAGGCGCCAGGCACTCAAACCGCAGGAGTGCCTGGATCGCCGAGAATCGGCGCGAATCCCCGGTAATCGGGGGTCGGCTCAGCCGTGACGAGCAACAAGAAAGACCTGCAAAACCGCTCAAATGCTACGTAGCCTGCTTGCATCGCACCCAGGAGGTCCGAGTTGCGGCTGCGCGGCCGCCTCCTTGCGGGCGGGTCTCGTGAACGTGCTGGTGGTGACGAGGATGCGCTTCGTCGCCCCGGCGGAGCGCCAGGCGCCGGCGAGCTGCCGGACGATCTGCACGCCGACACGATGGCGCTTCCAGCGCTTGCACTCGACGATGCTGCGCTCGCGAGAGCCGGGTAGGTCGAGCGACACCTCGAGGTCCCAGCCGCCGTCCCCGCTACTGGTCAACGTGTAGGCCTCGGCGAGCAGCAGCGCCACCAGGACGACGGCGGTCATCGCCGTCAGCCGCTCGTTGCCCGCGACGCCGCCGAGGCGGCGGGCGCCGGCCCTGCGCGACCACGGCGAGTGGTGAGGATGAGGAAGGACGCTCATCGCGCGGCGAGGTCGTGGATCTCGCGCCGCGTCAGCGCAGTGTGCGGGCCGTCGTCGGCAAGGCGGTCCTGCGGCCCAACCGGGACGGCGACCTCCTTGGCCGTCCACAGGCGGCCGACCGCGAGCAGCAGGTGGCTGACGTGCTCGTCGGCGGCGTCGACCGCGACGCCGCGAACGCGGCCGATCATGCCGTCGGCGGCATGCACGGCCTCTCCTCGGCAGATCGCCGTCTCGCCGTCCGGGACGAGATCGCGAACGAGGACCGTCGGGCCGTATGGGGCCCCGCCGAGCAGGGCGTCGCCGCCGACCCCGGTCGACATCCACGGGTCGAAGGGCAGGAAGTCGACGGCGGCCGCCTCCTCGAGGTCGGCGAGCCGGTCGCGGCGGCAGCGCAGCTCGATGCGCCGGCCGTCGGACGCGGCGACCAGCGCGATCGGCGCCACGCGCGCCAGCGCGTGACGGTGATGGGGCTCGATCACGAGATGCGTGACGGTCCAGGTCACCGGGTCGATCACGACGCGGCTGGACTCGCCCCACGGGCCGTCGGAGCAGACGACCTCGGAGCCGATCATGTACGTGCGTTCTTGGGACATCTGATTGTTCTTTCGCTTCGATCTTGGACACCCGCGCGGCGCCGCGCCGGGGAGGTGCGCGACGCCGCCGGGCTCGGGAGCGCTCTCTCAGCCCCCGAAGGTCAAGCGGCGCGCTCAGCGCGCTGCGCGCAGCGGCGCTCGTGGCCGAAGGTGATCTGCTGGGCCAGGGTCTCCCGCGGGAGCTCGGGCTCGTCGGCCAGGCCGCCCGGGCAGGGGTGGGCGGTGATGCCGGTGCCGATGCCCGCCTCGTGCTGGATCAGCGAGACGAGCATGGCGAGCACGACCACGACGAGGAACGGCGATCCGTCGTGCAGCGAGGCGATGAAGAAGGACATGGTGATCTCCGGCGAGTGCGAGGTGGTTGGTGAGAGCACCATCCACCACGCCGATGAGCCGGAGATGAGTGCGGCTAGGCGAGCGGCAGCGTGAACGTCATGAGCGCGCCGCCGTTCGGGTGGTTGGCCGCGACGGCCGTGCCACCCTGGGCCTCGGCAAGCGCCGCGACGATCGAGAGGCCGAGACCGCTGTGGGGTCCTGAGCGGGCGGCGTCGGCCTGGCTGAAGCGTTCGAAGGCGCGCTCGGCGAAGCCGTCCGGCAAGCCGGGACCGTGGTCGCGAACGCTGATCGCGACCGAGCCGCCGGGCCCTTCGGCGGCGGTGATCTCGATCGGCTCGGCGCCGTAGCGGAGGGCGTTGACGACGAGGTTGTCGAGCATCTGCGCCGTGCGATCCGGATCGGCGAGCGCGACCGCGCCGCCGTCGATCCGGACCTCCGCGGTCACCGCGCCGGCGCCTGCGTGGCGCCGCGCCGCGCCCTCGACGAGGTCCTGGACGTCGAGCGGCTCCAACCGCAGCGGCAGCCGCCCCTGGTCGACGCGGGCCAGATCGAGCAGATCCTCGGTGAGGCGCGAGAGCCGCCGGACCTCCTCCAGCGAGGAGACGAGCACGGCGCGCAGCGCCTCGCGGTCGCCGTCGGAGCGCAGCGCGTTCTCCAGCTCGGCGCGCAGGATCGTCAGCGGCGTGCGCAGCTCGTGGCTGGCGTCGGAGACCAGCCGGCGCTCGCGCTGAACGGTCGCGTCGAGGCGCTCCAACATGTCGTTCAACGTGTGGCCCAGGCGCTCGAGCTCGTCGTCGGTGTCGGCGACCGGGAGGCGCTCGGCGAGGTCGGCCTCGCTGATCCCCGCGGCGCGCTCGCGCATCCGCTCGACCGGTCGCAGCGCCGCGCCGGCGACCAGGAACCCAGCGTAGGAGGCGAGCAGCAGCGCACCGGGCAGCACCAGCGCCAACAACACCAACAATCGTCGCTGGTCGTGGTGGGAGCGATCCAGCGAGGTGCCGATGGCGACCACGACGTGGCGATCGGTGAGCGGGAACGCCCGGACCCGGATGACGTCGTCCTCGCCCGCGATCGCCGTGGTGACCGACAGCCCCGTGCGCCGGACCCGCCGGACGTCGGCGCCCGACAGCAGGCGGTCGTCGCCCGCGTGGCGCGTCGTCGCCAGCAGCGCCCCGGCGGGCGCGTAGACCTGCATCAGCCGCTCGCCACTCTCGGTGGTCAACTGCGCGTCGGTCAGGCGAGGGTCTTCGGCCAGCTCGCGCACGTCCTGCTCGCGCTGGACGAGGCCCTGGTCGAGCGACCCGACCAGCCCGTTGCCGAACTGGCCGTAGATGATCACGCCCGCTACGGCGAGCACCAGCGCCAGGACGATGGCGAAGGCCAGCGTGAGCCGGGTGCGGATGCGTCGCGTGTAGCTGGCCAAGGCTGCGCAGCATCCCAGCAGGTCGGTCAGTCGTCACGCGCGACGCGCGCGGCGACCGCGCGCGCGACGCCGCAGACCCCCGCGACGATCACGACCGCCCCCGCGGCCTGCAGCGCCACGTCGCCCGCCGCCTCGAAGAGCGCGACCCCGCCGCCGGTGGCCGCCAGCGAGCCGGCGGCCACGAGCGCGGGGCGACGCCTACGACTCACACCCTCGCCCCGGCCGTCACGTGCTGGGCCGCGGGAGCGACGAGCATCGGCACCGCACCGCCGGCGATCCGCCACGGAGCGACGGGCGCGGCGAAGGCGTAGATGTCGTTGGCCGTGGTCGGGGTCAAGGTGAAGGTCATGCTCGCCCGGCCGGGCCTGCCGGCGGTGACGGTGGCGTGCAGCGCAAGGTGCTGCACGCCGCCGTTGGTGTCGAGGCCCAGCAACGACGGCTAGTAGCCCAGCTCCATCCGGCAGGTGCCCCCGGCGCCCAGCGCGGCGACGCGTGCCTGCTCGGCCGGCGTGAGGTACTGGCAGGCGGCGTAGGAGTCGCCCTGGACGACGGCCTGCTCGGCGAAGCGCCGGACGGTCGTGTCGGCGCTGCGGGCGGTCAGGCCGTGCGGCGTGCTGGCGGCCGCGTCGTGGGTGGCGATCGTCGCCGCGCCGCCGATGGCCAGCACCGCCACCGCGGCGCACGCCGCGATCGGCGCGCGCAGACCGTGGATCGGGGCGGGCGCGTCGTCGTCGTCGTCGGTCTCATCGAGGAAGTTGAAGGGGAACATCTTGGGGTTCCTTGGACGGTGTGAGGCCAGCCTCGCGCGCCCAGATGAGCCGGCGATGAGCGCCGGTTACGATCCCGCCATGCGCGTGCTGGTCGTCGAGGACGAGGTCAAGCTGGCCAAGGCGGTCCGCGAGGCGCTGCGCGCCGACGGGCAGCTCGCCGACGTCGCGATCACCGGCGAGGACGCGCTGTGGATGGCGGGCTCGACGCCCTACGACGTCGTCTGCCTCGACGTCAACCTGCCGGGCATCGACGGCTTCGAGACCTGCCGGCGCCTGCGCGCCGACGGGGTCCGGACCCCGATCCTGATGCTGACCGCCCGCGACGCGGTGACCGACCGGATCGCGGGCCTGGACACCGGCGCCGACGACTACCTCGTCAAGCCCTTCGACACCGGCGAGCTGCTGGCGCGACTGCGCGCGCTGGCCCGGCGCGGCCCGGTCGGCCAGGACACGGTGCTGCGCGTCGGCGACCTCGAGCTCGACACCACGACGCGCCGCGCGCGCCGCGGCGGCGTCGACATCGCGCTGTCGACCAAGGAGGAGCAGATCCTCGAGGTCTTCATGCGCCGCCCCGGCGCGGTGCTCACGCGCCTGGACCTGCTGGAGGGCGCATGGGACGACGGCTACGAGAACCGCTCCAACGTCATCGACGTCTACGTCCGCTACCTGCGCGAGAAGATCGACCGGCCGTTCGGGCGCCAGACGATCGAGACCGTGCGCGGCGCGGGCTACCGCATGCTCGACCGCTGAGCGATCGCAAGCGCCGGCACCCGCTCAAGCGCCGCGAGGTCGACCCAGCCGCTGACGCCCGCGCGCGCGGCGCGCGCGTCGACCACCGTCACGCCCGCGTAGGCCCGCGGGCCGCCGCAGCGCAGCTCAACCACATCATCTTGGTGCAGGTAGTCGAACGCCGTGCCGTCCGGCGACCAGCGCAGGTAGACGTCCTGATCGACGACCCGCCGCCGCCACCGCGCCGGCAGGTGGTTGGCCGGCCCGCACGCGGTACGCGGGCCGCGCTTGCTCGGCATCAGCCCCGGCTCGAAGTCGAAGCCCGCCGGCCCGCGGCACGGGCGGCCGGGCGGGCTGGTCGTCGCGGCGACGTCGTCGAGCGGGACCCAGCCCGACCCGCCGTGGCTGCGCGCGTAGACCCAGATCCAGGGACGACCGTCCTCGCCGACCTCGGCCGGCCGGTTGGGCGGGTAGTCCTGGTGATCCGGGTTGCGCACGGTCTGGCGCCCGAGGCCCTGCCCGGCGCGCAGCACGACGACCGTCGCGTACTCGGGCCCGCGGCCCGTGCGGATCGCCGTCGGGAACTGCGCCCGGTAGGGCCGGTAGCCGATGTTGACCTCGTCACCGTGGAAGAGGCCGTCTACTCCATGGCAAGACATAGGACAACGATGCGCCGCGTCGATGAGACGAGCGTGAGTGCCGGCGCACGTTCTCATGAGCGGCTCATCTGGGAGGCCGAAGCTGGCGCCCATGATCGTCCCAGTCTCCGCCCACCTCGGCTACCCGGCGCTGGGCGCGCTGATCCTCGGCGAGTCTGCCGGGCTCCCGCTGCCGGGCGAGACCGCGCTGATCGTCGCCGGCGGCCTGGCCGCCTCCGGGCAACTCAGCCTGCCCGCGGTGATCGCGGTCGGCGCACTGGCCGCCATCGCCGGGGACAACCTCGGCTACGTCGTCGGCCGCCGCGGCGGCCGCGCGTTCCTGCTCCGCGACGGCGTCGGCGCGCGCCACCGCCGCCACGCGGTGCGGCGCGCCGAGGCGTTCTTCGCGCGCTTCGGCACCGCCGCGGTCTTCTGCGGGCGCTGGGTCGCCGGCGTGCGGATCGTCACCGCGCTGGTCGCGGGCGCCGCGCGGATGCCGTGGCGGCGGTTCGCATGGATCAACGCCGCCGCCGCGATCGCGTGGGCGGCGACGATCGCCACACTCGCCCGCCTCGTCGGCCCGACCGGATCGCTGCTGTTTGCCGCGGCCGCGCTGGCGGTGGCCGGGATCGCGGGCAGCGTGCAGTGGGCGCGGGGCGCCCGCCGCGTGACGACGGGTGCCCCGCGATGAGCTCCGTCGCCGAACGGCCGGTCGTCGGGCTGGAGCGCCCGCGCCGGGCCGCCGCCCATGGAGCGGCGCGGCTGGCCGGCGGGACGCTCGCGACCGGCGGCCTGACGCTCGCGCTCGGCGCCTGCCTGTGGCTGGTCGTCGCGGCCGCCGAGCGCCCGTCGGTGCTCTCGCCGCCGACGCTGCGCTCGGGCCAGAGCTGGCTCTACGGGCCGCTGCACGGCCTCCTGCCTCACCTGAGCACGAACGTCGTGCGGCTGCAGACCGACCTCGACGTCGCGTTGCTGGTGCTCTTCGCCGGATGGCTGATCGCCTGGGCCGCCGCGCCCGCGCTGCCGGTGCGCGCCGTGGCCGCGGCGGTCACCGCCGCGCAGGCCGTGTTCGTCCTCGGCCCGCCCCAGCCGGTGACAGACGCCTTCAACTACCTCGTGTACGCCCGGATGGCCGCGCACGGGATCAACCCCTACAAGAACGCGCCGATCGCCGGAGCGCACGACACCGCCTACGCGCTGTCGAACTGGCACCACCTCCCCAGCCCCTACGGGCCGCTGTTCACGCTGATCACCGAGCCGCTCGCGCTGCTGCCGCTGCCCGCCGCGTTCTGGGCCTGGAAGCTGATGGTCCTGGCCTGCGCCCTCGGCGTGCTCGCGCTGGTCTGGTGGCTGGCGAGACGCTTCGGCGCCTCCCAGCAGCGCGCGCTGGTCTTCGCCGGCCTGTGCCCGGTCACGCTGGCGATCGGGATCGGCGGCTTCCACAACGACCTGCCCGCGGTCCTCGCCGTCCTCGGCGCCGCCGCCTGTCTCCTCCGCGCCCGCGACGTGGACGTGCGCGCCGAGCGCTGGTGCGCGGCGGCCGGCGCGCTGGCGGTCGTGGCCGCCGGGCTCAAGCCGCCGTTCGCGATCGCGATCCCGCTGATCGTCCTCGGCGCCGACCGCCGCCTGCACGCGGCGGCCGGCGCGGCGCTGGCCGCCGCGGTCGTCGGGCTGATCACGCTGGTGGCCTTCGGCGGCGCGCTGCCGTCGCTCGGCGCCCAGGGCGCGCTCGTCACGCCGCTGAGCGTCCCGAACCTGCTCGGCCTGGCCGCCGGCCACGGCGGCGCGGACGCCGCGGTGCGCGGCGCCGGGCGCGACGCGCTGGTCGTGATCGTCCTGGCCGCCTCTGCGCTCGTCGCGTGGCGCCGCCGCTACGCGTTCCCCGCGCTCGGCGTCGTGCTGCTGCTCAGCGTCTTGACGCTCTCCTGGACCATGTCCTGGTACTTGGCCTGGGCGCTGCCCTTCGCCGCGGTCGGGCGGCCGCGGCTGCTCGCGCCGCTGTGCGTCCTGGCCTGCGTCTGGCTGGGCGTCAGCGGGACGCCGGTCATGCCGCACCTGATCCACGACCTCGGCTACTTCCCGACGCGCACCGCGACCGGGATGGCCAACCACCTCTACGAGAAGGAGCTGGTCCGATGACGACCGAGCTGCGCCGCCTGCTGCGCTTCGGCGCCGTCGGCGCGATCAACACGCTGCTGACGCTTGCCGCGTTCCTGGCCCTCACGCACGGCGGGATCGCGACGGCACCCGCCTCGGCGCTGGCCTTCGGCGCCGGGGCGACCAACGGCTACATCTTGAACCGGCGCTGGACGTTCCACAGCGAGCGCCACGGGCCGGGCACGGTCGCGCGCTACGTAGCGGTGCAGGCGCTCGGCGCCGCGGTGAGCGCGGGTGGCGTGGCGCTGATCACCTCCGACCTCGCCGTCCGCCACCTGCTGGCCGAGGCGCTGGTCCTGCCGGTCGCGACGCTCCTCACCTACACCTTGTCGCGGCGCGTGGTCTTCGGCGTCCCGGTCGCCGCCGCCGGGCGCTGACCCGCGATCATGCGGCGATGCCGTCCGTCGCCGACCGCACAGCGCAGGCCCCGCGGCCCAACGTGGCCGCGCTGGCCGTGCTGGCCTTGGCGTCGGCGATCGGCGTCCTGCTCGGCTACGCGCTGTGGGTGCGGACCCGGGCCGGCCAGCACCTCGACCCAGACGCCTTCGACGGCCGCGGGATCTCGGCCGACGCGCGCCACGCCGCCGGGACGCTGATCTCGACGATCAGCATCGGGTCGCTCGCGCTGGCCATCGGCTTCCTCGCCACGCTCGCGCTCGTGCGCCACCGCCGGACGCTGGCGCTGGTGGCCATCGTGGCCAGCGGCGGCGCGGTCCTGACCAGCGAGCTCCTCAAGTTGGTGGTCTTCGAGCGCCCGCCGCTGCTGCCCAGCGCGCGGCCGTTCCACAACAGCTACCCGAGCGGGCACACGACGATCGCCTACGCGGTCAGCATCGCCGCGACGATCGTCGCGCCGCCGCGGCTGCGCCGCGGCG
>DATDMD010000031.1:0-52693 GCA_036518975.1 Baekduia sp.
GGCGTCGTCGTCGTGTAGCCGCCGACGACGTAGGCGGTCGAGCCGATCGCGGCCGCGCTGGTGTCGGACATGGCGACCGGCAGCCGCGCGGCGGCGCGCGCCGCGCCGCTGGACCCGATCGACGTCACGGTCGCGATCGGCCCGGCGGCGGTGCCGCCGCCGAAGGTGTAGGCCTTGCCCGCGAGCGCGGCGCCGCCGAGGTCGTGCGCCGGGGCGGGGAGGCGGCCGAGCGGCGCCGGTCGGCCCGGTGCGACGCGGACGACGTCGTCGACCGAGACGTCGAGCGCGTCGAGGCCACCGATGGCGAGCACGCGCCCGCCGCCGAGGGCGACGAGCGCCGGGAGCTGGACCGGCGCGGGCAGGGCGCGCGTGGAGACGAGCCGCAGCTGCGCCGGAGGCGCGGGCTTCTTCGGTGGCGCCGCGGTCGTCGTCACGCGGCGCGCGGTGGCGGTGGCTGGCGCCGTGCCGGCGGAGCCGCCGCCGCAGGCGCTGAGCAGGAGCGCCGCCGCGACAGCGGCCGCGGCGGTCTCACGGGTGGGGAGCGGCATCGTCGTCGCATCCTGGTCCGGCGGCGCTGAACGTCGCCTGAACGGCGCGCTCGACGCTGAACCGCGCCGCGATCCGGATCGGGCCGGGACGCAGCGCCTCGACGGCGGTCCAGGACCCGGACGCGCGGCGGACGCAGGCGGCGCCCTCGGTCACGCGCCAGTACGGCGTCCAGCGCACGTGCAGGACGATCGTGCCCGCCGCGCCGGCGACGACCGTCGCGCCGTCGGCATCCAGGCGAGCCGACGTCGCGGGGCCGCTCGCGAGCGGCCCGGGGCGGACGACCGCGAAGAGGCGCCAGTGGGCGTCGTGCCAGACCTCGCGCAGGAACGGCAGGCCGGCGGCGACGAGCCTGCCCTCCGCGCGCCCGGCGGGGTCGAGCGGCGCGTCGGGCAGCGCGACCCAGCGCACCGCGTCGTCGCGCAGCCAGCGCTCGTAGGCGGCCGGGGCCAGCGCCTTCTTGTAGAACAACGGGTTGAGCTTGCGGTCGAGCTGCCGCTCCCACCCGCGTGCGAGGACGATGCCGGCGTCGGCGAGGTAGGCGGACTCCCAGTGTCCGCGGGTGAACGGGACCTCGACCCGTCCCGTGCCGGAAGCGATGCCGCGCAGCTCCCGGGTGAGCCCGCGGTAGTAGGCGGCGTGCGCCGATGGATCGTCGACGCCGCGCGAGGCCTGGGTGATGGGGTCGACCCACTGCCAGGCCGTCGCCGCGACGAGCAGCGTCGCGAGGGCCACGCGCCGCGGTCCGGCCGCGCGGCCGAGCGCGATCGCGAGCAGCGGCCCGGTGAACGACATGCCGAGCCGCGAGACGTTGGCCCCCATCGGGCTGGCGACCGCGAAGCAGGCGGTGGCCGCGGCGGCGTAGAGCGCGAGCGGCACGCGCAGGACCCGGTCGCGCCCGACCGCGACGGCGCCGGCGGCCGACAGGCCGGCGGTGACCGCGAACGCTCCGAGCGAGAACGGCTGCGACCCGCCCTCCGGGAACGCGACGCTGAGCGCCATGACGGTCGCGCTGGCCGCCGCGCTCACGGCGATGGCCCAGCGCTGCCGGCGCGC
This sequence comes from Baekduia sp., assembly GCA_036518975.1. Taxonomy (GTDB): domain Bacteria; phylum Actinomycetota; class Thermoleophilia; order Solirubrobacterales; family Solirubrobacteraceae; genus Baekduia. The sequence goes on from DATDMD010000031.1 coordinate 1,603, forward strand.
GATCGCGAGGGCGACCCCGGCGAGCGCGAGGAACAGGCCCGCGATCGGGCTCGTCGCAGCGCACACGACCGCGAGCGCGACCGCCAGCCGCGGCCGGCCGCGCGTCAACGCGTGGATGCTCGCCAGTCCCGCGGTCACGCCCAGCGCGTAGGTGAGCCGGCCGATCAGCAGATCGCCGAGGCACCCGAGCGCGAACCAGCGCCGCGCGACGGCGTGGCGGCGGCCCGGCAGGAGCGAGGCGAACAGCGCGCTGGAGCCGACGACGGCCAGCACCCCGGCGACGCGCACGCCGACCACGTCGGCGACCGCGGGGAAGATCAGCGAGTAGTCAGGAAGGTGATGGCCGCCGTACCAGCTGCCGTCCCAGACCGTGAAGCCGTTGTCGGCGAACAGCGCGACGCGGTGGACCTGGGCGGCGAGGTCGGGCGTCGGCGGCGCGAAGGCCAGCCACGCGAGGGCGAGCGCGAGCGTGACCGTCCAGGGAGGCGCGGCCCAACGCGGCACACCGGCGCGGCCAATGGGATCGACCACGAGCCGGTGTGCCGTCGAAGGCGACGTTCCCATGTCCAGGCCATGGTGCGACCCGAGGACTGAACGCTTCCTGAACGGCGCCTGCTCCGATCTGACCGTCCCGATGCGCCCTTAGGACGACCTAACACGGATGCTGGTAAGGTCGCCCTAATGCAGACGTCAGCCGCGTATGGGGCCGTCGCCAACCCGCGTCGGCTCGCGTTGTGGATTGTCGGGCTCGGGCTGCTGGCCGGCGCGGTCTACCTGATGGCGACGGCGAAGACCGGGCCGGTCGACCCGACGGAGGTGTCGGCGCCTCAGAGCCGTGGCACGGTCGTGTTCAACGCGGCGATGATCGTGTTCCGCGAGGGCCTGGAAGCGGTGCTGATCTTCGCGGCCGTCACGGCGAGCTTCGTCGGCGCCAACGCCGATCGCAAGCGCCCGGTGATCGCCGGCGCCGCGGTGTCGTTCGCCGCGTCGGTCGCGACGTGGTTCGTCGTGCAGGCAGTGCTGAACGCCGCCTCGCCGCTCGGTCCGCGGCTGGAGGCCATCACCGGCTTCATCGCGATCGCCGTCCTGCTCGTCGTGCTCAACTGGTTCGTCCACAAGGTCTACTGGACCGGCTGGATCGCCAAGCACCACCGCCGGCGCCGCAAGCTGCTCGGCATGGAGGTCGGCTTCAGCGCCACCTTCGGCCTCGTCGCGCTCGGCTTCACGAGCGTCTACCGCGAGGGCTTCGAGGTCGTGCTGTTCCTGCAGAACCTCGAGCTGAAGGCCGGCTCGGGCGTCGTGCTGGAGGGCGTGCTCATCGGCCTCGCCGCGACCGCCGCGGTCGGTGTCGCGACGTTCGCGCTGCAGCGCAAGCTGCCCTACAAGAAGATGCTGATCGTCACCGGCGTGCTGATCGGCGTGGTGCTGGTCGTCATGATCGGCGGCACCGCGCTGAGCTTCCAGGATCTCGGCTGGCTTCCGCGCCACCAGACGCCGTTCACCGTGCCGCAGTGGATGGGCTCCTGGTTCGAGATGTACTCGACCTGGGAGACGCTCGGTGTGCAGGTGCTGGCCGCCGGGTTCGTGATCGGCTCCTACTACGCGGCCGAGCGGATGAAGGTCCAGGCGCCGTTGGCTCGCGGCGAGCAGCCCGCCCGCCGCGCCGAGGCCCCGCCGACGGTGGCCTCCGAAGCGGCCTGACGCAGGAGGACCGTGCGTTTCCGAGAGGCGGCAGGTCGAAGGCGTCCTCGATGCTGGACAGAACCCCGTAGTTGGGGAGCGAGGGGCGCGCTCCACGAGCGGCTCGCCGATCAGGAGCGCGAGCTCGGGCAGTCGGTATCCGGCCTACGTGTCCACATCACGCCGGTTGAAGATGATCACCGCCGCGACGAGCGGGATGATGGTGAAGATCGCCGAGACCCAGACGTCGCGGACGAGGAGGTGGAGGTCGTGGGGTGTCTGGTAGAGGCCGTGCCAGGCGCGGAACTGGGCGTAGAGCAGGTAGGGGTGGGCCGAGGCGATGGCCGAGAGGGCGTCGAGCCCCTGCCAGACCAAGGCGTACAACAGCGTGCCGGCGACCGCGGCGACGCTGTTGCGGGTCGCGACCGACAGGAAGAGGGCGAAGGCGGCGATGGCCAGCGTGGGCAGGCCGTAGAAGACGAGCGAGAGCAGGGTCAGCCCGAGCGCGCTTCCGGCCGACACCGTGTGGCCCGACAGGTTCACGACGGGGTGGAAGCCCCAGGCGATCACGGCGACGCCGATGCCGACGACCGCGAAGGTGACCAGCGCAGCGAGCAGGTAGCTGAAGACGGCCAGCGCCTTGCCGGCCAGCACGTGCCAGCGGCGCAGCGAGCGGACGAGGATCGTCTTCAGGGTGCCCCCGGCCTCTTCGGAGGCGACGATGTCGCCGGCCACCAGGGCGGCGACGAGCGTCGGGCCGACGATCGCCACGAGCTTGGTGACGACGAGGTCGAGCGTGAGGCCCGTGTCGCGGAGGTTGGGGCCCAGCGGTGTGTCGTACGGGCCGTGGCCGGGAGTGATCGCCGAGATCTGGATGGAGATCAGGAAGATGATCGGCCCGGCGGCGGCCGCGGCGATGCCCAGCCAGGATCGCCGTTGCGCGAGGAGCTTGCGCACTTCCCAGCGGTACGCGGTCAGGACGGGCAGCATCAGGCGACGGCTCCGGCCGGCTCGGGCACCGACGGCTCGGTCAGCTCGAAGAACACGTCCTCCAGCGACCGGCGCTCGGGACGCAGGGCGCGAACGCCGATGCCGTGCGCGCCGAGCGCCGTGGTCAGCGCCACGAGCGCCTCGTCGGTGGCGGCGGTGAAGCGGACGTTGGGGCCGTCGCCGCGCAGGTCGTGCAGCAGGCCGAGGTCGAAGCACACCCGCAGGGCCCGCTCGGGATCGGTGGTCTCGAGGACGTACTCGGTGATCGACCGCGCCTGCAGCTCGGCCAGGTCGCCCTCGAAGGCGATGCGCCCGCCGGAGATCACCGCGACGCGGGAGCAGGTCTCCTCGACCTCGGCGAGCAGGTGGCTCGACAGCAGGATGGTGATCCCCTCGCCGGCGAGGCGGCGCAGCAGGATCCGCATGTCGCGGACGCCGCCCGGGTCGACGCCGTTGGCGGGCTCGTCGAGGATCAGCAGCCGCGGGCGGCGCACGAGGCAGGCCGCGATCCCGATCCGCTGGCGCATGCCCTGGGAGTAGTGGCCGACCTTGTCGTCCGCGCGGTCGCGGAGGTCGACGAGGTCCAGCGCCTCGTCGATGGCCGCGCGGCCCTCGCCGCGCAGGTCGAAGTCGGCGAGCAGCTCCAGGTTCCTGCGGCCCGACAGGTAGGTGTACAGGCGCGGCTCCTCGATGAAGCCGGCCACGCCCTCGCGGGCGGCGATCGGATCCGGCACGGGATCGCGTCCGAGGAGCCGGATCGTGCCGGCCTGGGGCTTGACCAGCCCGAGCAGCATCCGGAGGGTCGTGGTCTTGCCGGCGCCGTTGGGACCGAGGAACCCGTACACGTCGCCGACGCGGACCGTCAGGTCGATCGCATCGACCGCGGCGCGGTCGCCGTAGTGCTTGGTCAGTCCCCGGATCTCGACCGCCGGCGCGGGCTGGGAGGCGTCGTGGTCATGGCGAGTCATGGCCGCCGGCGTCCCGGAGCCCTGTGGCGGCCCGCACCGCCATCGAAGTGGTACATGGACACCATGCTGCAACCGGATTGGGCCGTGCACAAGAGGCGAGGCCCCCGAAAGGCACGACTGTTCAGGTCGCGTTCAGGTGCTCCCCGCGGGAGCACGGCGCGCCCGACCGCGACTCACCAATAGTGGCGGCGTCCGGCCACCGCGCGGTCCATGGAGCCGAGGACCCAGAGCACGGCGCCGATGATGATGAGCACGATGCCGATGGTCCAGAGGATGCCGATGCCGAGCGCGAAGCCGAGCAGCAGGAGGATCAGGCCGAGGATGATCATGTGGGACCTCTTTGTGTGGGGTGGTGGAACCCGTTGCCGGGAGCCCGCGCCGGCACGTCGTGACCGGCGGTGCGCCCCGGCGTACCCGCCGCGCCCTAAGCCCAGCATCGATTTCCACCGGCGGGCGTGGGCTGCTCGTCTCCGTTGAACCTTTGCCAAACCTTTGCCTGATTCTCAGCCGGAGCCCAGGCGATCCGCCGAGAGTCGCCGTGTGGCTGTCCACGCTCCAGCCTTCCGGGCTTCTCCGGCGGGTGCCGCACGTCGTCTCGCCGGACCGACCCTGTGGCTGATCGTCGTCGGCAACGCGGCGGTGATGGTCGCGTTGTGGTTGCACTACGGCGGGCTCACCGGCGTGCACGACACCGGCGCGCGGCTGACGAGCGTCGGGCGGATCACCGGCCTGCTCGGCGCGTGGCTGGCGCTGCTGCAGGTGCTGCTGCTGGCGCGCCTGCCGGTGCTCGAGCGGCTCGTCGGGTTCGACCGGCTCACGGTCTGGCACCGGCGCAACGGCAAGGCCGCGCTCGGGCTCATCCTGGTCCACACCGTGCTGGTCACGGTCGGCTACGCGAAGACCGATCAGGTGAGCGTGTGGTCGGAGTTCGGCTCGCTGTTGAGCGACTACCCGCACATGGTCACCGCGACGGTCGGGACCGGCCTGCTGATCCTGGTGGTCGTCACGTCGCTGGTCCTCGTGCGGCGGCGGCTGCCCTATGAGCTCTGGCAGCTCGTCCACCTCACGGCCTACGCGGGGATCGCGCTGGGCTACCTGCACCAGGTGCCCGCGGGCACCGACCTGGCGGGCAACCACACGGCGGCCGTCTACTGGCACGTCCTCTACCTGGCGACGCTCGGGTTGTTGGTGGTCTTCCGCGTCCTCGTGCCGATCGCCCAGGCGCTGCGCTTCCGCCTGCGGGTCGAGGCGGTCGTCCGCGAAGGGCCCGGCGTCGTCTCGATCACCGTCGCCGGCCACGACCTCGAGCGTCTGCGCGCGCACGGCGGCCAGTTCTTCCGCTGGCGCTTCCTGGCGCCCGGGGTCTGGGCGGTCTCGCACCCCTTCTCGCTCTCCGCCGCGCCCGACGGCGACCGCCTGCGCATCACCGTCAAGGCGGTCGGGGGCTACACCGAGCGCCTCGCCGGCCTCGCCCCCGGTACGCGCGTGCTCAGCTCCGGGCCGTTCGGGACGTTCACCGCCGCGGCGCGCCGGCGGCGCAAGGTGCTCTTGATCGCCGGCGGCATCGGCGTGACGCCGGTGCGCGCGCTCCTGGAGGAGCTGGAGCCGGCGCCGGGCGACATCACGATCGCCTACCGCGTCCTGGCCGAGCGCGACCTCGTGCTGCGGTCCGAGCTGGAGGCGCTGGCCGAGGACCGCGGCGCGACGCTGCACTGCCTGGTCGGCGACCACGCCGACCCCGTCGCCGCGGCGCTGCTGTCGCCCGCGCATCTGCTCGAGCTGGTCCCCGACCTCGCCGCGCACGACGTCTTCCTGTGCGGACCGCCCGCGATGACCAACGCGGTCGAGCGCCACCTGCGCCACACGTCCCTCCCGCGCCGGCAGCTGCACGTCGAGCGCTTCGCCTACTGACGTCCGACCAACCACAAGGAGTCCAGCCCGATGAACCGCAAGATCCCCGGCGTCCTGCTCACCGTCGCCGCGACCGTGCCCCCGCTCGCGCTGCCCTACACCGCGCTCGGCGCCACGAGCGGCAAGCTCTACACCGGCAAGGCCTACAGCGCCCACCAGTGGGGCACCGTCCAGGTGCGCATCCGCGTCAGCGGCGGGCGCATCGTCAACGTGGGCGCGGTCTACCCCAACCACAAGCAGCGGTCGATCACGATCAACACGCGCGCGATCCCGATCCTCAAGCGCGAGGTCCTCAAGGCCCAGAGCGCGAACGTCCAGTACGTCTCGGGCGCCAGCGACACGAGCGAGGCCTACAAGTCGTCGCTGCAGTCGGCGATCAGCAAGGCGCACTTGTAGGAGCACGCCAGTGATCCACGACGTCGAGCACGTGATGGGCCTGCCGGTCACGATCGCCGTGCCCGACCGCGACGCCCACGGCGCCGCGGTCGCGGCGGCGTTCGCGTTGCTGCGCGAGGTGGACGCGCGCTTCAGCCTCTACCGCGACGACAGCGAGCTCAGCGCGCTCAACCGCGGGACGCTGGCGCTGGCGGACGCCGATCCGTCGGTCCGGTCGGTGCTCGCGCGCTGCGAGGAGCTGCGGCGGATCACGCGCGGCTCCTTCGACGCCGCCGCGGCCCACGCGCTGTGGACCGGCGGGGCTGCCGTGGAGGGGATCGGGCTGGACCCGACGGGCCTGGTCAAGGGCTGGGCCGTGCAGCTCGCCGCCGACGGCCTCACCGCGGCCGGCGTGTCCGACGCGTTCGTCGGCGCGGCGGGTGACGTCTGCGTGCGCGGCGAAGCGGGGCCGGGCACGCCGTGGGAGATCGGGATCCAGCACCCCTTCGAGCGCGACCAGCTCGCCGCGGTGCTCAAGATCCGGGACGCCGCCGTGGCGACCTCCGGGACCTACGCGCGCGGCGCGCACATCGTCGACCCGCACACCGGCCGGGCGCCGGAGGGCCTGGCGTCGGTCACGGTCGTCGGGCCCGACCTCGGCACCGCGGACGCCTTCGCGACCGCGGCCTTCGCCATGGGCGACAACGGTCCGCGCTGGCTCATGTCCTTGGAGCCGGACTACGCGGCGCTCGTCATCACCGCGGACGGCGAGCTGGTGAGCACGCCGGGCATGGCGCGGCTCCGGGCCTCTTAGCGCAGGTCGTGATGGTGGCCGCCGCCGTGGAAGCCGGTGACGAGCGGCAGGAGCAGGAGCGCGAGCGCGAGGCCGGCGCCGAGCGAGCCGGTGATCAGCATCAGGCGCAGCTCCGCGCCGGGGACTTCCCGCCGGCGCCGGGCGTGCCAGTCGGCGCGCAGCGAGCGCAGCACGCGGGGCAGGTAGCTGACGAAGTGGATGACGAACAGGCCGCCCCAGACGAAGAAGCTCGCCTTGTGGATGAGCATCGCCGTGTCGGAGGTGTGGCCAAGCAGGAGCATCGCGACACCCGAGGCGAAGACGCTGATGGTCGCGGCGACCAGCAACGGTGCGAGCACGCGGAGCGGCAGCGCGGGTGGGCCCTTCTCGACGTAGGGTCGCGCGCCCGTGTAGTAGCGAACCATCCGGTAGCCGGTGCTGCCGAGCTTGACGAGCAGCGGCGGGATCAGCACGAGGCCGATCAGCATGTGCGGCGTCCGGAGCGCGTTCAGGTTCAGGATGGTGAGGCCCTCGGCGGCGAGCAGGATGGTGAGGACGCTCGCGGTGGCGGCGGTGAGGATCGTGTTGCCGGCCGGCCCGCCGAGGCGATGGCCGGTGGTCGCCGACGCGGTCTGCCGTTGGGGGAACACCGTCATGAAGCTCAGGTTCCGCGCGGCTGATAAGTCCCCGATGAGAACCGGACTTCCATAAGTGTTCTCTCAGACTGCTCTTAGCGGGCTGGCAGGGCCGCGGGGCACGCTGCAACGCATGGACCCCATGCCTTCAGGCCGTTCTCGAGCTGCTGCCCTCCGGGCACGCGATGGTGGATTGCGGCGACTCACCGTGCTCAACCGGTTCGCGGTCGCCGGGTCGGTCGCGCTCGTGCTGGGCTTCACCGCGCTTGCGGCGAAGGCGACGCCGGCCAAGCACGCGACCGCCGCGCCGGCGGTGACGACCACGACGCCGTCGAGCACGTCCAGCACGGTGGACAACGCGGCGACCCAGCCCGCGACGCGTCATCGGCACCATCGTCACCACCGGCAGGCTTCGTCCTCGGGATCCACCGCCACCGCCACCGCCACCGCTCCCGCGCCGGCGCCCACGTCGCAGCCGCCGGTCGCGGTCTCGGGCGGGTCGTGAGGCTCGCGGCCGCGACGTGGCCGGCGCTGGGGACGACGGCGCGGGTGGTCGTCGACGGCGACGGCGTGCTCGACGCCGCCCGCGCGGCGGTGGAGGCCGAGCTCGACGCGATCGACCGGGCCTGCAGCCGCTTTCGTCAGGACGGCGAGCTGGCCGAGGTCCATGCCGCCGAGGGTGCGCCCGTCGTCGTGAGCTCGCTGCTGGCGACGGCGGTCCGTGTCGCGCTCGACGCGGCGGACGCGACGGATGGGCTGGTGGATCCGACCGTCGGCGCGGCGGTCATCGCGGCCGGCTACGACCACGACTTCGCCGCGCTGCCCGCCGACAGTCCCCGGACGCCCGCGGCACCAGCGCCATCGCCGGGCCACCGGACCATCCACCTCACGGGCCGCACGCTGCGGCTCGCTCCCGGCGTCCGGCTCGACCTCGGCGCGACGGCCAAGGCGCTGGCCGCCGATCGCGCCGCCGCCGCTGCGGCGCGCGCCGCCGGCCCGCACGGCGTGCTCGTGAGCCTGGGTGGCGACATCGCGGTGGCCGGGCCGGCGCCGGCGGGCGGCTGGGCGGTCGGGATCGCGGACGGCCATGCCGACCACGACGTGGCCGCGACGGTTGCGATCCACGGCGGCGGGCTGGCGACGTCGAGCACCACGCAGCGCCGGTGGCGCCGTGGCGGCGAGACGGCCCACCACATCATCGACCCGCGCACGGGCGCACCCGCCGCGGAGACCTGGAGCACGGTGAGCGTCGCTGCGCGTTCATGCGTCGAGGCGAACACGGCCACCACGGCGGCGATCGTCCTCGGCGTCTCCGCGACCGCCTGGCTGCGGGCGCGCGGGCTCCCCGCGCGGCTGGTCGCGCGCGACGGAACGGTGGAGCTCACCGGCGGCTGGGTGGGCGAGAAGCGGGCCACCGCCTGATGGCGCTGTGGTACCTCACGCGCGGGACCGGCGCGGCCGCGCTCGTCCTGCTGACGCTCACGCTCGTGCTCGGCGTCGTGAACGTCGAGCGGTTCGCCTCGCCGCGCTTCCCCCGCTTCGTCGTCGATGGGTGGCATCGAACGGTCTCGCTGCTGGTCTGCGTGCTGCTGGCCATCCACGTCGGCACGACGGTGCTGGACGGCTACGCGCCGGTCCGGATCGTCGATGCCGTCGTGCCGTTCGTCTCGGCCTACCGACCCCTGTGGCTCGGGTTCGGCGCGCTCGCGCTTGACCTCCTCGTCGCGCTGGTGATCACCAGCCTCCTGCGCCGGCGCATCGGCGTGCGGGCGTGGCGGGCGATCCATTGGGCGGCCTACGCGTGCTGGCCGCTGGCCTTCCTGCACGGGCTCGGGACCGGCAGCGACGTGCGCCCCGGCTGGATGACGTGGCTCGCGCTCGGCTGCGCGGCGGTCGTCGTCGCGGCCGTCGTGGTGCGGCTGGCCGATCGCAGCACCGCGCCGGGCGTGCGCGCCGGCGCGGCGGCGGCGCTGCTGGCCGGAGCGCTCGGCGTCGCCGTGTGGCTGCCGTCCGGCCCGCTGGCGAAGGGCTGGGCGGCGAAGGCGGGCACGCCGTCGTCGCTCGTCGGCGGCCAGCACACCACCACGACCCGGAGCACGACACCATGACCGACCGCCTGCTCGCCGGACTGCGGGGGCGCGGCGCCGTCCCGCTGGACCGCCACGAAGCCACCCATGGCCCGCTCCCCGACCCCGGCCCCGGGCTCATCGTGGCCGTCCAGGCCGCCGGGCTGCGCGGGCGTGGCGGCGCCGGCTTCCCGGCCGGCGTGAAGCTGGCCGCGGTCGCGGAGGCGCGACGTCGCCCGGTCGTCGTCGTCAACGGCACCGAGGGCGAGCCGATGAGCGCCAAGGACCGGGTCTTGATGACGCGCACGCCGCACCTCGTCCTCGACGGCGCGGCGGCCGCGGCGCAGGCCGTCGGCGCGCGCGAGGTCCTGGTGGCGGCGCCGCCCGACGCGGCCGCGGCGCTGGCCGCCGCGCTCTCGGAGCGCCGCGCCGGCCGCGGCCCGCGGGTGACGCTGGCGGCGAGCGCCGCCGGCTACGTCGCGGGGGAGGAGACCGCGGTGCTCGCCCACCTCGAGGGCGGCGCGGCGCTCCCGCGCGTGACGCCGCCGCTGCCGGTGCAACAGGGTTTCAAGGGCCGGCCGACGCTCGTGCAGAACGTCGAGACGCTGGCGCACATCGCCCTGATCGCGCGTCACGGCCCGGAGTGGTTCCGCGCGGTCGGCACCGTGGAGCGCCCCGGCACCATGTTGGTGACCTTGTCCGGCGCGGTGCGCGCGCCGGGCGTGCACGAGGTCCCGGTCGGCACGACCGTCGACGAGGTGCTCGCGCGGTCCGGCGGTGCGACCGAGCCGCTGCGCGCGCTCCTGGTCGGCGGCTACTTCGGCGCCTGGGTGGCGCCGGACGCGCCGGGCCTGGCGCTCGAGGACGCGCTGCTACGCGCGCACGGCGCGGCGGTCGGCGCCGGCGTCGTGGTGGCGCTCGGCGTCTCCTCGTGCCCGGTCGCCGAGACGGCGCGGCTGGCCTCCTACCTCGCCGCCGAGTCCGCCGGGCAATGCGGTCCGTGCTTCAACGGGCTGCCGGCACTCGCGGCGGTGGTGGAGCGCTTCGCCACCGCGCGGACCGCACCGGGCGACGGCGAGCGCCTGATGCGCTGGATCGACATGGTCAAGCGGCGCGGCGCCTGCGCTCACCCGGACGGCTTCGCGCGGATGCTCGAGACCGCGATCCGGCTGTTCCGCGACGACTTCGAGCAGCACGCGCGCACCGGACGCTGCCCGCGCTGCCACGCGGCCTCGCCGCTGCATCTGCCGGCGCGCCGACCGGTGAGCGCGGCGGCATGAGCGCGCGCCGCGGCGGCGGGCCGGCGGTCGCGCCGGCCGAGGAGCTGGTCGTCGACCCGATCGCCTGCACCGGCCACGGCCTGTGCGCCGAGCTCTTCCCCGAGGGCGTCACGCTCGACGACTGGGGCTATCCGATCGTCGACGGGCCGGTCGCGCCCGCGCTGCACGACCACGCGCTGCGGGCAGCGAAGTCGTGCCCCGCCCTGGCCCTGAAGCTCCGTCGTGTCCGGTGACCACGCCTACGATGCAGCCGTGCGGATCCTCGTCGTCGAAGATGAGGCGGGCATCGCCGACTTCATCGGCAAGGCGTTGCGCGCGCAGGGCTACCAGGTCGACCTGGCCGACGACGGCATCGACGGCGAGCATCGAGCCGCCACCTCCGACGTCGATCTCGTCATCCTGGACCGCCTGCTCCCGGGCCGGGACGGCGTCGACGTCCTGCGCGGCATCCGCGCGGTCAAGCCGGCGCTGCCGGTGATCATGCTGACGGCGCTGGGCGAGGTCACCGACAAGGTCAAGGCGCTGGACGCCGGCGCGACCGACTACGTCACCAAGCCGTTCGCCGTCGACGAGCTGCTGGCGCGCGTCCGGGCGCACCTGCGAACGCCGCAGCAGCAGGAGGCCACGCGGCTGAGCGGGGCCGGCATCGAGTTGGACCTCATGTCGCGCGACGTCAGCCGCGACGGCCGGCCGGTGCATCTCTCCGCCAAGGAGTTCGAGTTGTTGGTGCACTTCATGCGCCATCCCAACCAGGTGCTCTCCCGCGCACAGCTGCTGAGCGGTGTGTGGGGCTACGACTTCGACCCGCAGACCAACGTGGTCGAGGTCTACGTCGGCTACCTGCGCAAGAAGCTGGGCGCGCCCGGGCGGCCGGCGCCGATCGAGACGCTCCGCTCGGCCGGCTACCGGTTCGCGGCGCGGTGAGCCGGCTCACCGGCCTGCGCCCGCGCATCACGCTGCTCGTCGCCGGCGTCGTGGCGGTGTGCCTGGCCGCGGGCTTCGTGGCCGTGTACCGGGGAACGGTGTCGAAGCTGCGGTCCGCCACCGACCACGGGCTGCGCGAGGACCTGCGCGGGCTCCAGCGGGAGGTCGACGGCCGCACGCCGGAGGCGATCGCCCAGCAGGCACAGCGCTACATCGCGCGCCAATCGTTCCGGCCGACGACGCACGTGGTCTTCGTCGTGCCGCCCGGGCGCAAGGTCGTCACCAACGTTCCCGAGTTGTTGGACATCAGCGAGGGCGACCCGGACGACTCGCCGGCCGAGCGCCGCGCCGAGACGGCGGACGCCCGCCAGGTCCTGGAGCAGGATCCCGGCTTCAGCGAGCGCCGGCTGCCGGGCGTCGGGAAGGTCCGCGTCCTGGTCGCGACGAAGACCCTGCCGTCCGGCGTGGTCCGCTACGGCGTGGCCGAGCCCACGGAGCCCACCGAGAACGCGAGCGAGACGATGGGGCGCGCGTTCCTGTTGGCCGGCGGCCTGGCGATGGTCGCGGCGCTCGCCGGCGGGTTGTTGGTGGCCTCGCGCGTCGCCAACCCGCTCCGCCGGATGGCACGGGTCGCGCAGCGCGTCGACGCCGGTGACCTCAGCCCCCGGATGGAGATGGGGGGCCGCAACGACGAGGTCCGCGTGCTCGCGCACTCGTTCGACCAGATGCTCGGACGCCTGCAGGACGCGTTCGATCGCCAGACCGCGTTCATCGCCGACGCGTCGCACGAGCTGCGGACGCCGCTGACGATCGTCCGCGGGCAGCTCGAGGTCCTGGCCATGGAGGAGCACCCGGACCCGGCGGAGGTCCGGCGCGTCGAGCAGCTGGTGATGACCGAGATCGACCGGATGAGCCGGCTCGTCGAGGACCTCGTCCTGCTCGCCCAGGCCGGCGACGAGACGTTCCTGCGCGTGGAGCCGATCGACCTGGAGGACTTCCTGCGCGGCATCGTGGACGGTCTGCGGCCGACCGCCCACCGCACGCTCGTCCTGGAGGACGACGCGCCGGCGGTCGTGCTGGACGCCGACCCCGACCGGCTGGCCCAGGCGCTGCGCAACGTGCTGCGCAACGCGATCGTCCACACCGAGCCGGGCGGCCTCGTCCGCCTGACCGCGGCCCGGCGCGACGGCGCCGTGCGGCTGACCGTCGACGACGACGGACCCGGCATCGCGCCGGAGGATCGCCAGCGCGTCTTCGACCGCCTCGCCCGGCTGGACTCGGCACGCGGCCGCGACCGCGGCGGCGCGGGACTCGGCCTGGCGATCGTCCGCGCGATCGTCAAGGCGCACGGCGGCGAGGTCTGGATCGACCGCTCGCCCGAGGGCGGGGCGCGCTTCGTCATGGACCTGCCGCTGGAGCCCACTCAGCCGATCGCCGTGCCGAACAGGTTCCCGACGGCGTAGGTGAAGGCGAGGCCGAGCGCTCCGCCGACGACGACGCGCAGGACGGCGCGGCGGACGTCGCTGCCGCCCAGGCGTGCGCTGAAGGCGCCGGTCAGACCGAGCGCGACGAGGACCGCGGCGAACGTCACCAGGACCCGCAGGTGGGCCGGCGGCAGGAGGATGGCCAGCATCGGCAGCAGCGCCCCGGCCGTGAACGACAGCGCCGAGGCGCCGGCGGCCTGGACCGGGCTGGGGATGTCGGCGGGGTCGATGTGCAGCTCGGCGTCGAGATGGGCGGCGAGGTCGTCGCGGGCGGTGAGCTCTTTGGCGACGGTGCGGGCGGTGGCGGCGGACAGGCCCTTGGCTTCGTAGAGCGCGGTCAGCTCGGTGAGCTCGGCCTCGGGGCTCTGCGCGAGCTCGCGCTGCTCCAGGGCGATCTGCGCGCGCTCGCTGTCGCGCTGGCTGGAGACCGAGACGTACTCACCCAGCGCCATCGACACGGCGCCGCCGACCAGCCCGGCGAGTCCGGCGGTGAAGATGGGGCCGGTCGCGGTCGTGGCTCCCGCCACGCCGATGACGATGCCGGCCACCGACACGATCCCGTCGTTGGCTCCCAGCACCCCGGCCCGAAGCCAGTTCAGGCGCCCGGCGCTGCCTCCGGCATGCGGCTCGCGAGGATGGGTGGCGCGGCCGCTCTCCGCCGCGTCGACCTGAGCAGCGGAGGGCGTGAGGTCGTCACCGGGCATGGCCCAGGGTGACTGTAACGCCGGCCGTCGCGGCCGTGGTCGACCTCGCCGACGCCGCGCGGCGACTCCACGCGTGGGCCCTGAGCGCTCACGACCCGCGGTGCACGATCAGCACCGAGCGCGGCGCGTGCGCCGCCACGGCGCCCGCGACGCTCCCGACCAGCGCGCCCGCCAGGCCGCTGCGGCCGTGTGAGCCGAGCACGATCAGGCGCGCCTGCCGGGCGTCGGCGAAGTCCACGATCCCCTTCCAGGTCGGGGACGCTTCGATCTCGGCGCTCACGGCGCGGAAGCCCGCGGCCTCGGCCAGCGCCGCGCCCTCCGCGGCGGTCCCCTCGGCGGCGGTTCTCACCTGGGCGATGTCCGCCGCGTCGAACTGGACCCCCGGGGCGGGGAGGAAGTCCACGTCGAACGGCTTCCACACGGTGACGACCACCGCGTCGCCGCCCGCCTCGAGCAGCCGGCCCGCCTCGTCGATCGCGTGCTTGGCGAGGTCGGAGCCGTCGTAGGCGAACACGACGGGACCAGATTGATTCACGTTGCTCATCACTACACCGCGGCCTTCGCCGGACGCCGCCGCACCAAGCCCTCACGCGCCGCGGCCAGCAGCGGTGGTGAGTCCCACGCCGCTCCTTCGCCGTCGAAGAACCGCTCGAGGTCCGGCGTCTGCGGGCGTGCTCCGCCGAGGACGTAGAGCAGGACCGGCACGGCGGCGCCGGCGAGCGCCAGCCCGAGGCCGATCCACAGCGCGATGCCCGTGCCCTCTCTCGGGCTGCCGCCGACGGTCACCGCGAAGTGCGCGAAGATCGGCGCGATCATGAACGCCGCCACGGCGCGCAGCAGCTCGACGATCGCGAACACGCGCTGCAGGGTCGCGGCGGGCAGCGAGAAGCCGGCGGTGAACAGGGCCGGCGCGACGGTCGCGCCGAGGCCGATGCCGGTCAGGCCCGAGGCGACCAGCGTCAGGCCCTGCGACGGCGGCAGCTCGATGCGGAACACCGCGATGCCGGCGGCGAGGAACCCCATCCCCACCAGCGGCAGGTACTGCAGCGCCTTCTTGTCGATCACGACGCCGAGCAGGACCGCGGTGAGGATCGCGCCGGCCAGCTCCGGCAGGTACAGCAGCCCGATGTGCAGCGGCCCGTACTGCTCGGACAGCAGGCTCGCCGTCAGCACGGTCGCCGAGATCGAGGCGGCGGCGGCCAGCAGGGCGAGCACGATGCCCGCCACCGGGACGGTGCTCGACAGCATGGTGCGGATCGTCAGCAGCGGCCGCTCCGAGCGGTACTGGTGGACGATCAGGACGACGATCAGCCCCAGCCCGACGACCAGCGGCACGACCGTGCGGACGTCGAGGAACTTGTGCGTGAGGAGCTCCGAGGCGCCGTAGAAGGCGGCGACGGTCCCCGCGGCCGCCAGCCCGATGGGCACCGGGCTCCGCGACGCGCTCGGGTCGGCGGCCGGGGTGTCCTCGAACGTCAGCACGGCGAGCACGAGCGCGGCGGCCGAGATCGCGGCGATGATCCAGAACAGCGGCCGCCAGGCGTCGGCCTCGGCCTGGATGCCGCCGATCAGCGGCCCGAGCGTGACCGCGCCGAAGATGCACATGCTCATGATCACGGCGGTCGAGCGGAACTTGTCGACGCCGAAGCCCAGCGCCAGCGGCGGCACCGCGGCGATCAGGAGCAGGCTGGTGCAGATGCCCTGCAGCACGTGGCCGGCGACGAACATCGTGGAGTTCTGCGCCGCGGCGGCGAGGACCGAGCCGATCACCAGCAGCACGACGTAGACGAGCATCATCCGGCGCTGGCGCAGCAGCTGGGCGAACTGGACGGCCACCACGGTGCCCACCGCATACGCGGCGTTGGCCATGCCCGACGTCAGGCTCAGCGCCTGCGGGCTCATGTGGAGGTCGCGCCCGATGATCGGAGTGACAGGTCCGATCGCCGCCGAGAGCGCCAGATACGGGATCAGGGCGAACATCACCATCGCCGCGGCCGCGGGATAGCGACCCGCCAGGGGTCCCTGCCTCATGTGATTGTCCTTGGGGAGAGGTCGTTGTAAACTACAGGCTGCCTCCCTTGTTATCTGGAGGCAGCCTCCGCTTGACCACAGTACACGGAGGTCCCCTCCGTTTGACGGCGGTGTCCGGAAGCTGACAGGACGAGACGTCGACGGCCCGCGGGTGGACGCCCGCTGATCCTCCGGTCATGAGGACGCCGGCTCATCCCCGCGCGTCGCAGGATCCGCTCATGGCCGCCCAACCCACCCCAGCACCCTCCCGCTGCGACACGGATCCCGCGACGACGATCGCCCGCCTGGCGGCGTGGCTCGTCGACGGCGGCGACGCGATCGTCCTCCGTCACGAACGCGACGGCCAGGCGTCGGTCGTCGGCAGCTGGAGCCCGACGGGTGCGGCGCCGACGAGCGTGGATGACCTCAGCGCTCGCGACGGGAGCCGTGCGCCGATCGTCGTCGCGGGTCGCGTCTGGGGTGAGATCGTGGTGCGTGGCGGAGGGCCGGGGCCGCTGGACGACCTCGCCGGGCTGGCGGCCGCCGCGATCGAGGCCGACGCGGAGCTGGCGGCCGCGCGGGCGCTCATCGTCGCCGGCGAGGACCGGACGCGGCGGCGGATCGAGCGCGACCTCCATGACGGCGCCCAGCAGCGGCTCGTGAACACGATCCTCATGCTGAAGCTCGCGCGCTCGGAGCTCGCGGACGTGGACGGCGAGGGACCGGAGCTGGTCGAGCAGGCGCTGCAGAGCGCCGAGTGCGCGAACCGCGATCTCCGCGCGCTCGCGCACGGAGACGCTCCGGGCATCCTGGCCAGCGCCGGGCTCGGCCGGGCGCTCGAGGCCGTCGCCGAGCTCTCGCCCGTCCCCGTGACGCTCGACGTGCGCGTGGCCGCGCGACGCCTGCCCGAGCAGGTCGAGCTGACGGCGTACCTCACGATCTCCGAGGCCCTCACCAACGTGGTCAAGCACGCGCGGGCGTCGGCCGTCCACGTCGCGGTCGACCTCGCCGGCGCGAGCCTGCGCGTGTCGGTCGTCGACAACGGCGTCGGCGGCGCCGACCCTCGGGGCTCGGGCCTGCGCGGCCTCCGAGACCGCGTCGAGGCGATGGGCGGAGCCCTGACGGTCGAGAGCTGCGCCGGCCACGGCACCCGCCTCGCGGTGAAGCTCCCTATCGGCGCCTGAGCGCGGACGGCGCGAGCAGGCCGAGGCCGCGGGCGCGTTCGACCGCGCCGGCGCGGCGGTTCACGCCGAGCTTGCCGTAGATGTGCTGGATGTGCGTCGTGACCGTGCTGACCGCGACGTAGAGCTCGCCGGCGATCTCGGGCGCGGTGAGGTTCGTGGGCAGGTAGCGCAGGACGCGGAGCTCGCTCTCGCTCAGCGGCTCGCTCGGCGGGTCGGCGTCGCTGGCGGGCGCCGGCCGGTCGCCGGCGAGGACGGTCCGGATCTCGGAGATCAGCGCGGCGTGCGTCGTGCGGTGGCGCCGGTGGCGCTCCAGCAGCGCTCCGGCGCGGTGGACGAGGAACGGCCACACGACGCCGTCGGGCTCTCCGAGGTCGAGCGCACGCTCGATCGCCGCGTCGGCGCCGGCGGTGTCGGCGAGCGCCTCGCGAGCGATCGCGTCGAGCACGAGCGCCTCCACGAGCCAGGTTGGATGGCCGCTCGCGACGGAGCCGTCGACGACCGGTGCGAGCGCGGCGCTCGCGGCCTGCGGGTCGTCCTGGGCCAGCCGAAGCGCGGCGACCGCCTTGCGCATCTCCGGGCCCTCGCGCAGCTCGGGGGCCAGCTCGGCGAGCGCCGCCTCGACGGCCGCGAGCTCGCCGAGCCTCACCTTGGCCTGCAGCATGAGCGCGTGCGCGTGGGCGGCGAGCGCTCGCGGGCGGGTGCCGGCGCCCGCGGCGCTCAGCAGCTCGTCGAGCCGAGTCGCGGAACGGAGCGCGAACGTCGCCTCCTCATCCCGCCCGCGCGCGAGCTCCAGCATGCCCTGCGCACGCCGCAGCAGCACGCCTTCCGCCGGCTCGAGCTCGGCGTACAGCGCGCGTCGCGCCTGAGCGAGCCACGGCTCGGCCTCGTCGAGCCGTCCTTGCCAGACCAGGATCCCGCCGAGCGCCACGTACGCGGTCCCGACGACCGTCTCCTCCGGCCAGCCGTGCGTTCGCGCCAGCTCGATCGCTTCCAGGCTCGCCCGCCGCGCGCGCTCGAACGAGCTGGCCATCAGCGTGAGCGCGAGGGCCGCGAGACAGCCGATCTCGAGGTAGGGACGGCGCATGCGGCGCGCGAGGGCGAGGCCATGCTCGAGGTGGCGCTCGGCGTCCTCGGACCGCGCCGTCCACGACTCGGCGATGCCGAGGTTCAGGAGCGCGACCGCCCGGATCTCGTCGTCGCTCCGGCGCGACGGGAGCTCCGCCCCGGCGCCCGGTGCGAGCAGCTGCCGCGCCGCCGCGGACGCCGCCGGCAGGTCGACGCGCTGACGCGCGAGCCGGAGGCGGATGGTCGCGAGCAGCGCCGCGCTGGTCGCGTCGGTCTCCTCGGGCACCGCCTCGAGGCGCCGCGCCGCGCGGGTGAGGTAGCGCTCGGCCGCCGGCAGCGATCCGCGCGACACCTCGCGGGCCGCCCGGAGCGCGAGCAGCCGCGGGTCCGCGTCCAGGGCGTTGCGGGGAAAGCGGGAGAGCAGCTCCCTCACGGTGCCGCCGCGTCCGTCCACGTAGAACGACAGCACGTTGGCGGCCAGCACCTCGGCGGCCAAGTCCCAGTCGCCGGCCTGCTGCGCATGGCGCACCGCCGCCGCCGGGTCGCCGTGCTCGGCGAACCACGCCGCGGCGTCGCCGTGGAGCGCGTCGAGCTCGTCCGGCGCGGTCCGCCGGAGCTCGAGCTGCAGCAGATCGGAGAACAGGTGGTGGTAGCGGAACCACGTGCGCGCGTCGTCGAGCGACACGACGAATGCGCCGGCCTGCTCGAGCTCCTGGAGGATCTGCTCGCCGCCCCAGCGTCCGGTCAGCAGGTCGGCGAGCGGCCCGTTGACCCGATCGAGGATCGAGGTCCTCAGCAACAGCTGCCGGACGTCCTCGGGCTGGCGCTCGAGCACCTCGTGCAGGAGGTACTCGGCAACCGTCCGCTCGCTCCCGCCGAAGGCGGTGGCGAAGCCCTCGGGATCCGGATGGCGGACCAGCGACAGGGCCGCCAGCCGCAGCCCCGCGGCCCAGCCTTCGGCGCGGTGGTGCAGCTGCGTCAGCGCCGGCTCGGACAGCGCGACGCCGGCCCCGTCGAACAGGGCCCGGGCCTCGGCGACCGTGAACCGGAGGTCGGCGGCGCGCAGCTCGGTCAGCTCGCCCTCGAGGCGCAGCCCGTGCAGGCCGAGCCGCAGATCGCGCCGCGTGGCGAACGCGAACCGCAGCGTCGGGGGCGCGCGCAGCACCAGCACGCCGAGCCGGCGCAGCGTCTCCTCATCATCGTGCAGCTCGTGGAGATCGTCGATCACCAGCCACAGCGGCTCCTCCAAGGACTCGAGATCCTCGAGCAGCCGCTCCACGATCGCGCCGCCGTCGAGCGTGGGCGCCGGGCTGAGCGAGCCCACGACGTCGGAGCCGGCCCGGGTGTGCCGGAGCGCGTCCAGCACCGCGATCCAGAACCGCTGCGGGTCGCTCTCGCCGCGCCGCACGCTCACCCATCCCGCCCGATCGGTCAGCCGCGCCTCGTCGATCCAGGACCGCAGCAGCATGGTCTTGCCGCTGCCCGCGGGCGCCGACACGACCGTCACGCGGCCGGCGGCCGCGAGCCGCTCGAACAGCGCGCTCCTGACGATGCTCTGAAGCGGCGGGGGATCGCTCGCCGGCCCGGCCCGCGAGATGACCATCTGGCCACGGTACGCCCCGCCACCGTGCCGCGCATGTGGCGGGCCACAACGCCGCACGACCGGGTTGTGTGGCCCGCAGCATCCACCCATCCGAAGGAGGACCGCTCATCCCTTCGGCGCCCAGAGTTCGCCTCGATGAACGCCACAACCACCTCACCGACAACGCCGGGGCCGTACCTGGACTCAGGGCCGCTCCCCGGCGACTTCTACGCCTACGAGCAGCTGCTCTCCGATCCCGAGCGGGAGACCGTGGCGCGGCTGCGCGAGCTCCTGCGCGCGGAGGTCGCGCCGATCGTCGACGACTGCTGGGCGCGGGCCGAGTTCCCGTTCGAGCTGATCGAGCGCTTCGCGCGCCTGGGCCTGAACGCGTGGGCCGATCCGGACTCGCCGGAGCCCGCGCCGAGCAACCTGCTCAAGGGCATCATCGCGCTGGAGCTCGCGCACGCGGACGCGTCCGTGTCGACCTTCTTCGGCGTGCACACCGGCCTGGCGATGGGCAGCATCCTCACCTGCGGCGACGAGGAGCAGCAGCGCCGCTGGCTCCCGGCGATGAGCCGTTTCGAGCAGGTCGGCGCGTTCGGGCTCACGGAGCCCCACGGCGGCTCGGACGTGGCGGGCGGCATGGAGACGACCGCGCGCCGCGACGGCGACGAGTGGGTGCTCAACGGGGCCAAACGTTGGATCGGCAACGCGACGTTCGCCGACCTGGTCGTCATCTGGGCGCGCGACGTCGAGAGCAACCGCGTGCTCGGCTTCGTCGTCGAGAAGGGCACACCGGGGTTCAGCGCGACGAAGATCGAGCGCAAGATCGCGCTGCGGATCGTGCAGAACGCCGACATCGCGATGGACGACTGCCGCGTCCCGGAGGCGAACCGGCTGGCGCACGCGAGCTCGTTCAAGGACACCGCGAAGATCCTGCGCCAGACGCGCAGCGGGGTCGCCTGGGAAGCCGTCGGGATGATGCTCGCCGCGTACGAGACCGCGCTCCAGTACGCGCAGGACCGCGAGCAGTTCGGCCGTCCCATCGGCTCGTTCCAGATGGTCCAGGACCTGCTCGTCAAGATGCTCGGCAACGCCACGGCGTCGTTCGGGATGATGGCGCGGCTCGCCCAGCTGCAGGACGCCGGCGTCTACCGGGACGAGCAGTCGGCGCTGGCGAAGGCGTACTGCACGGTGCGGATGCGCGAGAACGTGGGCTGGGCGCGCGAGCTGCTCGGCGGCAACGGCATCGTGCTCGACTACAACATCGGCCGCTTCGTCGCCGACGCGGAGGCGATCTACTCCTACGAGGGCACGCGCGAGATGCAGACGCTGATCGTCGGCCGCTCGGTGACCGGCCTGAGCGCCTTCGTGGGGTGATGACGATGGTCTTCCAGGACCTCAACGTCCTCGACGTCGCCAGCTTCATCGCCGGGCCGGCGGCCGCGACCGTCCTCGCCGACTTCGGCGCCGACGTGATCAAGGTCGAGCCGCCGTCGGGCGATCTCCAGCGGATCCTGAGCTCCGTGCCGCCCAGCCCGCGTGCGCGCGCGAACTACGCCTGGCAGCTCACCAATCGCAACAAGCGCGGGATGGCGATCGACCTGAAGGCGCCGGACGCCACGACGATCCTCAGGCGGCTCGTCGAGTGGGCCGACGTCGTCATCACCAACTTCCCGCACGGCGCCCGCGAGCGGCTGCACCTCGGCTACGACGAGGTCGCCGGCTGGAACCCGCGGGTCATCTACGCGGACGTCACCGGGTTCGGCGACGCCGGGCCGGACGCGGCGCTGCCCGGCTTCGATCTGACCGCCTACTGGGCGCGCAGCGGCCTGCTGTCCTCCACGCGCGACGTCGGGGCGCCGCCGACGGTGCCGGTCCCCGGCAGCGGCGACTACGCGACGGCGATCGGGCTCTACGGGGCGATCGTGACCGCGCTCTACGACCGCGAGCGGACGGGCAAGGGCGCGAGCGTCGGCACCTCGCTGCTGGCCGAGGGCATCTGGGCGGCCGGCACCTACGTCGCGGGCGCGCTCGCCGGCGGCCGGTCCTACGGCCTGCACAACCCCACGGCGCCGACCAACCCGCTGATCAACCCCTACCGCGCCTCGGACGGCCGCTGGTTCATGCTCGTCGCCTCTCCGCCGCACTGGCCGGCGCTGGCGCACGCGGTCGGGCATCCCGAGCTGCTCGACGACCCCCGCTTCGCGGACGCGCGCGGCATCACCGAGCACTCGTCGGAGCTGACCGCGGAGCTCGACACCACCTTCGGCTCGCAGCCGTTCGCGCACTGGCGGGACGTGCTCGGGCGCGCGCGCATCACCTGCGCGCTGGTCCAGACGCCCGAGGAGGCGGCCGACGACCCGCAGCTGCGCGCCAACGGCATCGTCGTGCCGCTCCACGGCGACGAGGCGTCGACCGAGACGATCGGCAGCCCGATCGCCGTCCGCGGGACCGCCAAGCGACCCGCGACCCGTGCCCCCGGGCTCGGGGAGCACAACGACGAGATCCTCGGCGAGCTCGGATTCACCAACGCGGAGATCGCGGCGTTCCGGGCCGCGGGAGCGATCCCCGACGCGACGAAGATGGAGGCGGCATGATGACCCAGCTGGTGCTCACCAAGAGACATGACGGAGTGCTCACGATCACTCTTGACCGGCCGCGCCAGAAGAACGCGGTCAACCACGCGATGGCCGAGCAGCTCGCCGCCGCGCTCGACGAGCTCGACGCCGATCCCGACCTCGCGGTCGGCGTGCTCACCGGGGCCGGCGGGTCGTTCTGCGCCGGCATGGACCTGAAGGCGTTCGCGCACGGCGAGGTCCCCGTGCTCGACGGGCGCGGGTTCGGCGGGCTGACGCGGGCGGACGTCCGCAAGCCGCTGATCGCCGCCGTCGAAGGCTGGGCGCTCGGCGGCGGCTTCGAGCTGGCGCTGGGCTGCGACCTCATCGTCGCGGCGACCGACGCCCTGTTCGGAACGCCCGAGGTCACGCACGGCCTCGTCCCGTCCGAGGGCGGCCTGGTCAGGCTGCCGCGGCAGATCCCGTACCACGTCGCGCTGCGCGTGCTGCTCACCGGCGATCCGCTGAGCGCCGCCGAGGCGGCGGACCTCGGGCTCGTCGACGAGGTGACCGAGTCCGGCGCCGCGCTCGAACAGGCGTGCGCGCTGGCCGCGCGGATCGCGAAGAACGCGCCGCTCGCGTTGGCGGCCGTCAAGCAGGTCCTGCGGGCGACGCAGGGTCTCGACGACCGGGCCGCCTTCGCGCGGCAGGACCAGATGATCGCCGGGCTGCTCTCCAGCGACGACGTGCGCGAAGGCGCGCGGGCGTTCGCGGAGCGGCGCATCCCGGTGTGGCAGGGGAGGTGAGGTCGATGGCTCGACAGATCGCCATCGTGGGGACCGGGACCATCGGCGCGAGCTGGGCGACGCACTACCTCGCCCGCGGCTTCGACGTCGTGGCGACCGATCCGGCGCCCGGCGCCGAAGCGGCCCTGCGCTCGTACGTCGACGCCGCCTGGGGGGCGGCGAGCACGCTCGGCCTGACGCCCGGCGCGTCGCGTGAGCGCCTGCGCTTCACCGCCGACCTGCCGGAGGCGGTGGCCGGCGCCGAGCTCGTGCAGGAGAACGCGCCCGAGCGTCCCGAGCTGAAGGTCAAGCTGCTCGCCGCGATCGACGACGCCGCGCCCGAGGACGCGATCATCGCCTCCAGCTCGTCGGGGATCACCATGAGCGTGATGCAGGCCGGGTGCCGGCATCCGGAGCGGACGGTCATCGGCCACCCGTTCAACCCGCCGCACCTCATGCCGCTGGTCGAGGTGGTGGGCGGCGAGCGGACCGCACCGGCGACGATCGAGCGGGCGATGGCGTTCTACGCGTCGGTCGGCAAGAAGCCCGTCCTGCTGCACAAGGAGCTGCCGGGCCACGTCGCCAACCGCCTGCAGGCCGCGCTCTACCGCGAGGTCGTGCACCTGATCGACCAGGGCGTGCTCGGCGTCGCCGACGCCGACGACGCGGTCTCCTGGGGGCCCGGCCTGCGCTGGGGCGTCATGGGACCGAGCCTGCTGTGGCACCTCGGCGGCGGCGAGGGCGGCATCCAGCACTTCATGGACACCTTGATGGGGCCGATGGCGGCGATGTGGCCGACGCTCGGCAACCCGCAGGTGACGCCCGCGCTGGAGCGCACGATCGTCGAGGGCGTGCAGGCGGAGGCCAACGGCCGCTCGGTCGACGACCTCGCCGCGGAGCGCGACGCGATGCTCCTCGGGCTGGAGGCCGTGCGCGCGAGGTACGCGGCATGAGCGCCGGCCGGCTCTTCCTGCTCGAGGCCAGCGACGGCGGTCGCGTGCGCTCCCTGAACCCGGACGGCTCCGGCCAGGAGGTCCTGGTCACCGGCTGCCGGCTCCCCGACGGGGTGGCGGTCGACGTCGGCCACGGCCACGTCTATTGGAGCGACATGGGGAACCCGCTCGCGAACGACGGGACGATCGAGCGCGCCGACCTCGACGGCGGCCACCGCGTGACGATCGTCCCGCCGGGCGTCACGCACACGCCGAAGCAGGTGCAGCTCGAACCGGCCGGTCGCAAGTTGTACTGGTCGGACCGCGAGGGCATGCGGGTGATGCGCTGCGACGTCGACGGCGCGAACGTCGAGACGCTCGTCCAGACCGGAGCGGGCGACGACGACCGGCGCGACGCGACGCGCTGGTGCGTCGGGGTCGCCGTCGATCCCGCCGGCGGGCAGCTCTACTGGACGCAGAAGGGCCCGAGCGACGGCGGGCTCGGCCGGATCCTGCGCGCCGGGATCGAGCGGCCCGCCGGCGCGACGGCGGCCGCTCGCGGCGACGTCGAGGTGCTCTTCGACGGTCTGCCCGAGCCGATCGACCTGGAGCTGGACCTCGCCACCCGCACGCTGTACTGGACCGACCGCGGCGACCCGCCGCGCGGCAACACCGTCAACCGCGCGCCGCTGGACGGCTCCCGCGCGCCCGAGATCGTCTTCGACCACCTGATGGAGGGCATCGGCATCGCGCTCGACCGGCGCGGCGGCCGGATGTTCATGACCGATCTGGCGGGCACCGTGTACGAGGCGGGGCTGGACGGCTCTCGGCGGGCGGCGATCGCCTCCGCGCAGGGCAACCTGACCGGGATCGCCTACGCGGAGCTCGCGGCATGAGCCACCGTGTGGCGATCGTCGGCGCCGGGTTCGGCGGGCTGCTCGCCGCGCGTGCGCTGCGCGCGGCGCCGGTCGACGTGACGGTCGTCGACCGCACGAACCACCACCTGTTCCAGCCGCTGCTCTACCAGGTGGCCACGGGCGTGCTCTCGGAGGGCGACGTCGCGCCGGCGATCCGCGACGTGCTCCGCCATCAGGCCAACGCCCACGTGCTGCTCGGCGAGGTCGTCGACGTCGACCTCGCGGCGCGCGAGCTGGTCCTCGACACGATCGGCGAGCCGTCGCGGGTCGGGTACGACAGCCTGATCGTCGCCGCGGGAGCGTCGCAGTCGTACTTCGGCCACGACGAGTTCGCGGTCCACGCGCCGGGCATGAAGTCGATCGACGACGCGCTCGAGCTGCGCGGGCGCATCTTCGGCGCCTTCGAGATGGCCGAGCTGGAGGCCGACGACCGGCGGCGCGCCGCCTGGCTGACCTTCGTGGTCGTCGGGGCCGGGCCGACCGGCGTCGAGCTGGCGGGGCAGATCGCGGAGCTGTCGCGCCGGGCGCTGGAGCCCGGCTACCGGCGGTTCGACGCGGCGGACGCCCGCGTCATCCTCGTCGAGGCCGCCGACAGGGTGCTGGCGCCGTTCCCCGAGCCGCTGCGGCGGCGGGCACGGCGCGACCTCGAGCACCTCGGGGTCGAGGTGCGGCTGGACTCGCCCGTCACGGGCGTCGACGCGGACGGGCTGGACGTCGTGTGCGACGGGACGGCGGGCCGCATCGAGGCGCGCACGAAGATCTGGGCGGCCGGCGTGCAGGCGTCGCCGCTCGGCGCGGTCCTGGCCGCGCGCGGCGGCGCCGACGTCGACCGCTCCGGACGCGTCGCGGTGCGGCCGGACTGCACGCTGCCGGGCCATCCGGAGGTGTTCGTCGTCGGCGACCTGATGGCGCTGGACGGGCTGCCGGGCGTCGCCGAGGTCGCGATGCAGTCCGGCGTCCACGCGGCGCGGACCATCGCCGCGCGGCTGCGGGGCGATGCGGGAGAGCGGCCGTTCCACTACCGCGACCTCGGCACGATGGCCACGATCGCCCGCTTCCGGGCGGTGGTGTCGATGGGCCCGGTGCGCCTGACGGGACCGGCGGCGTGGCTGACGTGGCTGCTCGTGCACCTCGTCTTCCTGAACGGCTTCAAGAACCGGTTCGCGGCGGTGGCCAACTGGGCGGTGGCCTTCCTCGGCCACGGCCGCCGGCAGCGGACGATCACCGAGCGGCAGGTGCTGGCGAGGACCAGGGGCGTGCGGTGACCGCGTGAGGATCGCGGCAGCCGCGATCAGGCGCCGGCCCCCGGCCGCGTGGTGCTCGTGTCGGCCGCGCCGTGGGGGTCTTCGGCACGCGGGAGCGCGGGCGGGCGGCTCAGGGTCCGCCGGCGGGCGATGCGCAGCTCGAGCATCTTGATCTCCGCGTCGACGATGCGATCGCGGGCGATGCGACGGTGGTCCCGGTAGAGCATGGCGGCCTCTCCTCTTCGCGTGTCCGTGAATGTGCCGCACTCCAGGATGGCCCGTCGACGCCCGCTCGTCATCGCCGCCAGCGACCGTTCGCCTCCCCATGAACCCGACGCGGCAACTCCCGCTGGCAGCCTTCGGACAGGCCCGGATGGGCACCCCCCAAATCAATAGACATCATTAGGATCTTGCACCACAATCGAACCTCCCGTACGCTCCGGCCCCATGGGTCGAGTCGACGGCAAGGTCGCGCTGATCACGGGCGCGAGCCTGGGGGAGGGCGGGCCCAACATCGGCGGGGTCACCGCCCAGGTGCTGGCCCGCGAGGGCGCGGCCGTCGCGGTGGCCGATCGCCCTGGCCGCGGTGCCGACCGGCTCGCTGCGGCGATCGCCGCGGCGGGTGGGCGCGCGCTGGCGCTGGAGGTCGACGTGCGCGACGAGGCGCAGGTGCAGGCCATGGTCGCCGCGACCGTCGCCCGGTTCGGCGCTCTGCACGTCATCCACAACAACGCGGGCGTGTCGCCCGAAGCCGACACCGACGTCGCGTCGATGGCGACCGACGTCTGGGACCTGGTCATGGCGGTCGACGTGCGCGGCGCGATGCTCGTCACCAAGCACGGCCTCCCGCACCTGCTGGCCGCCGGCGGCGGCTCGATCGTCAACACCGCGTCGATCACGGCCGTCGCCGGCGACATGATCCACACGGCCTACGGCGTGGCCAAGGCGGCGCTGTGCTCGCTCGCCCAGCACGTCGCGGTCCAGTACGGCCGCGACGGCGTGCGCTGCAACGCCGTGTGCCCCGGCCTGACGATGACGCCGGCGGCGCGGCGCGACCTGCCCGACGCGCTCGTCGCGTCCATGGCGCGGCTGTCGCCGACCCCGGCGCTGAGCGAGCCCGTCGACCAGGCCAACGTCGTCCTGTTCCTGGCCAGCGACGAGTCAGCGATGGTCAACGGTCAGATCCTGTTGACCGACGGCGGGATGACGGCCCAGCAGCCGTGGGTCGCCGACTTCATCGCCGCCGGCGCTCCGACCTACGGCAACGACCGCGGCTGACCCGCGGCCCAAACCTAGACCGACCACGACCAAGGAGTCGCGATGTACAAGGTGATCTGGCTGACGAAGCTCAACGGCGACCGCTCCCGCGAGGACGCC
This sequence comes from Baekduia sp., assembly GCA_036518975.1. Lineage (GTDB taxonomy): Bacteria > Actinomycetota > Thermoleophilia > Solirubrobacterales > Solirubrobacteraceae > Baekduia. Next base: position 29,067 of record DATDMD010000031.1, read on the forward strand.
GACCGCCACTGGGCCACGGTGCACGCCGGGCTCATGAAGGACGTCCCCGGCCTGGAGCGCTACGTCCAGAACCTCTGGGTCGCGCCCGTCGACCCGGCCATCCCCGGCCCCGCCCTGCTGCACCTGCACTCCGAGGCGTGGTTCGCCGACGAGGCGGCCTACACCGCCGCGATGGCCACCCCGCAGTGGGCGGCCGTGGCCGCGGACTCGCCCAACTGCTTCGACAACACCGCCCTCGTCGGCGCCGTGGTCGAGGAGCGGCTCGTCTACGACCGGCAGCGATGACGGCGCCGGCCACGGTCACGCTCCGGATCACGCTCGGCGCGGGCGACATGGACGGCCTGGGCCACCTCAACCAGGCCCGCTACCACGACCTGCTCGGCGTGGCGCGCAGCCGCGTGCTGACCGAGCCGTTCCCGGACCGCGGGCCCGGCGTGCCGCACGGGACGTTCGTGGTGGCGCGCACCGAGCTCGACTACCTCTCGGAGGTGCGCCTCGCCGACGAGTGGGTCGAGGTGCATGCGCGGATCGCGCGCGTCGGGACCAAGAGCGTGACGATCGAGAACGCGATCCGCCGCCCCGACGGCGTCGTCGCGGCGCGGGGCGTCACGACGATGGTCGCGTGGGACCGCGAGGCCCGCCGCTCGCGCACGATCGGCGACGCCGAGCGCGTGGCCTACGGCGCCGCGGTCACAGCGGCCGCCGAGGCGTCCGGGCCGTCCGCGCCATCTTGACCGTCGATGCTAACTATGCATATGCTTGCCATCAGCATCACGGAAGTGGACCGGCCCCCAGCGGGACGCCCGACCGAGAGGGAAGACACCGATGGACCGAGAGCAGGCGCTGGACGACCTCGTCGCCAAGGAGGAGATCCGCCAGGCGATGGCCCGCTACTCGCGCGGCATCGACCGCCGCGACGAGGAGCTGCTGAAGTCCGTCTACCACGAGGACTCGACCGACGACCACGGCTGGGGCCTGGCTGCCGGCGGCTGGGACATCGCCGCCCTGGTCCGGCGCGACGGCAAGGGCTTCCCGGACGAGTGGAAGCTCACCTCCCACTTCCTCGGCCAGCACCTCATCGAGGTCGCCGGCGACGACGCGGTCAGCGAGGTCTACTTCGTCGCCACCAACATCGTCGAGCACGACGGCCGCGACTGGGCGCAGGTCAGCGCCGGGCGCTACCTCGACCGCTGGGAGCGCCGCGGCGGCGCCTTCCGGATCGCGCACCGCCAGGTCATCTACGACTGGTGGCGCACCGACGTCAACGACACCCCGTGGCCCGGGCCGGATCACGAGGTGCCCAAGATGTACCACGGCGCCCCGACCCTCGACACCAGCACCAACGTCTACGGCACGCCCGGCCCCGACGACAAGAGCTACGAGCTGCTGCGGCGGCTCCCCGCGACGACCAGGAGCCGAGCATGAGCGCGCAGGACCAGCAGTACTGGTGGATCGACGACATCTTCCTGGGCGACATGAACCCGCGGCCGGTCGGCTTCGCCCTCGGCGACGCCGACGAGGTCGACGTCGTCGTCGTCGGCAGCGGGATGGCCGGGTTTACGGCCGCGGTGCTGAGCCACGACGCCGGCAACTCGGTGCTGATGCTCGAGGCCGCCGACGAGGTCGGCGGCACCACCTACAAGTCGGGCGCCGGGATGTGGATCCCCGACAACCACCTGATGCGCGCGAAGGGCATCGTCGACGACCGCGACACCGTGCTGCGCTACATGGCCCAGGTCGCCCACCCGCGCGCCTTCGACCCCGAGGCCGAGCGCTACGGGGTCGGCGAGTGGGAGTGGGAGAAGCTCACCGCCTACTGCGACAACGCGGCCGACGCCATCCGCGCGGTGGTCGATGCCGGCGCGCTGAAGGTCATGTTCTTCCCGTCGTTCACGGAGACCTACCCGGCGATGGCGTCCTACCACTACGAGCTGGACCACTCGATCCAGGGCTTCTACCGCCACCTCATGCCGATGCAGGCCAACGGCCACGCGGGCGTCGGCCACGAGATGATCGCCCAGATGGCGGCCGCGGCGCAGGAGCGCGGCATCCCGCTGCGCACCGGCCACCGCGTGTCCGGCCTCGTGCAGGACGCCGACGGCGCCGTCGTCGGCGTCACGGCCGAGACCGCCGACGGCACCCGGACGATCCACGGCCGCAAGGGCGTCGTGTTCGCCACCGGCGGCTTCCCGCACAGCGCCGAGCTCGTCGACGAGTACTTCCGCGGACCGCTGTACAGCAGCTGCGCGGTCCCGACGGCCCAGGGCGACTTCGTCCGGATCGGGCGCGACGCCGGCGCCGAGCTGGCGCACATGCGCAACGGCTGGCTCTACGAGGACCTGCTCGAGAAGGCGGCCCCGGACCGCGTCGCGATGGAGGGCGGGATCAACGTCCCCAGCGGCGACAGCATGATCTACGTCGACGCCGGCGGCCGCCGCTACGTCAACGAGAAGGCGCTCTACCAGGAGCGCGCGGCCGCGCACTGGGAGCAGGACGCCGACGGCGCGTACCCGCGTCGGGTCACGTTCATGGTGTTCGACGACTTCGTCGCCCACGACGAGCGGCCGTGGCTGTTCCTCGACACGTTCCAGGCGCCGAAGCCGTGGATCGTCGAGGGCGCCACGCTCGACGAGCTGGCCGCCAACGTCCAGGAGCGGCTGGTCGCGCTGGACCCCATCACCGGCGGCCTCCGCCTCGCCGACGACTTCGCGGTGCAGCTCGGCCGCTCCATCGAGCGGTTCGACGGCTTCGCCCGGACGGGCAAGGACGAGGACTTCCACCGCGGCGAGCAGATGAACGAGCACGACTGGAACGGCCCCGCCCGCCCCGGCCACGACGGCAACCCGACGATGCACCCGTTCGCCGCGGACACGCGCTACTACTGCGTGCTGATCTGCGGGATGGTGCTCGACACCAACGGCGGTCCGAAGACCAACGCCAACAGCCAGGTGCTGCGCGCCGACGGCACGGTCATCGAAGGGCTGTACGGCTCGGGCAACTGCGTGGCCAACGTCTCCGGCGACGGCTACCTCTCGGGCGGCAGCACGCTCGGCCCGGCGACGACGTTCAGCTACCTCGCGGCCCGGCACCTCGCCGGCGTTCCGGCGCGCGACCTCTCCGCCGTCCGCGGCGCGGCGGTCTAGCGGGCCGTGTTCCTGCAGTCGACGTTCGACGTGCGGTACGGGGCGCTGGAGCGCTTCGAGGGCGCGATGGCGCGCGTCGTGCCGGCGATGGCCGGCGAGGGCTGGCGGCTCGTCGGCGCGTTCCGCCACGCCACCGGCGACGTCTCGCGCGCCACCCACGTCTGGGAGCTCCCCGACCTGGAGTCGCTGACCGCCGCGCCGGCGCGCGCGATCGCGGCCGACGCCTCCCTGCTCGCGGACGTCGCCGTCCTGAGCGAGGTCATCGCCCGCGAGGAGCTCGTGCTCCTGGAGCCGCTCGCCTACGGCGTGGGTGAGGGCCGGTGAACCACCTCGACCCCGAGGCCTACGCCATCCACCGCGCGACCGTCCGCGACGGCGTCGAGCTGGCCTACATCCGCGAGGGCGAGGGCGGCGTCCCGCTGCTGCTGATGAACGGCTGGCCGGGCACCAAGCGCATCTACTACAAGAACATCGCGCCGCTGGCCGCGGCCGGCTTCGAGGTCGTCGTCGCCGACAACCGCGGGTGGGGCGACTCGCCGGTGCCCGACGACCCCGCGGAGTACGCCGACCCGGTCAACGTCTCGCGCGACATGCACGCGCTGATGGAGCGGCTCGGCCACGAGCGCTGGGTCGTCGCCGGCTACGACTTCGGCTCGATGGCGTCGCAGGACATGGCGCTGCGCTTCCCCAACCAGGTGATCCGGCAGGTGGTCTGGAACGGGCTGTCGCCGGCGATCCCCGACGCCTACCACGCGGCGGGCATCCCGGGCGGGCAGTTCGAGGAGATCCTCGAGGTCTCCGACCACATGGAGATCCAGGGCCGGCCCGACGACCTGCTCGCCACGCTGGACACGCGCGAGAAGCGCCTGGACTTCATCAAGGGCTTCTACCAGGGCCGCAGCTGGCGCGAGGGCGGGCCGGTCATCCCGCTGGCGGCGCCCGGCGCGTTCGACGACGAGGCCGCCGCCTTCCAGGCCGAGCCGTTCGGCGACGCCGCGCACTTCCGCGCCTCGCTCTCGTTCTACGAGGCCTCGGCCAATCCGGAGCTGCTGTCCGAGGTGCCGCGCCTGATGGAGGCCAACACGGTCACCGAGACGCTGATCCTCTGCGGGCAGGAGGACAAGCTCATCAACGGCCCCGGCATGTGCCGCCGCGCGAAGGTCGGCTACGCGCGCCTCGTCGGCCCGTTCATGGTCCCCGACGGCGGCCACTTCCTGTCCTGGGAGCAGCCCGAGGTGTTCAACGGCGCCGTCATCAGCTTCTGTCGCGACCTGCTTCGGTGAGCGGTCCGCGAAGGTCAACAAGACATCCACGAGGAGAGCACCATGGCGACGACGGCAGCGCACGCGACGGTCGGGATCGAGGACTTCCCCACGGGGCTGCTCATCGACGGTGAGTGGTCCTCGTCGTCGGACGGCAGCACCATCGACAACATCAACCCGGCGACCGAGGAGGTCCTCGCGACGGTCGACGCGGCCAGCGCCGCCGACGTCGATCGCGCTGTGCGCGCCGCGCGCACCGCGTTCGAGGGCCCGTGGCGCGCCGTCTCGGGCCGCGACCGCGGCCGCCTGCTCAACCGCCTCGCGGCGCTCGTCGAGCGCGACGCCGCCCACTTCCACGCGATCAAGGGCCTCGAGAACGGCATGCCTGCCGGCGGTCCGGACGTGCCGATGACGATCGACGTCCTCGAGTACTTCGCGGGGTGGGCCGACAAGATCCACGGGCGCGTCATCCCGACGGCCGGCGCGATGGACCCCTCCGCGGCCGAGGGCGCGCGCCCCGAGCCGCTGCCCAGCCACGTCTTCACCGTCCGCGAGCCGATCGGCGTGATCGGCGCGATCTGCGCCTGGAACGCGCCGCTGCTGACGGCCGCGATCAAGCTGGCGCCGATGCTCGCCGCCGGCAACACGGTGGTCTTCAAGACCTCCGAGGAGTCGATGCAGGCGATCCTCTACCTCGGCAAGCTGGTCGAGGAGGCCGGGTTCCCGGCCGGCGTCGTCAACATCATCAACGGCCGCGGGCCCGTCACCGGCGCCGCGCTGGTCGAGCATCCCGACGTCGACCACATCTCCTTCACCGGCAGCCCGGAGGTCGGCGCGACCATCGCCCAGGCCGCGGCGCGGACCTACAAGCGCGTCACGCTGGAGCTCGGGGGCAAGAACCCGCAGTTGATCTTCGCCGACGCCGACCTGGACAAGGCGGCGTTCTCGGCCGCGATCGGCGTCATCGCCAACGCCGGGCAGGTCTGCCTGTCGGGCTCGCGCATCCTCGTCGAGCGGTCGGTCTACGACGAGGTCGTCGAGCGCGTGGCGGCGATCGCCGGCGGCGTGACCGTCGGCGACCCGTTCGACCCCGGCGTGATGATGGGCTCGCTGATCAACGCCCGGCAGCTCGACCGCGTCCTGGGCTACATCGAGCAGGGCCGCAACGAGGGCGCGCGCCTGGTCGTGGGCGGCGAGCGCCTCGACCGGCCGGGCTACTTCGTGCAGCCTACGTTCTTCGCCGACGCCCACAACGACATGACGATCGCCCGCGAGGAGATCTTCGGGCCGGTCGGGACCATCATCCCGTTCGACACCGAGGACGAGGCCGTCCGGATCGCCAACGACACCGAGTTCGGCCTCGGCGCGACCGTCTGGACCCGCGACGTCTCGCGCGCCCACCTGCTGCCGCGCGTCCTGCACGCCGGCGCCGTCTCGGTCAACTCGTGGAGCCCGCTCGACGCGCGCGTGCCGCACGGCGGCTTCGGGCGCAGCGGGCAGGGCCGCGAGAACGGCTACGCCGCGATCGAGGACGTCACCGAGGAGAAGACGATCACCATCGTCCTGTAGGTGTGCCGTGACCTCCTCACACGACCCCTACAAGGATCCCTGGTGGGAGCGGACGGTCGCCAACGGCGTCCCGCCGCGCCCGCAGGGCCGGCCGGGAGCCGGCGGTGACGGCGCGTTCGACGTCGTCATCGTCGGCGCCGGCGCGGCCGGCCACGTGACCGCGATCACGCTGGCCGAGCACGGCGCGTCGGTCGTGATGCTGGAGGCGGCCGCCGTGGGCGGCGGCACGGCCTACAAGTCGGGCGCGGGGATGTGGATCCCCGACAACGCGCTGATGCGGGCGCGGGGCCGCGGCCCGGACCGCGACTGGGCGCTGCGCCACATGGCCAGCCTCGCGTTCCCCGACGTCTACGACGCCGAGGCCGACCGCTACGGCCTCGCGCCGCGCGACCACGACCTGATCGCGGCCTACTACGACCACGCCGCGACGGCGCTGGACGCGCTCGTGGCGATGGGGCTGCAGGTCATGGAGTTCCCGTCGTTCACCGGTGACTACGAGGCGATGGTCGAGTACCACGGCGACGTCGAGCACGGCTTCGGCGCGCACCTCGCCCCGCGGCAGGACGACGGCGAGTACGGCGCGGGCGTCCACCTGATGGCGCGCCTGGACGAGCTGGCCGCCGAGCGCGGCGTCGGGCTCCTGGTCGACCACCGGGTGACCGACGTGGTCCTCGACGACGCCGGCGCGGTCGCCGGCGTGACGGCGCTCACGCCTGACGGCGCGGTCACGCTGCGCGCCCGCCACGGGGTCGTCTTCGCCACCGGCGGCTACCCGCACCACCCCGAGCTCGCGCGCGAGCACTTCCCCGGCGGCCTGTACGGCAGCTGCGCCGTGCCCACCGCGCGCGGCGACTTCGTCGGCATCGCGTCGCGGCTGGGCGCCGAGCTGGGCAACATGGGCCAGGGCTGGGGGACCCAGCATCCGCTGGAGCAGATGCTGCGCGACCGCGAGGTCAGCGAGCACAACGGGGTCTACCCCGGCGACAGCGTGCTCATGGTCAACCGCGAGGGCGTGCGCGTCGTCAACGAGAAGCAGACCTACCACGAGCGCTCGAAGGTCCACTTCGTCCGCGACGCCGACGGCGGCCTGCCCAACCACCTGCTGTTCCTGATCTATGACGACTTCATCGTCGAGGACCGCACCTCGCAGCCCAACAAGTGGCCGAGCCCGGACCCCGGCGAGCACTGGGTCATCAGCGGCGACACGCTGGACGACCTCGCCGCGGCCATCGCGGCGCGGTTGGACCGGCACGCCGAGCGCACCGGCGGCTTCACCCTCGCGCCCGGCTTCGCCGCGGGCCTGGCCGCGACCGTGGCGCGCTTCAACGCCTTCGCCCGCACCGGCGTCGACGAGGACTTCCACCGCGGCGAGACCGCCGTCGAGCTCGACTGGACCGGGCCGTCGCATCGCGAGAACGACAAGAACCCGACGCTGTGGCCGCTCGACGACGGGCCCTACCACTGCATCATCCTCGCCGGCAGCGTCCTGGACACCAACGGCGGCCCACGCGTCGACGCCCAGGGCCGGGTCCTGCGCCCCGACGGCAGCGCGGTCCCCGGGCTGTACGGGGTGGGCAACTGCGTGTCCTCGGTCGCCGGCGCCGGCTACTGGTCGGGCGGCAGCACGCTGGGTCCCGCGGTGACCTTCGGGCATCTCACGGCGCTGCATCTCGCGAGCCTGCTCGCGGCGAGTCGATCGTGACTTGACGAACGCGGTCTTCCATAACTACTATGATCATGGTCATAGAAATCTATGGCTGCGGCGGCTGTCCCGCTGGACCTTGATGGAGGAGAGAGATGAGTAATCTGCGCTTAGCAGTCACGCTGGCGTGCGTCGGGCTGTCGCTCGTCGTCGCGGCCTGTGGTTCCAGTTCGGATGATTCGGGAGGGGCCTCGGCCACCGCCTCCACCACGCCGGCCAAGTCGTCGAACGGGATCGACCAGGCGACCATCGACTTCGGGGCGCAGTACACCGGCCTCAAGCCGGGCAAGGCCGACAGCTCGATGAAGCCGGTCACCGTCGGCCTCGTCAACCAGGAGGGCGGCACGCCGTCGTTCCCGGAGAACACCAAGGCGGCCAACGCCGCCGTCGACTTCATCAACAACAACCTCGGCGGCATCGACGGCCATCCCCTCAAGATCGACCGCTGCGTCATGCAGGCCGAGGAAGACGGCCAGAAGTGCGCCGCGCAGTTCCTCGACGCGAAGCTCCCGATCGCCGAGCTGTCGCTCGCCGTCATCGGCAACACCGCGTACTACAAGACCGCCGGCGCGAAGTTCCCGACCCTCATCGGCACGACGTCGGCCCCGGCCGACAGCGTCTCGCCGGGCGCCTACTCGCTGGGCGGCGGCGGCGCCGCGGTCCTCGCGGCGATGGCCGAGGTCGCCAAGAACCAGCTCAACGCCAAGTTCACGTCGGTCATCACCGTCGACAACGCCGGCGGCAAGTTCTCGGCCGAGAAGATCGCGATCCCGTACATGGACAAGATCGGGCTCGTCCACTCCAAGAGCGTGTACTACCCGCAGAGCGCCACCGGACCGGACGTCATCTCGGCCCTGCAGGCCGCCCAGGCCTCCAAGGCCGACGCGATCCTGCTCGACCCCTCGACGCCGGCCGAGTGCATCTCGGTGTACGACGCGGTCAAGACCCTGAACCTGAAGGCCAAGGTCGTGGCCACGCCGATCTGCAACTCGGATCAGTTCGTCAAGCACGCCGGCGGCAAGCCCGAGGGCTGGGTCATCGTCGGCTTCGGCGTCAACCCGCGCGTGACCGACGACCCGCAGGCCAAGGTGTTCAACAACATCATGGCGGCGGCCGGCGCGACGCCGGAGGCGACCCAGGGCTTCACGCCCCAGGTGGTCCGTGACTTCCTGACGATCGCCAAGTTCGCCCACACCATCGGGCCCGACAAGCTGACGCCCGCGGCCTTCGACGAGCAGATCAAGGCGTTCAAGGGCCCGGCGTTCATGATCCCCGGCCCGCTGCACTGCGGCAAGCCGAGCGATCCGGCCAGCCCGACGCTCTGCGGCGAGTCCGCCGGGATCAGCCAGTTCAGCGACGGGAAGTGGAGCTCGTTGCCGAACTTCACGCTGCCCGCGAGCTAGGCGGCGACCCGCTCGCGGCACACCGAGCGGTGGGCATCCCGGGCGCGTCCCGGGGTGCCCGCCGCTCCTGACGTACGACCGACGCACGACCCAAGAGGAGCTTTCGATGACGGTGCAAGAGGACACGCGGGACCTGACCGCCGACGTCGTGGTCGTGGGGGCGGGCGCGGCCGGCCTGTCGGCGGCCCTGGGCGCGAGCGCCACGGGCCGCGACGTGGTCGTCCTGGAGGGCGCGCCCGCCGTCGGCGGTACCACGCTGAAGTCCTCGGGCGGCGTGTTCATCCCCAACAACCCCTTCCTGCGCGAGCGCGGCATCGCGGACGACCGCGAGGACGCGGTGCGGTTCATGGCCCGCGTCGGCTTCCCCGAGGCCTACGACGCCGAGGCCGAGCGCTTCGGCCTCGCGCCGCTCGACCACGAGCTCATCACCACCTACTACGACGAGGCCAGCGGCGTGGTCGAGACGCTCATGGCCGACCGCGTCCTGACGCTGGCGCCGATGCTCGCGATCTCGCGCGATCCGCGCGGCTTCCCCAGCTACCACTCCGAGCTGGCGGAGGAGAAGGTCCCCTACGGCCGGACGCTCAACCCGCAGGACTGGGCCGGCGTCGAGGGCTACGGGGTCGAGCTGATCAACCAGCTCGCCGCCGGCGTCCAGCGCCGCGGCGTGCGTCTCTTCGCCGAGCACCTGGTGGTCGGCCTCCTGGAGTCCGACGGCGCGGTGACCGGCGTCGAGGTCGACACGCCCGGCGGCCGCCGGCAGGTCCTGGCGCGCCAGGGCGTGATCTTCGCCACCGGCGGGTTCACCCACAACGCCGAGCTGGTCGAGGAGCACCTGCCCGGCTACGTGCCCGGCGGCGGCGCCGCGGCCAGCGCGCAGGGCGCGTTCGTCGCATTGGCCCAGGAGCTCGGCGCCGAGCTGGCCCACATGGACAGCGCCTGGTGGGCCCAGCTGCCCGTCGAGCTGGCGCTCGAGAGCCGCGAGCAGCCGCAGCTGCTGTTCGTCCCCGCGGGCGACAGCATGATCCTGGTCGACGCCGGCGGCGAGCGCGTGGTCAACGAGAAGGACGTGTACCACGACCGCGGCAAGATCCACTTCGCGCGCGCCGCCGACGGCGGCCTTCCCAACAAGCTGTTGTTCATGATCTACGACCAGGCCGTCGCCGACGGGCCGCCCTACCAGACGCGCTGGCCCATCCCGCCGGCCGGGGAGAAGGCGCACTACGTCATCGAGGGCGCCACGCTGGCCGAGCTCGAGCAGGGCATCGCCGAGCACCTCGAGCGCATCGGCGAGCACACCGGCGGCTTCGCGCTGCGGCCCGGCTTCGGCGAGCGGCTCGCCGAGACCATCACCACGTTCAACGGCTACGCCGAGAGCGGGGTCGACCCGGACTTCCACCGCGGCGCGCGGCCGATCGAGCGCGACTGGGGCGGCCCGGGCCGCATCGGCTTCTCGCCCAACATCACCATGTACCCGATCGCCGCCGAGGGCCCGTACTACTGCATGATCCTCGCGGCCGCGACGCTGGACACGTGCGGCGGCCCCCGGATCGACCCGGACGGGCGCGTGCTGCGCGCCGACGGCTCGGCGATCGACGGGCTGTACGGCGCGGGCAACTGCATCGCGTCGCCCTCGGGCTGGGGCTACTGGTCCGGCGGCGGCACGCTCGGGCCGGCCGTCGTGTTCGGCTACCTCGCCGGGCGCGCGGCGGCGGCGCGGACGCCCGGCGCCAGTGCGCCGCACGCGGCGGCCGCGGGCCGCGCCTGAGCGCGATGGGACCGGAGGGCGGCGGGCCGTCGCGGCCGGCGGACGCCGCCCTGCGCCGCACGCTGGTCGTCGTCAGCGTGGGCGCGTTCCTGTCGGTGCTCGAGCTGACGGTCGTCAACGTCGCGCTCGACACCCTGGAGAGCCAGCTGCACGGCTCGATCGCGTCGGTGCAGTGGATCGTCACCGCGTACCTGCTCGCGCTCGCCGCGACCGTCCCGCTGACCGGCTGGCTGTCCCGGCGCTTCGGCCCGCGCCGGCTCTACATCGGCGCGCTCGCGCTGTTCGTCGTCGCGTCCGGGCTCTGCGCGATCGCGTGGTCGGTCGGCTCGCTCGTCGCCTTCCGGGTCCTGCAGGGCGCCGGCGGCGGCGCGCTGCTGCCGGTCGCCCAGGCGCTGGCGGCGCGCGCGGCCGGACCAGCGCGGATGCGCCGGGCGATCGGGGCCGTCGGGTCGGTCGGCGTCATCGCGCCGGTCATCGGGCCGCTCGTCGGCGGGGTGATCGTCGACCAGGCCTCGTGGCGCTGGATCTTCCTCATCAACCTCCCGATCGGCGTCGCCGGCGTGCTGATGGCGCTGCGCAGCCTGCCGCCCGACGAGCCCGAGGAGGCGGGGTCGCTGGACTGGGTCGGGCTGCTCACGCTCGGCGCCGGCCTGCCGATGGTGACCTACGCGCTGGCCGAGCTGGGGCAGGGCGCGCCGCCGCTGGCCGTGCAGGGCCTGCCGCTCGGCGCCGTCGGCCTGGCGCTGATCGGCTTCTTCATCGTCCACGCCGGCGCCGTCCCGCAGCCCCTGCTCGAGCTGCGCCTGTACCGCCGCCGGGTCTTCGCGCTCGCGGCGGCGGCGATGTTCACGCTGGGCGCGACGCTCTTCGGGCCGTACCTGCTGATGCCGCTGTTCTTCCAGGACGTCCGCGGCAACACCGCGATCGAGGCCGGGCTGCTCTTCGGCGCCCAGGGCCTCGGCGCCGGCACCTCGATCTGGCTGGGCGGCCGCCTGCACGAGGTCTTCACCGGCCCGCAGCTCGCGCTTGCCGGCAGCGTCATCGCCGCGCTGTTCACCGCGCCGCTGACCGTCCTGGACCAGGACTCGGCCACCGCGCTCTTCGTCGCCGACCTCGCGCTGCGCGGCTTCGGCATCGGGCTCGTGTTCATCCCGGTCTACGCCATCGCCCTCGGCGACCTGCCGCGCCACCTGGTCGCCGACGCGACCGCGCAGTTCAACGTGCTCATGCGCGTCGGCGGGGCGGCGGCGACCGCGCTCATCGCCGTCCTGCTGACCCAGGAGCTCCAGCGCCACGCCGCCGACACCGCCGGGATGGCGGCGGCCTACCAGGACACGTGGCGCTGGACCATGGTCATCCACCTGCTGGCGATCGTGCCGACGCTGATGCTGGCGCGGCTCGCGCGGCGCGGCGGGCTCGTCGCCCAGCCCGCCGGCGTCTGACTACATGTCCTCCAACTGGAACAGCGGGAGGGCGACCGCGTCGGCGAGGATCGCGTCGAGCTCGGCCAGGTCCTGAGCGCTGAGCACCACGTCGAGGGCCGGCATCGCGGCGTCGAGGTGCCGGGCCTTGCCCGTGCCGACGATCGCGACGTCGACCGCCGGCTGCGCGAGCACCCAGGCGATCGCCAGCTCCGAGACGGTGTGCCCGCGCTCGCGCGCGAAGGCGTCCAGCCGGCGCACGACCGCCTGGTTGCGCTGGAGCGTCGGCGCCGCGAACAGGCCGTGGTTGCGGCGCCAGTCGTACTCGCCGAAGGCGCGCGCCGGGTCGAAGGCGGTGCCGGTGAGCAGGCCGTGGGCCAGCGGGCCGTAGACCAGGACGCCGACGTCGTTGGCCTGCGCGTGGGGCAGCTCGTCGTTCTCGGGCTCGCGGTGCAGCATGCTGTAGCCCGGCTGCAGCGTCTCGACGGGCGCGCCCTGCGCGAACTCCTCCATCTGCGCGGCCGTGAAGTTCGAGACGCCGATGTGGCGGATCTTGCCCTCGTCGCGCAGCGCGGCCAGCACCGCCGCGGTCTCGGCGAGCGGGACGTCGGGGTCGGGCCAGTGGACCTGGTAGAGGTCGATGTGGTCGACGCCGAGGGTGGCCAGGCTGGTCTCCAGGTCGGCGCGCAGCGCCTGCGCGCTGGAGTCCCGCGTGACGCCGCCGTCGCCGGGGTTCTCCGAGCCCGACGCGCGCACGCCGCCCTTGGTCGAGATCACGATCTCGTCGCGGTCGGTGCGCAGGTGGTCGGCCAGCGCCCGGCCGAGCAGCTCCTCCGAGCGCCCGTACACGCGGCCGGTGTCGAACAGCGTGATGCCCAGCTCGCGCGCCCGGCGGACCGAGGCGACGCTGGCCTCCTCGTCGAAGTGGCCCATGCCGCCGCCGAGCGGGCCGCCGCCGTAGGCGATGCACGACACCTCCAGGCCGGAGCGCCCGAGCGTGACGGTCCTCATGCCGGGACCGCCGCCAGCAGGGCGTCGCGATGCTCGACGAGCACGTCGCGCAGCGCGCGCGGCGGCCGGCCGGTCAGGTCGGCCACCACGGTCGTGAGGTCGTCGAAGTAGCCGAGGCGGACCGCCTTCAGATGGCGCGACAGGAACGTCGGCATCGGGTCCGGGATGCCGTCCTCGGCGGCCTGGCGGCGCAGCGCGTCGTCGTCGAGCTCCAGCAGCGGGAGCGGGTGGCCGGTGACGTCGGCGACCAGCGCGGCGAGCTGGGCCTGGGTGTACAGCTCGGGCCCGGTCACGACGTAGGTCTGCCGCTCGTGGCCCTCACTGGTGAGCACGGCCACGGCGACCGCGGCGCAGTCGGCGTTGGAGACCGGGGCGGTCGCGCCGTCGCCGGCGTTGGTGGCCAGGCGCCCGAGGCTGAGCGCGAGCGCGAAGCGGCCGACGAGGTACTCGGCGTAGGGCGCGTTCTGGAGGATCGTCCAGTCGACGCCGCTGGCCTTGAGCATCTCCTCCGAGCGCAGGTACTCCAGGGCGTACTCGCCGGTGGGGTGGTCGGCGTCGACCTTCGGCATCGAGGTGAACGCGACGTGCCGCACCCCGGCGGCCCGCGCCGCGGCGACGGCGTCGGTGTGCTGCCGGACGCGGCGCGGCGTCGACTCGTGCGTGGAGCTGACCAGCAGCAGGCGCTCGGCCCCGGCGAAGGCCGGCTCCAGCGTCGCGGGCTCGTCGAAGTCGGCCCGGCGCACCTGGACGCCGCGGTCGGCGAAGGCCGTCAGGGCCTCCGGGCGGCGCGTGACGAGGATCAGCTCCTCGGGCGCGATCCGTTCCAGGAGCTGCTGGGCGACCAGCGAGCCGAGCTGGCCGGCGGCGCCGGTGATGGCGATGGTCATGATGTCGCTCCCGCGTCGATGGCGTCCTGGCCGTTGGCCGTCGGCAGCCACTTGCCCGCCGACGACTCGACGAAGCTCACGTAGGGCACGCAGACGTTGGGGGCCGTCTTGAGCGTGCCGCACGAGAAGTCGCCGGTGTTCATCGCGACCGGCCCCTTGTAGGCCTTCAGCGCCGCGGTCAGCTGCGTGGCGGTGGCGTCGGGTCCGGCCTGGTTGAGCAGCTTGTAGGCCAACATGGTCGGCCCGGTGGTGTAGGCCGCGTGCACGTCGTAGAGCCACACGCGTCCGGCGGCCGAGGCGTTCATCGCCGCCAGGTAGGTGTCGGTGCCCGATCCGGCGTCGGGGATGTGTGGGTCGTAGCCCTGGTTGCCGACGAAGTACCACCCGTCGGGCCAGCGGCCGCCGATCGCCTTGGTGATGCTGTTGCTGTAGCAGTCGGCCTCGGTGATGACCTTGGTCTTCAGCGCGAGCTGCTTGTAGGCCATCGCGAAGGACTGGCACGGCGGCCCGGTCACGATGCCGACCACCAGGTCCGCCGCGCCGGCGCCCGCGGCCTGCAGCGCGGTGACCATGTCGGGCGTCGTGGCGGTCAGCTCGAAGGGGACGAGCTTGAGCCGGCCGATCCCGGCGGCCACGAGCTGCGGCTTGAGGAGCTTCTGGGCGATGAAGCTGCCGACCGGGTCGTTCTGGTAGATCACCGCCACCGACTGCGGCTTGATCCGCTGGCTGATGAGCTTGCCCATCGCCGTGAGCTGGAGCGCGCCGGCGGTGGTGCCGTAGACGTTGGGCGACGTGAGGTCGGCCGGCGAGCCCGGGCTGGAGTTGATGACCGGGATCTTGCCCTTCAACGTCTTGTAGAAGGCCGCGCTGCCGACGACGAGCTGGCCGGTCACGGCGAGCTGCACGCCCTGGCTGAGGAACTGGGCCGCGCACTTCTGGCCGTCCTCCTCGGCCTGGACGAAGCAGCTGACGAACTGCAGCGGCCGGCCCTGCACGCCGCCCGCGTGCGCGTTCATGAAGTCCTGCAGCGCGGTGTAGCCGACGGTCGCGCCCTCGAAGCCCGAGGCGCCGCCCTGCTGGTTGACGTAGCCGACCTTGACCGGCGCGCCGGACGCCTTGCCGGCCTTGCCGCCCGCGTACTGGACCGCCCAGTCGATCGCCGCGGGGGAGGGAGAAGGCCCACCCGCTCCGGCCTTGGCGGCCGGTGCCGACGTCGAGGACGTCGTCGTGTCGGAGCTTCCGCATCCGGTCGCGGCGGCCAACGCCGCGCCGACCAGGACGCCCGCGACGCAGCGCCGCGCGAGCCTCGTGTTCATGATCCGAGCGCGTTCGTCATTACTGCCGAACATATTTTTCATGACTATGGTTGTCAAGTAGGCTTATGATGCACAGAGAGGAGCGACGGGTCGTCGCGAAGCGAGCAGAAGGAGCGGGTCATGGAGGAGTACGACGTCGTCATCTCGGGCTACGGGCCGACCGGCCAGGCCGCCGCCTCGCTGCTGGCGCGCCTGGGCCACCGGGTCCTCGTCTTCGAGCGCTGGCCCTCGCTCTACGGGCTGCCGCGGCTGTGCAGCATCGACGGGGAGTCGTGTCGCATCGTGCAGGCCGCCGGCGACATCGACGCGGCGCTGGCCGACTCCTCCGACGTGCGCCACTACAACCTCGTCGACGCCGCGGGCGACATCCTCGTGCAGATCGACTGGGAGGACACGCGCGTCTGCGGGTTCTATGACCGCATCTCGATGTACCAGCCCGACGTCGAGGACGCCATGGACCAGGCCGCCCGCGCCCGCGGCGCCGAGATCGCGCAGGGCCTCGAGGTCAAGGGCTTCGAGCAGGACGCCGACGGCGTCACGGTCACCGCCGCCCCGCGGCGTCGCGGCTACGAGGGCAAGGCGGGCGACGACGGCCGCACGGTCCGCGCCCGCTACCTGATCGGCGCCGACGGCGCGCGCAGCGCGGTGCGGACGGTCCTGGGCGCCGAGCGCGAGGACCTCGGGTTCCGCGACGCGTTCCTCAGCGTCGACGTCCACCGCAAGCGCGAGTTCGACTTCCGGCCCGACACCGCCGTGACCGTGTGCGACCCGGATCGCAACGTCTCGGTGATCCCGATCGGCCCCAACCGGATGCGCTTCGAGTTCCTGGTCAACCCCGACGACGACAACACCGAGCTGCTCACGCCCGACGTCGGCTACGACTTCCTGCAGACCGCCTGGGGGCTCACGCCCGACGACGTCGAGATCTACCGCCAGGTGATCTACCCGTTCGAGGGCAAGGTCGCCGACCGCTGGCGGTTCGGCCGCGTGCTGCTGGCCGGCGACGCCGCGCACCTGATGCCGCCGTTCGCGGGCCAGGGCGCGTGCTCGGGCCTGCGCGACGCGATGAACCTGGCCTGGAAGCTCGACCTCGTCCTGCGCGGCGTCGTCGGCGACGAGGTGCTGGACAGCTACGCCGAGGAGCGGCGCCCGCACGTGCGCGCGATCACCGCGGGGGCCATCGAGGTCGGCAAGATCGCCTGCACGCGCGACCACGAGGTGGCCGCCCAGCGCGACGCGTTCCTGCGCAGCGGGCAGGCGCCGCCGCCCGCGGCGACGCCCACGCTGACGACGGGGATCCTGCACCGCGACGCCGGCGGGGAGCTCGCGCTGCCCGCCGGGGAGCTGGTGCCGCAGGGCACGGTCACCAGCGACGGGCGGACGGGGCGCTTCGACGACGTCATGGGCTGGGGGTTCACGCTCATCAGCCGCGCGCCGGACCCGCTGGCGGTGCTCAGCGCCGAGCAGCGCGCGTTCCTGGAGGACGTGCGCTGCGTGTGCGCCGTGGTCGGCGGCGCCGGCGCGCCGGTCGTCGACGTCGACGGCGAGTACGCCGCGTTCCTGGCCGAGCACGGCGTCGAGGCCGTGCTGGCCCGGCCCGACTTCACGACCTTCGGCGGCGTGCCGGCGCTCGGCGACCTCCCGGGGCTCGTCGACGACCTGCGCGACCAGCTGACCATCGGCACTCGCGCGCGCGTGCCCGCCTAGGAGATGAAGATGTCCGACCTCAACGTCCTGTGGAAGCCCATCCAGCTCGGCGCGCTCACCGTCGAGAACCGGATCTTCGTCTGCGCCCACGAGACCTACTTCGCCGGCAACAAGGCCCTGACCGAGCAGTACGTCGCCTATCTGGAGGAGCGGGCGCGGGGCGGCGCCGGCATCGTGATGATCGGCGCGTCGGGCGTGCATCCGCGCGGCGCCGCCAACGCCCACATGCAGGCGTGGCATCCCGAGAACGTCCCGATGTACAAGAGCCTGTCCTCGCGCGTGCGCGAGCACGGCGGCCGCGTCTTCGTGCAGCTCTTCCACGCGGGGCACCAGACCAACGGGCAGCTGGGCTTCGACTGGGAGCCGCCGCTGGCGCCCTCGGCGATCGCGGGGCCGATCTACGACCGCACGCCCGAGCCGATGGACGCCGGCGACATCGCCACCGTCGTCCGCGCGTTCGGCGAGGCCGCCGCGCTGGCGCAGGAGGGCGGCCTCGACGGCGTCGAGATCAGCGGCGGCCACGGGTACCTGATCGGTCAGTTCCTCTCGCCGATGTCCAACCGGCGGACCGACGAGTACGGCGGCTCGCTGGAGAACCGCTGCCGGCTCGCGATCGAGGTCGCCACCGAGATCCGGCGCCGCTGCGGCGCCGGCTTCCCGCTCGGCGTCCGGCTCAGCTACGACGAGTACCTCGGCGAGGCGGGCATCACCCCCGACGAGGCGGACCAGACCACGGCGATCCTGCACGCGGCGGGCGTGTTCGACTACTTCAACATCAGCGGCGTCAACTACCACAGCGTGCAGAACCTGGTCTCGACGATGTCGAGCGGGCTGCACGAGCACATGGTCGTCAACGCCGCGCGCGCCAAGGCGGTCGTCGGCGGCGAGGTCCCGGTGCTCACCGCCAACGCGATCCGCTCCGTGGAGCGCGCGGCCGACATCGTCGCGCGCGGCGACGCCGACATGGTGGGCATGACCCGCGCGCACATCGCCGACCCCGAGATCGTGCGCAAGGCGCGCGACGGCCGCGTCGGCGAGATCCGGCGCTGCGTCGCGGCCAACCAGGGCTGCGTGCGCCGCGGCGGCATGGGCAAGGGCATCACCTGCACGGTCAACCCGGCCGTCGGGCGCGAGGCGATCTGGGGCCTGGCGCGCGCCGCGCGCGCCGACACGCCGCTGCGCGTGCTCGTGGTCGGCGGCGGGCCGGCGGGCATGAAGGCGGCCGAGAGCGCCGCGCTGCGCGGGCACGACGTCACGCTGATGGAGCGCGCGAGCGAGCTCGGCGGCACCCTGCGCCTGGCGGCCCAGCTGCCGACGCGCGACGAGTGGCTGCACCTGATCGAGGACCTGAGCGGGTCGCTGGAGCGGCTCGGCGTCGACGTCCGCCTGGGCTGCGAGGCCGACGTCGCCGCGGTCGCCGCGCTCGACCCCGACGCGACGATCGTCGCGACCGGCGCGGAGTTCGAGACGACGGGCTTCTCCAGCGCCCGCCCCGACCGCGACGCGATCCCGGGAGCGGAGCTGCCCCACGTCCTCGACCCGGTGACGGCGCTCGTCGAGCCCGAGCGCTGCGGCGAGCGGGTCGTGATCGTCGACGAGCACGGCGACCAGGTCGCCTTCGGCGTCGCGCTGACGCTGGCCGAGGCGGGCCACGCCGTCGAGCTGGTCACCCATCAGCTGTTCGCCGGGACGGCGACGGCCGCGACGATGGACCTGCCGTGGCTCTACCCGCGGCTGATCGCCGCCGGCGTGCGGCTGACGCCGCAGTCGTTCGTGAACGACATCACGGCGCAGGCCGTGACGATCGCGAGCATGTGGGGCGGCGAGCCGCGCGAGGCGCCGGCCGACACCGTGATCATGAACCTGGGCCGGCGTCCGCGGGCCGCGCTGTTCGAGGCGCTCCGCGAGGCCGGGCGGCCGGCGCAGCGCATCGGCGACGCGCGCGTGCCGCGCGAGGTCGACGACGCGATCTACGAGGGCGAGCGCTGCGGCCGCGCGCTGGCCGTCACCGCGGTGACCGCTGCCGCCTGAGCGGCCCGCTCACATCAGGACCGAGCTGCCGCCGTCGACGACGAGATTGACGCCCGTGACGTAGGACGCCTCGTCGGACGCGAGGAAGAGGGCCGCGTTGACGACCTCCTCGGCGCGGCCCGCGCGGCCGAGCGGCAACCGCTGCATGAAGTCCGCCAGCGGCCCGTCGTCGCCCATGGCGATGAAGTGCGAGGTGGCGGGCGTGTCGATCAGGCCGGGGCTGACGCAGTTGACGCGGATGCCCAGCGGGGCGCCCTCGGCCGCCAGCTGGCGCGTCATGCCGATGACCCCCATCTTGGTCGCGGCGTGCGCGGTCTGCGGCTGGTCGCGGACGCCCACGATCCCGGCGATCGAGGCGACGTTGACGATGCTCGCGCCCGCGCGCCGCTCGAGGTGTGGCCACGCGGCCCGGCACGCGTAGAACACCAGGTCGAGCTCGTGGCCGACGGTGAAGTGCCAGTCCTCGACCGCCATCGCGCCCGGCGTCCCGAAGCGCGGCTCGCCGGCGTTGTTGTACAGGATGTCGATGCCGCCGAACGCCTCCGCCGCCTCGTCGATCCACGCGGCGACCGCCTCGTGGTCGGTGAGGTCGAGCGCCGTCGAGCGCATCTCGCCGCCGGCGGCGCGCACCCGCTCGGCGGTCTCGGTCGCGTTGGCGGCGTTGCGCCCGCACCCGACGACCCGCGCGCCCTCGCGGGCGAAGGCGAGCGCGGCGGCGCGCCCCTGCCCGCCGCCGGTGCCGGTGATGACCGCGACCTTCCCGTCCAGCCGTCCCATCGTCCTGGTTCTCCGTTCGCCGACCACAGATAGACGTATCGAAGCTATCATGATCAGAGTCATCAGGAAAAGGCTTCGGAAGGGTGGAACGGGATGGGCATCGCAGGACGCACCGCGCTGGTGACCGGGGCCACCTCCGGGCTGGGCGCCGAGATCGCGCGGTCGCTCGCCGCGGCGGGCGGCCGCGTGGCCGTGGCCGGGCGTGACCGCGACCGCGGCGAGGCCGTGGTGGGCGAGATCCGCGCGCGGGGCGGGGAGGCTCAGTTCTTCGCCCACGACGCCGGCCGCGCCGAGTCCGCGACCGAGCTGGCCGACGCGGTGGCCGGCGCGCTGGGCCCGATCGACATCCTCGTCAACAACGCTGGCACGATGTTCTTCGGGCCGCTGGCCGGCCACGCGCCCGCCGACTTCGACCAGGCCATCGCCGTCAACCTGCGCGGCCCGTTCCTGCTCACGCAGGCGGTGGTGGCGCCGATGGCCGAGCGCCGCTACGGACGCGTCGTGTTCATCTCCTCCAACGGCGCCGCCTCCGGCGCCGCGATGACCAGCCTGTACGCCATGTCCAAGGCGGGGCTGGAGGGGTTGATGCGCGCGCTCATGGCGGAGTTCGCCGCCCAGGGCGTCACGTTCAACACCGTGCAGCCGGGCCTCGTCGACACGCCGCTGACCGCGACGATGCTCAGCGACCCGGGGATGCGCGAGCACTTCGCCGGCCACCACCCCAACGGCCGTGTCGGGGTGCCGGCCGACGTCGCGCACGCGGTGCTCATGTTCGCCGACGATGCCGGCGGCCACCTGCAGGCCAACGTCGTCAGCGTGGACGGCGGCCTGACGCGCGCCATCGGCTACGCCGTCAACGAGCCCCCCCCGCCGACAAGCGGCAGTAGGGCTCGCCGGCGGCGACTAGGACTGCGCGACGGCCTCGCGCGCGGGCTCGACGTCGCGGGCGGACCGTGCCGCGGCGTGCAGCCCGGCCAGGTAGCCGAACGTGACGTTTGGGCCGAGGGTCGAGCCCCCGCCGGGGTAGGCCTGGCCGAAGATCCCGGCCGCGACGTTGCCGACCGCGTAGAGCCCGTCGACCAGGCCGCCGCGCGCGGCGCGCACCTGCGCGTGCTCGTCGATGCGCAGCCCGCCGAGCGTGCCGAGCACGCCGTTGTAGAGCTTCATCGCGTAGAAGGGGCCGCGCTCGATCTTGGCCATGTTCTTCTCCGGGCTCGGGCCGCCGGTCTGGTAGCCCTCCCACCAGATCGTGCCGCGGTGGAAGTCCGGGTCGACGCCGGCCTCGGCGGCCGCGTTGAACCGCTCGACCTGCTCGGCCAGGATCGCCGGGTCGACCCCGATCTTCGCGGCCAGCTCGGCGACGGTCGCGGCCTCGTGGACCCAGTCGGGCGTCGGCTGGCCCGGGACGAAGTCCAGGGTCATCGTGCGCTCGCGCACGTCCTGGTCGAAGATCTGCCAGACCGGGCCGGTGTTGGGGTAGGTCGCGGTGTCCTGGTCGTACTGGCGGTGCGACTTGGCCATGTCCATGTAGCTGACGCCCTCGTTGACGAAGCGGCGCCCGTCGCGGTTGACGATGATGCAGCCCTTGTCGCTGCGCGGCGGCGCGAGGCTGCCGAGCGGCCCGCCGGCCTCGTTGGTCGAGTGCCCGTCGTAGGCGGCCGGGAACGCCACCGCGTTGGTCATGTTGCCCACCGCGGCGCCGACCTCGAGGCCCATCTGCAGGCCGTCGCCGACGTTGGTCGGCGGGGTGAGGGGGAACGCGTCGGGGATGCCCATGTAGGCGCGGACCAGCTCGGCGTTCCACTCGAAGCCGCCGCTGGCCAGGACGACGCCGCGCCGCGCGCCGATCCGGATCGTCTGCCCGTCGTGCTCGGCCACCACGCCGACCACGGCGCCGTCGTCCACGACGAGCTCGGTCGCGGGCGTGCCGGTCTGCAGGCTCACGCCGGCGTCCAGGGCGCCGCGCACGAGCCCCGAGACCAGCGCCGGGCCGAGCGTGCGGATGCCGTTGGCCTCGCGCTCGCCGAGCAAGGCCATGATGTCGACCGGGACCGCGCCCTCCGCGCCGACGGGGAGGTTGCGGCGCGCGCCCTCGGCGGCCATCTCGTCCTGCGTCAGCCGCGGGATGTGCGGCGTGTCGCGCACGCGGTCGTGCCACTCGCCGAGCATCTTGGGGGAGTCGAACGGCTTGGGCTCGAGCGAGCGCCCGCGCGGCTTGCCGCCCGGGCGGTCGGCGTAGTAGTCGCTGTAGGAGTAAGTCACGACCATCTCGATGGCCGAGTTGGCCTCGATGTAGTCCCACGCCTCGGCGGCGCGGTCGACGTAGAGCTCGACCAGGTCGTGGTCGGGCGAGCGGTCGTTGAGCAGGCTGTCGATGTAGGTCAGCGCGTCCTCGCGCGAGTCCGGCACGCCGACCTCCGGCATGTGGCTGTTGCGCGGGACCCAGGGCATGCCGCCCGACCACGCCGAGGTGCCGCCGAGCTGCGGCGCCTTCTCGATGACCTCGACGTCGGCGCCGTTGCGCGCCGCGGTGATCGCCGCGGCCAGGCCGCCCGCGCCGGAGCCGACCACCAGCACGTCGACGACATGGTCCCACCTTGCATCGGTCACTGTCTCTCTCCTCCGAAGTGCGATACTGACCCGGTCTATTGTAATCATGATTGGACTTGTCATGAGCAATTTCGCACGACCGATCCGCGACCACGGCGGGGCGGCATGAGCCGCGCCGCGCGACTGACCGCCTTCTCCGGGCTCGACGGCGTGCGCGTCGTCGAGCGCGACGTCCCCGAGCCCGGCGCGGGCGAGGTGCGCGTCCGCGTCCTGGTCGCCGGCGTCCATCCGCTGGAGGCGCTGATCGCCGCCGGCGGGATCCCGTTCGCGACCCCGCCGCTCGTCCTGGGCGCCGTCGGCGCCGGCGAGGTCGAGACCGACGGCGCGACGTTCCGGGCGGGCGATCGCGTCGCGATCCTCGGCAACGAGCTGGGCATGGTCATGGACGGGATCTGGGCCGACCACGCGGTCGTGCCGGAGCGGCTGCTCGCCGCCATCCCGCCCGGCCTGGACCTCGCGGTGGCCGCGGCCGCCGGCATCGCCTTCCCGACGGCGGTGCTCGCCGTCGACCAGGCCGGCGTCGCGCCGGGCGGCACGCTGCTCGTGCTGGGCGCCTCGGGCGCCGTCGGCGCGGCGGCGGTCCAGGTGGCCGTGCGGGCCGGCCTGCGGGTGACCGGCGTCAGCCGCACGGCCGCGGGCGCGGCCTTCGCGGCGCGCCACGGCGCCGAGCACACCGTCGACCTGTCGGCCGTCGCGCTCGACGCGGCGGCCGCGGAGCTCGCGCCGGACGGCTTCGACGGCGTCGTCGACCCCGTCGGCGGAGCCGTCACCGGCGCGGCGATCAAGACGCTGGCGCCCGGCGGCGCCCACGTCGTGCTCGGCTACTCCGCGGGCTTCACGGCCGACGTCTTCCTGCCCGACGTCGTGAACTTCGGCCGCCGGCTGGAGGGCTGCAACATGAACGTGCGCGGGCCCGAGGGGCTGCGCGCGGCCGAGGAGCAGAGCCTCGCCGGCCTGGCCAGCGGCGACTACACCGTGCAGATCGCGCAGACGTTCCCGCTGGAGGCCTTCGCGGAGGCG
>DATDMD010000032.1:0-25665 GCA_036518975.1 Baekduia sp.
ACATCGTGTCCTCCGGAAACCTGCTCGCCAATTGAATCGGCACGTCGGTCCTGAAGTTGGGGGAAGTTCCTCCCCCACGAACCCACGACGAAGTCCCTCGCTCCCGGCGATGCAAGTCACCCGCGTGCCGGTTGCGTGCGCCGTACGTTTTGCTGCGCACGGTCCGCCGGCAGGAGAGCCCTAGATCGTGCAACGCCGCGTGGGCTGGGAACGCACCGGACGGTCCGTGCTCGGGCGGCGCGTGGCCGCGTGGCGGTTCCCTTCAATCCCCAGGGAACCGCCCGCGCGGCCGCAAAGCGCGGACACGCCATAAGACCCCGGTTTCCTGCCTGGGGGTATGAAAATACCCCACGTAAGAATCCAACATGGTCTTTTCTTTGCCTCTCTTAGCGGGATGGCTCCGGTTGGGGACGAGACCGGGAAGGGCTCATGGGGATGGAATTCAAGGTTGAAGGGGATACGCCGCTGCGCGTGATCGTCGCGGATGACGATCCACTCGCTCGTCGCATGTTGCGCGACGTGCTGCAGCTGGCCGGCATCACGGTGATCGCCGAGGCCGGCAGCGGCCGCGAGGCGGTCGAGCTGACCACGTACTACAACCCGGACGTGGTCGTCATGGACCTGATCATGCCCGGCATGGACGGGCTGGCCGCGATGGGCGAGATCCGGCGCACCGCGCCCGACGTCCGCGTGGTGATCCTCACGTCCAGCGACGACGACGAGGTCGGGCTGATGACGCTGCGCGCGGGCGCCTCCGGGTTCCTGTGCAAGAACGTCGGGATCGACGCGCTGCCGCGCGCGCTGCACTGCGCGAAGAACGGCGAGGCCGTCATCACGCGCCGCCTCACGATGCGGCTCATCGAGGACCTGCGCCTGGTCAGGACCGACAGCGCCGGCCTGCGTCCGATCCGCAGCGCGCTGACCTCGCGCGAGTGGGAGGTCCTGGACCTCCTGTGCCAGGACCTCTCGACCGACGAGATCGCCGACCGCCTCGTCGTGTCGGTGGAGACCGTCCGCTCGCACGTCAAGAACGTCCTGCGCAAGCTCGAGGTGCGCTCCCGGCGCGAGGCCGTGGCCGTCGCGTCCCGCCTGCGCGCCGGCATGCTCGAGGACGGGCTTCCGGCCGAGGAATGACGCCCGAGGACCCTGCGGCGCTCGCGGCGCAGGACGACCTCGCGGCGTTCGCGGCCCTCTCCGCCCACCAGCTGGGCGAGGCGGTCGCGCTCATGCGCGGCGCCGCCGCGGTCATCCAGGGCGAGCAGCAGGCGCTCGGGCCCGGCGGCCAGGACGCGCTGCGGGCGCTCGGCGCCGGCGGCGAGCGCGCCCAGCGCTACGTCGACGACCTGCTCGACGTCGTCCGGGCCAGCGGCGAGCCGGCCGCGCACGCGACGACCGAGCTGGACGCCGCGCTCGACGCCGCCTGGTCCGACCTGGACGCCGCCCTGCGCGGCCGGCCGGTCGACCTCCAGCGCGAGCCGCTGCCGGCGGCCGCGCTCGCGCCCACCGAGGCGCGATCCCTCTTCGCCCACCTGCTGCGCAGCGCGCTGTCGGCCGGCGCCACCAGGCTCGGGGTCACGGGGCGCGTCGAGGGCGCGACGGCGATCGTCGAGTTGTATGACAACGGCGCGCCGGCGCCGGCGGGCGCGCAGCTGTTCGCGCCGCTCGCGCGCCCCCGCGGGCGCGGTCCGCTGGTCGGCGCCGGCCTGAGCCTGCCGGTGTGTCACAGGCTGGTCACGCGCGCCGGCGGGCGGATCGGCGCCGACGTGCGGTCCGATGGTGCGACGATCATGACGATCGAGTTGCCCACCGCACGCTGACCGCAGCACCTCCCCTGTGACCGACACCGCCGCCGACCGCCCCGTCCGGGTCCTGCTGGCCGACGACGCCGCCGAGATGCGCGCGCTGCTGCGCTGGGCGCTCGTCCGCGAGGACGAGCAGCCGCCCGTCCTCGTCGTGGGCGAGGCCGCCGACGGCCGCGACGCGCTCGTCCTCGCCGACGACCTGGATCCCGACGTCATCGTCCTCGACCTCCAGATGCCCGGCCCGCCGCCCGGCGAGCTGCTGGAGCGGATGACCGCGACGGCGCCGGGCGTGCCGATCGTGACGTTCAGCGGCTTCGAGCCGGAGCTCGTCGCGCCCGAGCAGGCGCGCCTGGTGGCGCTCCACATCCCCAAGACGACCGACCTGGCGCTGGTGCGCAGCTCGATCGTCGACGTCGCGCGCGCATGACAGGCGCCGCCCGGCGCGGCATACTCCCCCGATCGTGGCGCGGGCGGCGGGGCTACAGGACGGCGGAGCACAGCCCGCGCGCGTCGTCGTGGTCGACGACGACACGGAGCTGCGCAGCCGCCTGCGCGGCGCGCTGCAGGACGCGGGCCTGACCGTCATCGCCGAGGCCGACAACGGCCGCGACGCGATCGACCTCGCCGCGCACTTCCGGCCCGACGTCGTGATCATGGACATCGTCATGTCGAACATCGACGGCCTGAGCGCGACGCGGGCGATCGCGCAGCGTGCGCCGTCGGTGAGGATCCTGCTGCTGACGGCCTCCGACGACGTCGACCTCGGGATGGTCGGCCTGCGCGCCGGCGCCGCGGGCCACCAGGTCAAGGGCGTCCCGGTCGGCGAGATCGTGGACTCGGTCGTGCGGATGGCGGCGGGGGAACCCGTCGTGGGTCCGGCGCTGACGTGGCGGCTGATCGACTCGCTGCGCGCGCTCCCGGTCGGCGGCCAGGGCGTGCGCCCGGTGCGCAGCAAGCTGACGCCGCGCGAGTGGGAGGTCCTGGACCTCCTCTGCGCCGGCCGGACCGTGGATCAGATCGCCGACGAGCTCGTCCTCGCGCGCGACACGGTCCGCACGCACGTCAAGCGCCTGCTGCGCAAGCTCGGCGCGCATTCGCAGGCCGAGGCGATCTCGATCGCCAACGGCATCCGGGCGACGTTCGCGGCGTCCACCGTGGACGCTCCCGACGAAGCCTGACGTCCGTCCTGAGACATCTGGACGGTCGGTGTCTCACCTACGCCGGCGTCCAGCCCTACGCGCTTTAGGTCTAGACCAGTGGGCGTCTCCGCGCCACTGATGGGGGTCCTAGCGCATCGACCAGTGAGCTTGGGGCACGGCTCTCACCCACGCCGGTGGTGTGCCTGCCCCTCGCGATCGAGGGAACTTCCCCGTCGGGGCACCCCAGAAATCCCCTGCCTCGGAAGCTCGCCAGCCCGCAGCATTCCTGTCACGAGGTCGCCGTGATCGCAGGACGCGGGAGCGACGGCCATTCGAGAGCAACGTGGGGTGATCATGAGCGTTGGGATCGTAGGACTCGGCTACGTCGGGATGCCGCTGGCCGTGAGCTTCGCCGAGGCGGGCGAGCACGTCGTGGGCGTCGACATCAGCGCCGCGCGTGTCGGACAGCTGCGCCGCGGCGAGTCGTACATCGAGGACATCCCGTCCTCCCGGCTGCAGGACGTCGCCGATCGGTTCTCCGCGACGACCCGCACGGCCGCCTTGGCCAAGTGCGACGCGGTGATCATCTGCGTCCCGACGCCGCTGACGCCGAACCGCGAGCCGGACCTGTCGCCGCTGGTCGACGCCTGCCAGGGCGTGGCCCGCGTGCTGCAGCCCGGCCAGCTGGTGGTCGTCGAGTCCACCACCTACCCCGGCACGACCCGCGAGCGGGCGCTGCCGATCCTGCAGGAGTCGGGCCTGGTCGCCGGACGCGACTTCCACCTGGCCTTCTCGCCGGAGCGCGTCGACCCGGGCCGCACCGACTACACGCTGCGCAACACGCCGAAGATCGTCGCCGGCATCACCGATGCGTGCGCCGACGCCGCCGAGGCCCTGTACGCCACGGTCTGCGACGACCTCGTGCGCGTCTCGACCCCCGAGGTCGGGGAGATGGCCAAGCTGCTGGAGAACATCTTCCGCTCGGTCAACATCGCGTTGATCAACGAGATGGGCGAGCTGGCCGACCGGATGGGCATCGACATCTGGGAGGTCATCGACGCGGCCTCGACCAAGCCCTACGGGTTCATGCGCTTCGAGCCGGGCCCGGGCATGGGCGGCCACTGCCTCCCGGTCGACCCGTTCTACCTCGCCTGGCGCGCCCGCGAGTACGACTTCTCGACCGAGTTCATCGAGTTGGCCGGCAAGGTCAACCAGCACGCGCCGTACTTCGCCGTCGAGAAGGTCCAGCGCGCGCTCAACGACCTCGGCCGGCCGGTCCGCGGCGCGCGCATCGCGTTGCTCGGCGTCTCCTACAAGGCGGGCGTCGGCGACGTCCGCGAGAGCCCGGCGCTGAAGATCGTCACGGCGCTGCGGCGCCTCGGCGGCGACGTCGTCTACCACGACGCCTTCGTCTCCGAGCTCCCGGCCTTCGAGCTGTCCTCCCAGGACCTCGACGTCGCCCTCGACGGCGCCGACGTCGCCGTGATCGTCACCGCCCACCCCGGCATCGACTTCAACGCGATCGCGGCTCGGATGCCGCTGGTCGACCTGCGCGGCGCCACCCGTCGAACGACCGCCGTCCCCGCGACGGCCGAGGTGCACTGATGAAGCGTGTCCTGATCGTCGCGGCCGGCGCCCTCGAGGCGGAGGCCCTCCGCAGGGCGCTGGTGTACATGCCCGACAGCGAGGTGATCGGCTTCGCCGACAGCTCCCGCGCGTGCAACTGGTCGATCCGCAACTGGGCGCCGGACCTCGTGGTCGTCAACGCCAGCACGGACAACGAGAACGTGCTGGAGCGCATCGCGGAGATCCGCGAGGGCGCGCCGGACGCGACCATCGTCTGCCGCACGAGCCACGGCGACCGCGGCTGGCTGCGCAGGGTGATCGACGCCGGCGCGGACGCCACGATCGACATGGCGCTCGACCTCGGCCGCATGGTCTCGCTGGTGCGCGAGGTCACCGCGGGCACGAT
This sequence comes from Baekduia sp., assembly GCA_036518975.1. Classification (GTDB taxonomy): domain Bacteria; phylum Actinomycetota; class Thermoleophilia; order Solirubrobacterales; family Solirubrobacteraceae; genus Baekduia. The sequence goes on from DATDMD010000032.1 coordinate 4,914, forward strand.
CTTCCGGGTGCCGCTGCCGGCGCCCGAGTCGCCGCCGGAGGCGGTGGCGAACCTCACCGCCCGCGAGCTGGAGATCCTCCAGATGATGGCGGCGGGCGCGACCAACTCGATGGTCGCCTCCAACCTGTGGGTGACCGAGCAGACGGTCAAGTTCCACCTCTCCAACGTGTACCGGAAGCTCGGCGTGTCCAACCGCACCGAGGCCTCCTACTACGCGCACACGCACGGCCTCCTGAAGCCCGCCGCACCGGTTCCCTCCGGCGACGGGCAGCGGACGACGACCGGCGCGGCGGTGGCCGCGTGACTTCTTCGACGACCCGGCCTCGAGGGGCCCACACCGACGCCATGATGAACGGACTCCAGGCGCAGGCAGACGAGATGGACATGCAGCGTCCCGGTGGGCGGTTCCGCACCAAGACGCGGCTCGACGACAACGCCGAGAGCCTGCGCCTGGTGGCGCGGGCGGTCGCGCGGGCCAAGGAGGGCGACCGCGAGGCGGTGCGCTTCCTGTACCTGCGCTACGCCGACAACGTGTACGGCTACGTGCGCTCGATCGTGCGCGACGACTACGAGGCCGAGGACATCACGCAGCACGTCTTCGCGAAGCTCATGACGGTCATCGCCAAGTACGAGCCGCGCGCGGTGCCGTTCTCGGCGTGGATCCTGCGGCTGTCGCACAACGTCGCGATCGACCACATCCGCGCCCGCCGCGCCATCCCGGCGGCCGAGGTCTTCGGCCCCGACGAGCGCGTCGAGCGCGACACCGACCGCGTCTACGGCGTGCGCAGCGCGCTGGAGTCGCTGCCCGAGGAGCAGCGCGACGTCATCATGCTGCGCCACGTGGCCGGCCTGACGCCGGGCGAGATCGCGACGCGGCTCGGCCGCAGCGAGAGCTCGGTCCACGGCCTGCACCACCGCGGCCGCCGCGCCCTGCGCGAGCAGCTGACCGAGCTGCGCCTCGCGCCCGCCACCGCCGTGAAGGTCGCGGCCTGATGGCGGTCGCGGTCAGTCCCCGCCCGGCCGTCCCGCTGCTGCGGCTCGACAACGGCGACCCGGAGCTGCTCGAGGAGCTGCTCGGCGTCGTGGCGCGCGTCGCGGCGACCGGGGCCTTCACCATGGGCGCGGAGCTCGAGCTCTTCGAGAAGGCGTTCGCGCGCTGGTGCGAGACCGACCTGTGCGTCGGCGTCTCGTCCGGCACCGAGGCGATCGTCCTGGCGCTGCGCGCGCTGGGCATCGGCGCCGGCGACGAGGTCATCGTCCCCGCGTCGACGTTCATCGCCACGGCCGAGGCCGTCGTGCTCGCGGGCGCCACACCGCGGCTGATCGACGTCGACCCGGAGACGTCGCTGATCGACGCCGCCACCGTCGCGGCCGCGATCAATGAGCGGACCCGCGCGGTCATCCCGGTGCACCTGTTCGGCCAGACGGTCGACATGGACCCGCTGATGGACGTCGCGCGCACGCACGGCATCGCCGTCGTCGAGGACTGCGCGCAGGCGCACGGCGCCCGCTACCGCGGCCGCCGCGTCGGCACGATCGGCGACATCGGCTGCTTCTCCTTCTACCCCACCAAGAACCTCGGGGCCTGGGGCGACGGCGGCGCGATCATCACGGCCGACGCCGCGCTCGCCGACAAGGTGACGCTGCTGCGCTCGCACGGCGAGCGGCCGCGCTACCACCACCGGATGGTCGGCACGACGGCGCGTCTCGACGCGCTGCAGGCCGCGATCCTGAACGCCAAGCTCCCGCGGCTGGAGGGCTGGAACACGCGCCGCCGCGCGATCGGCGCGATGTACCGCGCCGGCCTGGCCGACACCGCGGTCACGCTGCCGGCCGACCGCGGCGCGGCGCACGACCACGTCTTCCACCTGTTCGTGGTCCGCACGGAGCGCCGCGACGCGCTGCGCGCGCACCTGGAGTCCTGCGGGGTGGCGAGCGCCGTCCACTACCCGGTACCGGTCCACGCGACCGAGGCCTTCGCGGCCTACGGCCAGGCGGAGGGCACGCTGCCGGTGGCCGAGCGGCTGAGCGGCGAGATCGTGTCGCTGCCGCTGTGGCCGACGATGGAGGACGCCGAGGTCGAGGCGGTCATCGCCGCGGTCCGCGCGTTCCGCCCCGACGACACGCCGGCGGGTGATGCGTCATGACGATGCAGGAGCTGACGTCGGTCGTCGAGGCGCGGGCGCTGCACGACGCCGCGCTGGCGCAGCCGATGGCGGCGCGCGCCGTGCGCCGCGGCGGCGACGTCCTGCTGTCCAGCGTGCTGCTGATCGTGCTCGCCCCGGTGCTGCTGCTGGTGTCCCTGGCGATCCGCCTCGACACCAAGGGCCCGGTCCTGTTCCGCCAGGAGCGCGTGGGGCGCGGGCGGCGCGGGTTCACGGTCCTGAAGTTCCGCTCGATGAAGGCGGCCGCTGACTGCGCGCCGCACCGCGAGTACGTGCGTGAGCTGATCGCGCGCGGCAACGACGGGCAGAGCGAGAGCGGGCTGTACAAGCTGGCCGTCGACGACCGCGTGACGCGCGTCGGGCGGTTCCTGCGCAAGACGAGCCTCGACGAGCTGCCGCAGCTGCTCAACGTGCTGCGAGGGCAGATGTCGCTCGTCGGGCCGCGGCCCGTCATCCCGTATGAGGTCGAGCAGTACCCGGACTGGTACCTGCGGCGGTTCGCCGTCCGGCCCGGCATGACCGGTCTGTGGCAGGTCAGCGGCCGGAACGAACGGACGTACGAGGAGATGGTGGGCCTCGACATCGAGTACGTGGAGCGTCAGTCCCTGGCGCTCGACGGCAAGATCCTGTTCAAGACGATCTGGGTCGTCCTTCGCGGCCAAGGAGTGGCGTGACATGGTGAGCAAGTTCCAGACGGCGCCCACGGCGCAGCCCCATCTCGCGATCGACGGCGCCACGGCGCCGATCGGGACCGCGATCGTCGGCTACGGCTACTGGGGGCCCAACCTCGCACGCAACGTCGCCGAGCGGCCGGAGCTGGATCTGCTCGCGCTGTGCGAGCAGGACGAGTCGCGCTCGGGGCTGTTCCAGTCCCGCTACCCGGGCGTGCCGACCACGAGCGACTTCGACGAGGTCCTGGACGACCCGCGCGTCGGCGCGGTCGTCGTCGCGACCCCGCCGGTCACGCACTACCCGCTGGTCAAGCGGGCGCTGGAGGCGGGCAAGCACGTCCTGGTGGAGAAGCCGCTGGCGACGCAGCTCGACCACGCCGCCGAGCTGCTCACGATCGCTGACCGCGAAGACCGCGTGCTCATGCCGGGCCACACGTTCATCTACAGCCCGGCGGTCAACCGCGTCCGCGACCTGATCCTCGAGGACATCGTGGGCGAGGTGTTCTTCGTGACGTCGTCGCGGATGAACCTCGGCAAGTACCAGCGCGACGGCGTCATCTGCGACCTCGCGCCGCACGACATCTCGATCCTGCTGCACTGGCTCGACGAGCCGGTCCGCCAGGTGTCGGCGTCCGCGCGCAGCGTGTTCCAGGCCGGCGTGCCGGAGACCGCGTTCATCACGCTGACGTTCGAGAGCGGCACGACCGCCAACATCCAGGTGTCGTGGCTGGCGCCGCGCAAGGTGCGCCAGATGGTCGTCGTCGGCAGCAAGCGCATGATCCAGTACGACGACGCCGCGTCCGACGAGCCGATCCGCGTGTACGACCGCGGGATGGACTTCGAGTCGCCGGCGAACTTCGGCGAGTACCAGCTGACGTACCGCAGCGGCGACGTCGTGATCCCGCGCGTCGACGCGCTGGAGCCGCTGAGCCTCGAGCTCGAGGACTTCGCGCGGTCGATCAACACGGGCAGCCAGCCGCAGTCCAGCGCCGAGCTGGGGCTGGAGATCGTCGCGGTCATCGAGGCGGCCGAGGCGTCGCTGCGTCGCCACGGCGCCCCGGTGATGATCAACCACCTCCGGGAGCGCTTCGCGGCATGACCCGGCCGCTTACGGTGTGTATGGTCCACTACTCGGACTATCACATCGACTCGCGGATCCAGCGGCAGGCGCGTGCGCTCGCGGAGCGCGGCGACCACGTGCACCTCGTCTGCCTCAGTCCGGCGGGCGAGGAGCGCGTCGGGGACGGCGTCATCCACCTGCACAACGTGCCGGCGGGGGACAAGGCCTCGGGCGGTCCCCGCGCGTACGTGATGGGCTACGCGAAGTTCCTGGCGCGCGCGCTGTGGCGCGTGGCGGCGATCGACCGGCGCGAGAAGCTGGACCTCGTCGAGGCCCACAACATGCCCGACGCGCTGACGCTCACGGGGCTCGTGCCGCGGCTGCGGGGCACGCCGGTGATCTTGAACGTGCACGACACGTTCCCGGAGCTGTTCGCCACCAAGTACGGGCTGCCGGCCGATCATGCCGTCGAGCGGGTCATCCGCGTCGAGGAGCGGATCAGCGCGGCGTTCTCCGACCACGTCATCGTGGTCACCGAGTTGGCGCGCGACACGCTCGCGGCGCGCGGCATCGGCCGCGACGGCTGCACGGTCGTCATGAACTCGCCCGACACGGCGATGTTCGGTCCTCAGCGGACGCCGGTGGAGCTGCCGGAGGACGGCCCGATCCGCGTGCTGTACCACGGCGGCTCGGCGCCGCGCTTCGGCGTCGACGTGCTGATCCGCGCCGTGGCGCAGCTCGGCTCGCGGTTGCCGCGGTTGGAGCTGCGCGTCTGCGGCGCCGGCGAGGACCGCGCACGCCTGGCGGAGCTCGCCGCCTCCCTGGCACCCGACCGCATCAGCGTCGCACCGGAGGCCGTGCCCTTCCGCGAGATCCCGGGCGAGCTGGAAGCGGCGCACATCGGCGTCGTCCCGACGCTGGAGGACCGCTTCACCGAGCTGCTGCTGCCAGTCAAGTTGATGGAGTACGTCCACATGGGCCTCCCGGTCGTGGCCTCACGCCTCCCGGGCATCGCGAGCGCCTTCGGCGACGACGCGCTGCTGACGTTTGAGCCAGGGTCGGTGGATGATCTGTCTGCGGCGCTGGTGGCGACCTGCGCGGATCCGGCGACGGCGCAGGCACGGGCGCTGCGGGCCTCCGAGCAACAGCGCGAGATCTCTTGGGCTGCGCAGCGCGAGCGGTACCTGGCGCTGGTGGATCGGTTGACGGAGCGCGGCGTGGCGCGGAGCGGCGCGGAGGTTGCGTCGGCGGTGGCGTAGGACGGCGCGGCGCGGTGGTCGCGTGGGCGCTGGCGTAGTGGTGCGGCGCGGATGTCGCGCGGCGCTGGGGTAGTACCCGCGCGAAGGTCGGCCGGCGCTGGCGTAGGACCCGGCGCGGCGCGGCAGGAGCTCGCGCTGGCGCTGGGCCGGGTCGGCTCGTGGCGTCGAGATGGCGCGGCGTCGAGGCGGCGTCGCGCTGTGGCGGCGAGGCGGTCGTGCGAGGCGGCGCGGAGGCACGGCTTGCTGCGCCGGCGCTGCGGGCGACCAGTGCGGGCGGGGTTGGTTCTGCGGGGCGGGGTCTGCTTGGCATCTAGGGCGAGGCAGCCTGCGTGGTGCTCCGCGCTGTCGGTGTCGCTCGTCCTCGTGGTGCTTCAGGGGCGAGTTCGGGGCCGAATCGCCGGGACGTCGAGGTCCGGGTCGCCTTTGGCTCCATATGCGAGCCCAAAGTGACCCGGACCTCGGCGCGGCGGTGATCCGTGTCGTTTTGAGCGTCTATGTGACGTTCATGACGACATGGACCTCGGCGAGGCGAGGATTCGCCTCCGAACCACGGTCCGTGTCGTTTCGTGGTGAATAGTTCACAACGAGACGACACGGACCTCGGCGGGGCGAGGGTTCGCCTCCGAACGACGGCCCATGTCGGCGCGTGTCCCTATGTGGGACACCAGACGACATGGACCTCGGCGTGGTGAGGATTTGCCTCCGAACGGGGGTTCAAGTCGTCTCACCCCCGATATGCGGGGTCAGACGACTTGGATCGCGGCGTCCCGGCGATGCGAGCCCGAAACGCCCGCCCCAGGGCGGCCGAGGCACGCCGACAGCGCGGAGCATCACCTCAACTGCCTCGCCCTAGATGCCAAGCAGACCCCGCCCCGCAGCACGATCAGCGCCTGCGCTGCCCACCGACAACGCCGGCGCGCCCCTACGCCGGCCGCAGCCGCGCCGCGCGCAGGATGCGCCCCCGCAGCTCCCGGTGCACGAACCTCCGGAACTCCGCGTCCGGCACCCGCTCCACGCGCCGCGCGGCGGCGCGGACGTACCCATACAAGAACGCCACCCCGCCGATCCCGCGTGGCCGGCTCCGGCCGACCTTCACCGCGCGCATCGCCACCCACGTCAACGTGAAGTGCGCGATGTAGGCGCACTCGCCGTGGCGGGCGCGGCCTCGCAGCACGCCGTCGGCGGTCGCCAGGTGGCGGTGGTGGATGCCGGTGATGTCGCCGAAGTTGCGCGTCTTGTAGCCGTGCATGCGGGCGTAGGTCTCGTCGATCGTGTCCCAGCCCAGCCGGTTCTGCACGCCGCCGATCGCGGAGAAGCAGGCGTTGGTGTAGCACTTCAAGGCGCCGTGGACGTGGGTCGGTGGGATCGGAAGGCGGCGCTCGCTGCCGTCCGGGTCGACCTCGTACAGGTCGCCGCACGCCATCCCGAGCTCGGGGTCGGCGGCGAAGCGCGCCATCAGCGTGGCCAAGTAGTCAGGGGCCAGCGAGATGTCGCCGTCGAGCTTCATCACGTGCGTGTACTCGCGCCAGTCGACGGTCGCCAGCGCGCGGTTGAAGGCACGCGGCGCGGCGGCCCGGGCCAACCGGTCGGGCGCGTCCTCCAGGTCCGGCGCGTCCGCGCTCGACAGCACGGTCAGGAACGGGATCTCGTCAGCCATCCCACGCAGCACCGCCTCGGTGTCGTCGCTGGACGCGTCGTCGAGGACGACCCAGCGCGCGGGCGGCAGCTCCTGCGCCGCCATGGCGCGCGCGACGCCGGCGATGTGCGCGCCCTCGTTGTGGACGGGCGAGATGACCAGGACACGTGGCTGCATCGTCAGAAGAACGGCGCCGCCCCCGCGCGACTTCCGGCGCCCGCCAGACTTCCGACCCCGGCCCGCGCGACTTCCGGTCCGCTCGCGGAAGACTGGCGCCCGCCCCGACGTTGAGTCGGATGTGTGTGGCATCTGTGGACTCGCCGGCGTCGACCCCAGACGCCCCCCGCTGGAGCGTGACGAGCTGCGGCGGATGACCGACGCCATCGTGCACCGCGGGCCCGACGAGGACGGGCTCGAGGTCGCACCTGGCATCGCGTTCGGCATGCGCCGTCTGAGCATCATCGACGTCGGCGGCAGCCATCAGCCGGTCGTCTCCGAGGACGGCGACGTCCGCGCCGTGTTCAACGGCGAGATCTTCAACTTCGCACGGCTGCGCGAGCAGCTCACCGCGGCCGGCCATCGCCTGGCGACCGAGGGCGACGGCGAGACCATCGTGCACCTCTACGAGGAGCACGGCGTCGACTTCGTCAAGCACCTGCGCGGCATGTTCGCGATCGCCCTGTGGGACCGGCGCGAGCGGCGCCTGGTGCTCGCACGCGACCGGATGGGCGTCAAGCCGCTCTATTGGGCGCGCACGCGGGACGGCCTGGCGTTCGCCTCCGAGGTCAAGTCGCTGCTGGCTGCCGGCCTGGTCCGGGCCGAGCTCGACCCGGTCGCCGCGGAGCTCTTCCTCGCGCACGGCTTCGTGCCGGGCCCGCGCACGCTCTTCGCCGGCGTCTCGAAGCTCCCGCCGGCGTCGGTCCTCGTCTGGCAGGACGGGCGCATCGTCGACGAGCACGAGTACTGGACCCCGTGGGACACGTGCCCCGCGCCGGTCGGCCGGTCGTGGGAGGAGGACCGCGAGACGCTGCTCTCGCTCCTCGACACCGCCGTGCAGGACCGCATGGTCTCCGACGTCCCGCTCGGCGTGATGCTGTCCGGCGGCCTGGACTCGAGCCTCATCACCGCGCTGATGGCCCGCACGAGCAGCCGGCCGGTCCAGACGTTCTCGATCGGCTTCGCCGAGGACGGCGACGCCAACGAGCTCGGCGACGCCAAGCGCGTCGCCGACCGCCTCGGGACCGAGCACCACGACCTGATCACGAGCGCGGCCGACCATCCGCTGCTGCTCGACGAGGCCCTATGGCATCTGGAGGAGCCGATCGCCGACGTCTCCGCGCTGGGCTTCCTCCTGCTGTCGCGCCTGGCGCGCGAGACCGTCACGGTCGCGCTGTCCGGCCAGGGCGCCGACGAGCTGCTCGGCGGCTACCGCAAGCACCAGATCGCCGCGTTCGCCACCCAGGCCCAGCGCCTCCCGCGACCGCTCCGCAGGGCCCTGGAGCGGGCGGGCTCGCTCGCGCCGCCGTCGTCGACCGCCGCGCGCGGACTGAAGGCGATCGGCACCGACGACCCGGTCGCGCGACTGCTGGCGATGAGCCGCGTCGTCCAGCCGGCCGAGCGGCTCGAGCTGCTGGACCCGGCCTTCCGCGTCCCGGACGCCGAGCGCGAGATCGCCGGCGTCGTCGCCGCGAACCTCGCGCGCGTGCCGCTGACGCCGCTCGGCGAGACGCTGCACCTGGACCGCCGCCTCGCGCTCCTCGACAACATGTTGTTGTACTTCGACAAGATGTCGATGGCGGCGTCGCTGGAGGTCCGCGTCCCGTTCATGGACCACGACGTCGTCGCGTTCTGCGCGCACCTGGACGACTCGCGCTACCTGCAGCGCGGCAACCGCAAGGCGCTGCTGAAGGACGCCAGCCGCGGGCTCGTCGAGGACGCGATCATCGACAAGCCCAAGCGCGGGTTCTTCCACTCGGCTCTCGGGTCGTGGCTGCGCGCGCACGGCGACGGGCTGATCACCGAGTCGCTCCTCGACGGCCGGCTCGCCGAGCGCGGCCAGTACGACGTGGCCGCGGTCCGGGCCCTGGTCGACGAGGCCGGGCAGGGGAGCAAGAAGGTCAACCAGCGGCTGATCTCGATCCTGCTTCTGGAGCGCTGGCAGCGGATCTTCGTCGACGGCGAGGGCGCCGCGCAGGCGGTCCCGGAGCCGGCCGCGTCCGTGGCGGCGCGCCGATGAGGCGCGCGCGAACGAGCCGGAAGTTCTGCGGCGGTCGGGCCGTTCTGTCCAGTGGGGCGCCCATGTGGGCGTCAGCCGACGCGCCGCCGTGGCGCACGATCGACCGGGAGCATTCGTGGAACTGACGCCGATCCTTCGGACCTTGTGGCAGGCCAAGCTGGGCCTGATCGCGACCCTGACCGTCGCGACGGCGCTGGCCATCCTCTCCGGCTACCACGTCAGCCCCGGCGTGCCGCCGAAGCTGAAGGCGCGCGCGATCCCGACCGGCGCCGCCACGGCGCAGGTGCTCGTCGACTCGCCGTCCTCGGCGCTGGCGAACCTCAAGCAGAACCCGATCCCGCTCTCGACGCGCGCCGGCGTGTTCGCCCAGTTCATGGCGAGCACCGCGATCCGCGACGCGATCGCCGCCCGGACCGGCTTCCCGGCCAACACCATCCTGGCGCAGGGCCCGTTCGACGACCCGGCGATGGCGCCGGAGGGCCCGAAGCCGCCGGATCCCGCGTCCGTCGCGGCCGGCAAGAAGTACCGGCTGACGTTCGTCGCGCAGGAGCAGCTGCCGGTCGTGACGGTGTACGCCCAGGCGCCGGACGTCGCCAGCGCCCAGCGCCTGGCCGACGCGGTCGCGCCGTCCGTGCAGGGCTACGTCGACGAGCTGCAGGCCAAGGCTGACCTCAACGAGAAGTACCGCACCCAGATCCGCGGCCTCGGCCCGGCTCAGGCGGGCACGGTCAAGGCGTCGCCGAACATCAAGGTCATCGGGACGTTCCTGCTCGTCACCATCTTGGGGCTGTTGTCCATCCTCCAGGTCTCAAGGTGGCGTCGCCGCCGCCGCGAGCGCCGCGCCCTCCGCGCCGCCGAGCTGTCCCAGGTCCCGGTCGTCACCACCAACGGCGACACCGTGCCGTCGTTCGCCGAGCGCCGTGAGCGCAGCGGCGACGGGCACGACATCGTGTTGACGAAGTAGGCGGCGCGGAGGGCGAACAGCTTGGACGAGGCGGCGGCGGCCCACGGGGGGCCACCGCCGTCTTCGCGTTCTCAGGAGGCCGCCGCGCCGAACCAGCGGGCGAGGGCCGCGCGCAGCGCGGGCGCGGCGGAGTCCGCCGGCTCGTCGACCGCCGCGGCCCAGGCGACGCGGGCGTCCGGGCGGATCAGGAGCGCGTCGGCTGGCCGGTCGCCGGTCGCGGCGGTGCGGATCTCGACGCGCTGGTCCCAGCCCGCGGCCGCCGCGCGCAGATCCGAGCGGTCGGCGAGGTCGAGGAGGACCGGGCGCGCAGCGTGCATGAGCTCCGCGACGCTGGTCGTCGTGTCCTGATCGGCACGCAGCAGCGTGAGATCGGGCGCCAGCGCGCCGGTCAACACGTGGTCGCCGGGCCCGGGCGACGGGGAGCGGACGTCGGTGCCGGCGATCATGGCGCCGACGCGGCGCAGCGGCTGCTCGTCGACGAGCAGGTCCTGGAACAGGTCGCGGAGCGCGTCGGCGGCCTCGTCGTGCCCGCGCCGCAGCGCCACCTGGGCGCGGGCGTGGAGCATGGTGCGCTCGGCGGCGAGGCGGCGCTCGTCGTCGTAGGTGTCCAGCAGGCCGTCCGGCGCCCAGCCGCCGATCGTGGCGGCCAGCTTCCAGCCGAGGTTGACGCTGTCGAGCATGCCGACGTTGAGGGCGACGCCCGGGGCGGGGAACAGGTGCGCGGCGTCGCCGGCCACCAGGATCCGCCCGTCGCGGTAGCGCTCGACCTGCCGCGCGTGGAAGGTGAAGCGCGTCAGCCGGACCGGCTCGCCCAAGGGCAGCTCGACGCCGAGCACGCGGCGGACGCTGTCGCCGACCTCGGTCGCGGTCATCGGCTCGTCGTCGTCGTAGTCCGCGGTCTCCTCCTCACTGGTGAAGACCCCCATCAGCCCGGGGTTGGTCGACCCGAGGGCGAACTGACCGCGCTCGGTCGCCGTGAAGCCGAAGCCGATCCGGCCCACGCCCGCGACCTCGATGTCGCCGCCCTCGAGCACGGTCACCGCCTCGGGCACGGTGAACTGGGCGAGCCGCTGGACCTCCGGGTACGTGACGCCGGGGAACGGGAGGCCGGCGAGGGCGCGCACCCGGCTGGAGGCGCCGTCGCAGCCGACGAGGTACCGCGCGGTCAGCCGCTGCTCCCCGTCCGGCCCGCGCACGTCCGCGGTCACCGCCGCGTCGTCCTGGCTCAGCCCGACCACCTCGTGGCCGCGGCGGACCTCGGCGCCCAGCTCCCGGGCGATCTCGTCCAGCAGGCGCTCGAGCCGCGGCTGCGGGAAGGGCAGCAGCTGCATCGGGGCGACGGCCAGGCGCGTGAAGTCCACGTGCATGCCGCCGAACGGCAGCCGCAGCGCCGGGACCGGGTCGGTGCTGACCGCCTCGAAGCGCTCCAGCAGGCCGCGGTAGCGCAGCAGGTCCAGGATCTGGCCGCTGAGACCGCCGGCCTTCGGGGTGTCCCGGAGCCCCGGGTGTCGCTCCAGCACCAGCGTCCGCACGCCGGCCAGCCGCAGCTCGATGGCGAGCATCAGGCCGGTCGGGCCGGCGCCCACGATGATCACGTCGGCGTCCATCACGCCACTCTCCTCAGAAGTCGTCCGCATTCGGCGGGCGATTATGCGGCACACCCCGGGGCTTGAAACAAGCCCCCCGGTCGCGTTTAATCTGGAAGTGGCGGGGGAGCGGTGCGCGTCCGCGCGGCCGCGGTGAGCGTCAGACCCCGACCCGCGCGGGTGGCGCGGGCGCCGGTGTCTCGGGTGGTGGCGCGCTCAGCGTCCGCAGCTGGGGCTCCACGTCGTCCTCGTCGGTCACGTCCGTGTTGCGGAGCGCGAGGACCATCCCGCCGAGCAGGAAGATCAGGTACGGGACGTGCGGGAACGAGAGCATGTCGAACAGGAAGCTCGCGAACGCGGCGCTGATCACGACGGCGGAGATCGCCAGCGCGTAGCGGCGGCGGACGCGGTCGTCGGACTTGATCGTGCGGTGCGCTGAGCTCGCGATCGCCGCGAAGATGCCGAGGAAGGCGACGACGCCGATCAGGCCGACACCGATCAGCAGCCCCAAGTACTCGTTGTCGAGGATCCGGTAGACGTGCGGGTCGAAGGTCTTGAAGCCGCGGCCGACGAGCAGGTGGCTCGTGACGTCCGACCACACCGCGTCGTAGTCGGCGGACCGCGCCTGGGTCGACTTCACCGCGCCGACGTGCGACAGCTGGAAGTACAAGGACCACAACATGCCCGGCGCCAGCACGTTGACGAACACCACCAGGAACGCGCCCACGGGCAGCAGCCTCTTCAGCGCGCCCGGCCGGTAGAAGAGGATCACGAGCAGCCCGACCGCCGGGACCAGCACGCTGGACTTGCGCCCCGTCGAGAAGTCCGCGGCGAGCAGCAGCGCCAGCAGGATCCCGTACCAGACCTTGCGCTTCCTGGTCGACGCGTCGAGCACCCCGAGGACCGCGAACGGCACCGACAGCGCCAGCAGCGTCGCCAGCTCCAGCGGCTGCGACGTCGGCCCGTAGATCGTCGCGCGCCCGATCTCGTCCAGGCCGTGCAGGTCGTCAGGGATGCTCACCATCCCCGGGAACAGGTGCGCCGACAGGTCGAAGAACACGTTGTAGTCGAACCGCGACTCCCAGATCGTCCCCAGCGCGGTGATCCCCGACAGCACGGCGAGCAGCGCCATGAACCTCGGGACCTCGCGCGCCCGGATCGACGAGGCGGCGATCAGGAACAACATGAGGTAGTTGACCAGGACCACCAGCTTCTTCAGCCCGGTCCCGAGCAGCCCGATCTGGGCGAGCGCGTCGGCGTTCAGTGCCGCGCTGAACAGGCAGATCAGGAAGAAGAACGCGATCGCGTAGTGCACGCGCGTCAGCTGGACGCGCGGGCGCGCGATGCTGCCCGTCGCCGTCAGCCCGCAGATCCACACGAACGTCATCACCATGATGACCGGGCGGTCCAGCACGCCGTCGCCCGGCAGCGGCATCGGGACCTCGATCGCGCCGAACGGGAGGACGTAGATCATCACCAGGAACCCGGCGAGCAGCCACGGCAGCAGCCGCGTGGTGTTGGGCCAGTCGTCCAGCGCCCGCGCCCGCGGCGAGCCGGCCGGCTCCTCGGCCAGCGGCTCCGGCGTCTCCTCCAGCTCGGCGTCCAGCTGCCGCCGGCGCCGGCGCGCGCCGCGGTAGGCCAGCAGGCCCGCGCCCGCGATGACGAGCAGGAAGACCCCGATCGCCAGCTGCAGGTTGGCGTTGCGGTCGATCGTCGCGGCGTCCGTGCCGCCGAGCGGCCTCAGGATGCTGCGCGAGTCCTCGGGCACGTGCGTCGGATCGCGCTGGGCGATGTACTGCGCCAGGACCGTCCCCGCCGAGTCGACCATCCGGCGCGCCTCGGCCTCGGTCGGCGCCTGCGCGTAGATCGTCAGGACCGGCTCGTCCTCGGCGACGTCGAGCAGCAGCCGGTACTGCCGGTCCGACGGCTTCGGCGGCTCCGGCACCGGGTTGACGCGCTGGACCACCAGGTTCGGCTTGGGCAGCAGCTCGGTGAACGGCCCGGACGTCGCCAGCGCGTCCATCGGCTGGTCGACGCTGGCCGCGATCAGCGCCCGCGCGCCGTCGGTCTGGAGGTAGAGCGCGTACGTGAGCGCGACGTCGGGCGGCCCGAGGATCGTCTGGTCGCGGTCGACGAACGTCGAGGTCTGCGTGTCGACCAGGATCGACTGCTTGGCGACGCCCTTGGTGAACAGGTGCCGCGCCTGCATGCCGGGCGGCGAGACCGACGGCCGGTAGAGCATCAGACCGCCGGCGAGCAGCGCGACGATCAGGACGCCGACCACCCCGGGGACGAAGCGCGTGGCTAGGAGCAGTCGGTACCGCAAGGGTGGGCTCAGGCGTCGTCGCGGACGGCGAAGACGTGCACGCAGTCGCCGGCCGCGAAGCGATCGATCAGCAGGATCAGCGGCGTCGCCGCCCAGGTGATGAGGCGCATCGGCCGCCCGGTGAGGCGCGCGCGGCCGAACAGCACGTACTGCAGGCTCATGAGGAGCGACGGGCGCATCGACGCGGTCGTCGTCGCCACCGGCCGCAGCCCCGCGCGGCGCATCAGGCCGGCGAGCGAGTCGCCGTCGAAGTGCTGCAGGTGGCGCGGCAGGTCCAGCTGGTACCAGAGCGGGCCGAACGCGCGGCGGTGCCAGGCGCCGAAGTTCGGGACCGCGACCGCCACCATGCCGCCGGGCTTGACGACGTCCGCCGCGCGCCGCAGCGCGTCCAGCGGATCCGGGATGTGCTCGAGCGAGTGGTTGAAGACGACGGCGTCGAAGCTCGCCGGCTGCCACGGGTGGTCGTCCAGCGTGCCGTTGTGGACCTCCATCCCGGCGGCGACGGCATGGGTGCAGGCGGCGGCCGACGGCTCCACGCCGGCGACCGACCAGCCGTGGCGGTCGAAGGCCAGCGCCAGGTCGCCGGTCCCGCAGCCGACGTCGAGCAGGCGACCGGGGCCGCGGCGGAACAGCGGCCGGTAGGGGCCGAGGCGCAGCACGGCCTCCAGCCGCAGGTGGTTGACGATCCCCAGCCCGCGCAGCCGGCCGAGCCCGCGCCGCCGGCGCTGCTCGGGGAGCGGCTCGTAGGCGTGGTAGGTCTCGGGGTAGTACTCCGCGAAGTCCTCGAGCCCGAGGCGCGGGACCGTCGACGCCAGGCCGCAGCCCGCGCAGCGGATCACGCTGAAGTGCCCCGGCTTGCCGTGCAGGCGGTCGGGACCGGCCAGCAGCACCGGCCCGTCGAGCGGCCCGCCGCACGCCGGGCACGCCGGCGCGGGGCCGTCCGCGCCCGCGGCGCCAGCGTTGATGTAGGTGTCGGTGGCGCTCACGCGGTCATCTCCGGCAGTCGGTTCATGGGGTGGGGCCGCAGGCGGCGGCGCATCTCGACGATCGCGACGAGGGCGAGCAGGCCGCCGATCGTGCCCGTCGCGCCGATCAGGAGCGCCTGGATCTGGGCGGTGCGGCCGCCGAACTCCGTGGTCTGCACGTCGTCGATCGGCCGGACGATGATCGGCCGCTTGGGCTTGACGACGAGCTCGTCGTAGCGGGCGCGGTTCCAGTCGACGATCGCCTGCGAGGCTGCCCGGACGAGCGCCGCGGCGTCCCAGCGGTTGGGCGCCTCGGCGTGGATCGTCACGATCGGCAGGTGCACGCGCGGGACGAACGAGAGCCGGTAGGGCGCGCGCTCGCCGGCGATCTGCATCCCGCGCGCCTCGGCCGGGACGTCGACGTTCTGGCCCGCCGCCACGCCGGTCCACGGTCCCTCGCTGGTCAGCTTGTTGTAGGGGATGTGCGCGAGCTGCGCGGTGCGCTGCAGCAGCGCCTTGGTGCCCATGACCTGCGCGTAGAACGGGGCGCGCGTCCACAGCGACTCGATGTCCTGATGCGTCTCGGCCACGGCCAGCAGCGGCGAGTCGATCAGCACCTGCTGGTCGGCCTGGCCGCGGGCGCCGTGGCGCGGGATGGGCTTGGACAGCCCGTTCACGCGGAACGGGATCAGGACGGCGGCGGCGAAGGACACCAACACGATCGCCGCGACGATCAGGCGGTGGCCCCGCAGCGCGCTTAGGAGGGCGTCGAGCTCCACGGTCCGACGCGCACGGTCTTGTGGTCGATGGCCGTCTCGGGCGGGGCGCCGAACGGCGGCTCCGCGCGGCCGACGAGCGTGGCGAGGCCGCGGCGCGCCGCCTCACGCCGCAGGTCGGACTCGGGGCCCTTGGCGATCGGCGCGGCGCGGATCGCGTGGCGCGCGCCGATGGCGGCCAGGAACAGCGTGCGGTGCAGCGGCGCGAAGTGCTTGGACGCGAACTGCCGGCGCGCGTAGACCGCCTGCGCGGTCATCTTGGGCCGGATGCCGCCCTTCTCCGCGTGGTGGATGATCGTCATCGTCGGCAGGTGGCGGACCTCCCAGCCGGCGCGCTTGAGGCGCAGGCAGAGGTCCGGCTCCTCGGCGTAGATGAAGAAGCGCTCGTCCATCAGCCCGGCGCTGAGCAGCGCCTCGCGGCGGGCCAGCATGTAGGAGCCCGAGGTCCAGTCGCACTCGACCTCGCGCTCGTAGACGGACATGTCGAGCACGCGCTCGCCGAGGAACGCCGGCCGGGTCGGCCAGCGCTCCAGCGCCAGCGCGTCGCCGAGGGCGCGCGCGGCGTTCGGGAAGCGGCGGATCGTCGGGAACAGCTCGCCGTCGCCGGTGATCTGCTTGACGCCGATCAGGCCGACGCGCGGGCGCGCGTCCATCGCGTCGACGAGCTCGCCGAACGTGCCGTCCACGACCTCGGTGTCGGGGTTGAGGAACAGCACGTAGCGGGCCGAGCAGGTCATCGCGCCGCGGTTGTTGGCGTGCGCGAAGCCCTTGTTCTCCGACGTCACGACGCGCGCCTTCGGGAACTGCGTGGCGACCAGCTCGGGCGTGCCGTCGGTCGAGGAGTTGTCGACCACGACGATGTCCAGCGTCGCGGTGCCCGCGTTCGCGAACACCGTGCTCAGGCAGGGCGTCAGCCAGCGCGCCTCGTTGGTCGAGACGATGATGATCGCCAGGTCGGCCGGCTTGTCGTCGTTGGGGCGCATGAGATCAGATCCTCGAGTGGTCGCTTGGACTCAGCGGGCGAGCCCGCGCGCGGCGAGCTCTTCCGTGGCGCCGTCGACCTTGTCCTCGGCCTCCTGGTCGACCAGCCACCCGAGCAGGTCGGCCATGCCGTCCTCGAAGGTGACGAGCGCCTCGAAGCCGAGCAGCTCGCGCGCCCGCGTGGCGTCGGCGCGGCAGTGGCGGATGTCGCCGGCGCGGTACTGCTGCTGGAACTCCGGCGCGATCGGCGTGTTCAGGCCCTCGGCGAGGACCTCCGCGACCTGCGTGACCGAGGTCGGGCGGCCGGTGCCGAGGTTGATCGCGTGGCCGACGGCCTGCTCGGACTCCAGCGCCAGCAGGATGCCGGCGACGATGTCGGAGACGTGGATGAAGTCGCGCGTCTGCTCGCCGTCCTCGAAGATGATCGGCGCCTTGCCGTTGAGCAGGCGCGAGGCGAAGATCGCCGCCACGCCCGTGTACGGGTTGGACAGCGCCTGGCCGGGGCCGTAGACGTTGAAGAAGCGGAGCGCGACGGCCGGGATGCCGTAGGCGCCGCCGGTGACGAGGCTCATCTCCTCGTGGTCGCGCTTGTTGATGGCGTAGATCGAGGTCGGGATGACCGGCTTGCTCTCCGACGTCCCGACCGGCTCGAGGTCGGCGCCGCACTCGGGGCACCGCACCTCCCAGCCGCGGGCGAGGAGCTGCTCCTCGGGGCGCGGGGTGGGGGCGAAGTCGCCGTGCGTGGCGCAGCGGTACTGGCCCTCGCCGTAGATCGACATCGAGGACGCGACGACCAGGCGCGCCGGCAGCGGCCGCGCGGCCACGAGGCGCTCGAGGAAGATCGCGGTGGCCATCGTGTTGCGCTGCGTGTACCGGGCGATCTCGTACATCGACTGCCCGACGCCCACCGCGGCCGCGAGGTGCACGACGCGGTCGACGCCCTGCAGGGCGCGGTCCGCCGCCTCGGGATCGCCGACGTCGCCGATGATCAGCTCGACGCCCTCGGGCACCTCCGGCACGACGCCGTTGTGGACCTGCTCTTCGAGCGAGTCGAGCACGACGACGTCGTCGCCTGCCGCGACGAGCGCCCGAACGAGATGAGTGCCGATGAAGCCTGCGCCTCCGGTGACCAGCGTGCGCATTCGCGTCCTCCGTGTTGCTGCCGACATTGGCCGGTTCACTGGAGAGAACGGGGAGAAGGCCGTCGTTCTTGCGCGCCGTTCAGGTCGGTCCGTTCGGCTAGGTCTGGAGCGCGCGGGGGCGCGCGCAAGCGCACGTGGGCGCGAGCCGTTGATCTCCCGATGAGCCTCGCCCACCTGCAGCCGCCGGCGCCCGGTGCCGAGACCGGCGCCGGCGCCGACGTGATCTTCACGTTCTCCTACATGACGTGGGCGACCGTGACGCGGCGCGGGTTCTACGGCGCCGAGGATCGCCTGCTGCAGACGCTGCTCAGTCACCCGCGCGTGGACCGGATGATGATCTGCAGCCACCTGCGCAGCGCCCCGCTGAAGCTCGCGCGCGACCTGGTCGGCGGGCGCGTGCCGGCGCCGCCGGACCACGCGCACCTGGTCGAGCCGGTGCGGCTGCGGCGGATCGACCCGCGCGGCGAGCGCGCGGTGCGCCGGACCTACGAGGCCTACGACCGCGCGCTGCGCCGTCACGCCCGCCGGCTCGGCCTGGTCGATCCGGTCGTCGTGACCGCGCATCCGCTGATCGCCGGCTACGCGCCGCTGGAGTGGGCGCGCGCCGTGACCTACTACGCGATCGACGACTGGACCGAGCATCCGGGCTACGCCCGCTGGACCGAGGACTACCGGCGCGCGCACGCGCGGGTGGCGGCGTCGGGCCGGCGCGTCGTGACGATCTCCGATGTCGTGCTGGACCGGATCGCGCCGACCGGGCCGTCGGTCGTCATGCCCAACGGGCTCGATCCCGCGGAGTGGACGCGGCCGGCGACGCCGGCGTGGACGGCCGAGCTCGGCCATCCGCTGCTGGTCTACGTCGGGACGCTGGACTCGCGCCTGGACGTCGGGTCGCTCGAGCGGCTGGCCGACGCGCTGCCGCATGCCCAGATCGTCCTGGCCGGCCCGGTGGTGGACGGATCGCACCTGGAGCCGCTGCGCTGGCGCGCGAACGTCGAGGTGCGCCCGCCGATGGGACGCGACGACGTGGTCGGCCTCCTGCGCGCCGCCGACGTCGGCCTGGTGCCGCACGCCGTGTCGCGGCTGACGATGGGCATGAGCCCCCTCAAGTTGTATGAGTACCTGGCGGCCGGCCTGCCGGTCGTGGCGACCGACCTGCCGCCGATGCGCGACGTCGACCCCTCCGTCGAGCTCGTCGCCGGCGGCAGCCCGCTGGCCCCCGCGGTCAAGCGCGCGCTGGCGCGCGGCCGGACGAGCGAGCCGGAGCGCCTGGCGTTCGTGGAGCGCAACGCCTGGCGGACGCGCCACGAGCGCCTGGTCGAGCTGGCGCTGGCGGAGTAGGGGCGGCGCGGTCGCGCTCTCGGGCACGTTGACTGGGAATAGCCCAGTCGGCGTGCCCTTTCGGCGCGCTTCGGCGCGGCGGCGCGGCCCGGGACGTCAGTGCTGGACGCGCGTGCGCACCGGGTCCGCGCGGTCGCGGAGCTCCACGGCCACGCGGCGGACCAGCGGCCACATGCGGCGGGGCGGTGCGGCGATGCCGTTGGCGGCCGCCGGAGTGGCCGCGCCGAGGCTCAACTCGACCTCGGCGGACGCGCCCGCGGTGGCGAGCGTCATGCGCTCGCCGTCGGTGACGCGGCCGTCGACCTCCAGTTGCGCGGCGCTCGCCGGGGCGAAGGCGCGGCGGTCGACGACGAGCGTGTCGACGCCCTCCGGCACCTCGACGCGGACGCGGCGGGCCAGCGGCCGGACGTGCAGGGTCGCGCCGTCGCGCAGCGTCTGGACCCCGGCGCGCGACAGCGCGTCGAGCGGGCCCCAGGCGACGTCGCCGAGCTTGTTGATGTCCTTGGCGCCCTCCTCGAGGACGTCGAGGCCGTCGCGCAGGTCCTCCTGGTGGCCGTAGAGGATGAGCGTCTGGCCGAGGAACGCGCGCAGGGCGAGGTCCTCGCGCGGGTGCTCGAAGCCGGCGCGCAGCAGGACTGGGAGCCCCTCGCCGACGACGTCGACCGCGTGCCAGCCGGTCAGCGGCCCCGCGTCGGCGGGGCGCGCGAGCCAGTGCGGGCCCTCCGTCGGGATCTCGCGCGCCCACGGGTAGGGGCGCGTGTTGCAGACCGCCTCGTAGCCGAGCGCCATCAGCGCCCGGGCCGACGAGCGCGAGACCTTCTCGTGCGGCGGCACCATCACGCGCGAGACCGGAACGCCGGCCCGCCGTTCCAGCGCCTGGATGCGCCGCAGCGCCTGGGCGGCCGCCGCGACGGCCTCCTCATCGTTCTGGATGTCCCACAGCTCGGGACCGGTGTGGTCGTTGCCGTGGACGCACAGCGACAGCTCGCGCGCGCCGTCCCGGAACGCCCGCGCGGCGCGGCGGTGCACGAGCCAGCCGTCGAGCGGGACCGTCGCGATCGCGACATGATGATGATGCTCCGCGGCGTGCGCGCGCAGCGACTCGTAGTCGACGTGGCCGTAGGTGGGCCAGTGCAGGTTGGGGTCGTCCAGGACGAACGCGGCCCGCGGCGCGGGCAGCGACCAGGACCGCGCGGCCGTGACCTCGCGCAGCAGCGTCGCGACGGCGAGCAGGGCGAGCGACCGTCCTGGGATCAACCGCTCACGCAGCGCCTCGGCCGGGCCGAGCTCGGCGGGGAGGACGGCGACGCGGTCGCGGCGGAGGCCGTCCGGCGAGGACGTGGCCCAGAGCGCGCGCCCGTCGGCTCCGGCGGCGAGGATCCGCGGGGTGGCGGCGGAGAGGGCGGCGGCGGTGGAGGCGGCGAGGCCTGGCGCGCTGCGGGCGAAGGCGTCGTGGAGCTTCACGGCGCGCAGCGGGCGGGCCAGCGCGGTGTCGTCGGCCAGCGTGATCGGCTCCGGGGTCGCGCCGCTCGATGCCGGCTCCGCACCAAACGCGACCAGCGCGGGCGCCTCCAGCCCGGTCAGGTCGACGTCGGCGCCGAGCGCGACGACGGCGTCCAGCCCGCGCCAGTGGCCGGGCTCGCG
>DATDMD010000033.1:0-14548 GCA_036518975.1 Baekduia sp.
GGACCGACAACAACAGCCGCCTCGTCGCCCAGGACGTGATCGACCGTGTCCGCATCGACCCCGAGGCGCGCCGTCCCGTCCGCGTGTTCACCATCGCCTACTCGCCCGACGCGCGCCAGTCCGTCGACGCGCTGCGGGCCATCGCGCAGGCGTCGGGCGGCAACGCCTACCAGGGGTCGACCGACAACATCGTCTCGATCTACCGCGAGGTGGCGTCGTTCTTCTGAGCTCAGCTCGGCGCCGAGAGCTGCAGGTGGCACAGGGCCGCGAGCGCGTCGTTGACGGTGGCGTCGGCGGAGCCGGCGAGGGGTTGGCCGATGAGCGGGGCGGACGGCGTGGCCGCCGGGCTGACGCCGGCGCCCGCGTCGCCGGACGCCGCGGCCTGCTCCTCGGCCGTCTGGGTGGCGCTCGCCTCGAACGGCGCGGTGGCCTGCGTCGCGGTGGCCGCGGCGAGGCGGCCCATCGCCGCGGCGAGCGCCGCGGGGTCGCCCGTCAGTTCCCGGGACGCGGTCGCGACCGCCGTCACGCGGCCGTCGCGGACCAGGTAGGCCCAGGCGCCGCCGTCGTCGGCGCGGACGGTGTACCGCACGCCGCCGCCGGCGTCGGCCGTGCCCGGCAGCGCGTCGTTCGACGCCGCGCCGACGGCGACGCCGCCCGCGCTGCGCCCGCCGGCCGTGCTCCCGACCAGCTCGACGGTCCCGCCCGGCGTCAGCTCGGCCACGTCGGCGCGGCCGTCGTTCCCGTCGCCGCTCACGCACCAGCTCCACGTGCGGTCGCGCTGCTGCGGCTGGCCGGCCGCCTTCAGCAGCGTGTCCCACGGCTGGCCGATGGTCAACGCTCCGACACCCGACGCGCCGACGGCGCCGCTGGGGGACGCGCACCCCGGTGTCTGGATCCCCTCCGCGCGCTCCCACATCTCCAGATACGCCTCGGAGCCGTTCCACATGTCCTTGACGAGCGCGTCGCCGCCGACGCGCCGCAGGTCCGCGTACCAGTCCGCGTACAGCCCGTACTGCGCGACGCCGTCCTTGTTGTAGTCGAACGTGCGGTCGCCGGTCTTCTGGCGGTCCAGCGTGACGGTGCCGTCCATGCTCTTGAAGGGGTAGGTGATGCTCCCGCCGGCGTCGGCGGCCGGCTGCTCGGAGAGGCCGCCGAGGTCGGCGCCGTAGCCCCAGCCCAGCGTGTACGGCGTCGAGCGCGGGCGGTACTCCTGCCACTCCTTGACGTACTCGCTCGCCTCCGAGTGGCCGGGGAACGCCATGCCGCCGAGCTTCCAGATCCGCGGCCAGTTGCCGGGGTCCATCCAGCCGTGCGGCGAGATGACGCCGGAGTAGTCGCGGGCCTCGAGCAGGCTGAGCGTGCGGTCGACCCCGGCCTGGCTCATGTGGTCCGGGTTGACGATCATGTGCAGGTCCATCATGCGCTCGACGACGTGCTCGCCCAGCGCCGTCAGCCCGCGCGTGTTGCAGTGCGGGCCGGGGCCGTAGACGGGCGCGGTCCCGCTCGGCAGACCGGCCGTGCTCAGCAGCTGCCCGAGCGGATCGGTGACCTGGGGCGCTGGCGAGGAGATGGTGTTGTCGTGCAGCGGGCCCTTGCAGGTCTCCGCGCTCCAGAACGAGCCCGCGCTGGCGAGATTGCCGCCGTTGATCAGCAGGCCCATCGTGCCGCTGTCGAAGCGCACGCCGCTGAGCGGGTTGTCGAACTTGTTCAGCAGGAGCATCGAGCGGACGCCGAGGTCGTGCAGCTCGTCGAGCTGGCGGTCGACCTGCGCGGTGTCGCACGTCGGCTGGGCCCAGCCGGAGCAGCCGAACGGCTCGGAGACCTCGACCTCCAGCACCACGGCCATCCGTCCCTGGTTGATGACGCGGCGCGCCTGCTCGGGGTCGGTGACGATCTCGAAGAACCCCTTGCCGGGGCCGCCGGACTGGGCGTCGACGTAGTCCTGCAGCTCGTGGACCGACTGGAGGCCGCGGCGGACGGTGTCCATCTCGTCGCAGTTGGTGTCGCGGGTGGGCTGCAGCAGGCACAGGATCCGGTTCTCGTTGGGGCTCATGACCATGAGCCGCAGGCCCGCCATCCACGCCCGCTGGATCCACCGCCAGTACGTCCCTTCGTAGGTGACGTTCGTCGACTGCCAGGAGGCGAGCGTCGGCCACCCGGTCGTGTCGTGGGGCTGGGCCGGGTTGTTGTAGTTGAGGAGGTTCTGCATCGGCGCCGCCAGGCCCTGCGGGCCCTCGATCGACGAGCAGTCGGGCAAGGCATAGGGGATGCCGTACTTGTCCCACGGCTTGCCGCAGTGGAAGCGGCCGCCGAGGAACTGGTAGGTCATCCAGTGCATGTGGCCCTCGAGCAGGCCGCCGACGCGCCCGTAGCTCGTGTCGCCCTTCGACGGCGTGCCGGTCGCGTCCAGCTCGGCCTCGGGGTAGTCCGCGCAGCCGGTCGTGGGGACGAACGTGACGGCGTTCAGCGTGGACGAGCCGTTCGTGAGCGTGAAGGTGTTGGCCTTGGCGGTGGCGTCGACGCGCCAGTCGGCGGCGGGGCCGGGGGCGACGCTGGTGCGCCACGGCCCGGTGACGAACGTGCGGTCCGGGCGGTAGAGGAGGTAGTGGCCGAGCGCCGTGGCCTGCATCCGGACGCGCTCGGCGCCGGGGAGCGGTCGGCCGTCCTGAGCGACCGCGTAGCAGCCGTGCACGAGCGAATAGCGTGTCTGCTGCGCGGCCGACGCCGCGCTCGCCGTTGTCGTGAGCGCGATCGTGGCCAGCACCACGATCGCGGCCACCGTACGCCCGAGCGTCCCCACCATGGCGGTCATAACGCGCGTAGTGCCCAATCCTTGCGCTTAGTGCGCGACGACTTCGCAGCGAATTCGCGCAGATCCGGGGTGACGCGCCGGGCCGGCCGTAGGGTCGTTCGCGATGCCTCGCACAGCGCTCCTGCTCCTCGCCGTCGCGGCCTTCTTGGTGGTGTTCGAGGAGGCCGGCGTGGCGGCGGGTGCGGAGCGCTGGCGCGGGCCGGTGCCGGGTGGCGTGGTGGTCGGGTCGTTCTCGTATGAGCGGTCGGCGCCGTATCAGCGCGGCCGGCGCCGGGGCGTCGACATCGCCGGCGTCGTCGGCGCGCCGGTGCTGGCCGTGTGCTCCGGGCGTGTCGCGTACGCCGGGCGCGTGCCGGGACGCGCCGGCGAGGGCGTGTCGATCCGCTGCGGGCGGCTGGTCGCGACCGAGTTGGGGTTGTCGAGGCTGGTCGTCCGTCGGGGTGCGCGGGTCGCGGCGGGCGCGCCGGTCGGGTTGCTCGGGCGGCAGCCGTTGCGTCTCGGCGCCCGCGTGGCGCAGGACCGTCACGGATACGTCGATCCACTCGTCTTAGTCCATGACGGCGGCGGCGCGCCGATCGCGCCGCCGCCGGTTGTGTCCCTGCGACGCGGCGGGACGCCGCGGCCGGCCGCGTGGCGCGGCGTGCCGTCGCGGTCGCGTTCGCCGGAGCCGAGCGGCCTGCCCTGGCCCGCCGTCGCCGGCCTCGCCGTCCTGACCTCCGCGACTGCCGGCGGCGCCGCACTGCGGGCCCGCCGCCACCGCCGTCGCGGCGGCGCCCTCGGCCCGGCCGGGCTCCCCGCCGCGCAGCGATAGCGTTAGACCCCTCCCATGGCCGCCAACTCGTTCTACGTCACGACGCCCATCTACTACGTGAACGCCGCCCCGCACCTCGGGCACGCGTACACGACGATCGCCGCGGACGTGATGGCTCGGCACCACCGCCAGCGCGGGGACGACGTGTTCTTCCTCACCGGCACCGACGAGCACGGCGAGCCGGTCGCGCTCGCGGCGGAGGCGCTGGGCGTGACCCCGCGCGAGTTGGCGGACAAGAACGCCGAGCGGTTCAAGGCGCTCGCGCCCGTCCTCAACGCCACCAACGACTTCTTCATCCGGACCTCCGACCCCGAGCACGTACGCGCGGTGCAGGAGGTCCTGACCAAGGTGAAGGACAACGGCTACGTCGAGCTCGGCACCTACGAGGGCTGGTACTGCCCGCGCTGCGCGGACTTCAAGTCCGAGCAGGAGATCGTGGACGGCAACCGCTGCCCGATCCACCTGATCGAGCTCGACTGGGAGCAGGAGGAGAACTACTTCTTCAAGCTCTCCATGCTCCAGGAGCGGCTCGAGGAGCACTACGCCAAGCACCCGGACTTCGTCACGCCCTCCACGCGCCGCAACGAGGCGCTCTCGTTCATCCGCGGCGGCCTGCAGGACGTCTCGCTCACGCGCGGCAAGCTGACGTGGGGCGTCCCGGTGCCGTGGGACGAGAAGCACGTCTTCTACGTGTGGTTCGACGCGCTGCTCAACTACTACACGGCGCTCACGTACGCGCGACCGGGGCAGGACCTGCGCGGCGAGTTCTGGCCGGCGAGCTACCACCTGATCGCCAAGGACATCCTGAAGTTCCACTGCGTGTTCTGGCCGGCGCTCCTGATGGCCGCCGACCTGCCGCTGCCCAAGCATGTCTTCGTCCACGGCTACCTGCTGATGGACGGCCACAAGATGTCCAAGTCGCTGGGCAACGTGCTGGACCCGTTCGAGGTCATCGACAAGTTCGGCGCCGACGCCCTGCGCTTCTACCTCCTGCGCGACGTCTCGTTCGGCCAGGACGGCTCGGTGTCGACCGCGGACTTCGAGAAGCGCTACGACTCCGAGCTCGCCAACGACTTCGGCAACCTCGCCAGCCGCACGATCAAGATGCTGCTGCGCTACCGCGACGGCCAGGTCCCGCACGACGCGCCGCTGGACCCGGAGATCGCCGCGGCGTTCGACGGCCTCGCCGACCGCGTGAGCGAGCAGATCGGCCGCGCCGAGCTGACGCCCGCGCTCGAGGAGGTCTGGGTCCGCGTGCGGCGCCTGAACGCCTACGTCGGCGAGCAGGAGCCGTGGAAGCTGTCCAAGGACCCCGAGCGCGCCGGCGACCTCGACCGCGTCCTCGCGACGCTGATCGAGGGCGTGCGCGCGGTCACCGTCCTGCTGTACCCCTACATCCCGGACCGTGCCGCGCGCCTGCTGCACGCGCTCGGTGGGCCCGAGCCCGACCAGCTCACCGACACGAATCCCGCGGTCTCGTTCGCGACGGCGGCGTTCGGCGCGCGCGTCCCGACGCACGTGACCGACCTCGATCCGCTGTTCCCCAAGCAGCAGCCCACGCAGGCCGCGTGATCGACTCCCACACCCACCTGGACTCCTGCGCGGCGGGAGCCGATGACCCGGACCCCGCGGCGCTCGTCGCCGCGGCGGTCGAGGCCGGCGTCACGCGGATCCTCACCATCGGCCAGGACGGCGCGACCGGGCGCGCGGCGCTCCTGGCCGCCGAGCAGTTCCCGCAGGTCTACGCCGGGATCGGCCACCACCCCAACCACGCGACCGGCTTCGACGAGGCGCACCGCGCCGAGCTGCAGGCCCTCGCCGCGCACCCGCGCTGCCGCGCGATCGGCGAGACCGGGCTGGACTACTTCCGCGACTACGCGCCGCAGGCCGACCAGGAGCGCGCGTTCCACGCCCAGATCGACCTGGCCAAGGACACCAACAAGCCGCTGGTCATCCACACGCGCGCGGCGGAGGACGACACGATCCGGACGCTGCGCGAGCGCGCCGCGGGGCTGCCCGTCATCCTCCACTGCTTCTCGATGCCCGACCGCCTCGACGAGTGCCTGGCCGAGGGCTGGTGGATCTCGTTCGCCGGCAACGTCACGTACCCCAAGAACGAGGACCTGGCCGACGCGGCTGGCCGCGTGCCCGACGACCGCCTGCTGGTCGAGACCGACGCGCCGTACCTGACGCCGCAGCCCCACCGCAAGCTCCGCAACCAGCCGGCGTTCGTCACCGAGACGGCGCGGTTCGTCGCGCAGCGGCGCGGCCAGTCCTACGAGGAGCTCGAGGCCGTCGTCGAGCGCAACGCGTCCGGGCTCTTCGGGTGGTGACGCGCGCGGTGGCCGACCCCGACCTCCCGTCGCAGCCGAGCCTGCGCCGCATGCGCGAGTTCGCCGTGCGGCCCAGGCGCGACCTGGGCCAGAACTTCCTGATCGACTCCAACATCCTGGGCGTGATCGAGCGGGCGGCGGAGCTCGGCGAGGAGGATGTCGTCCTGGAGATCGGCGGGGGCCTCGGCGTCCTGTCCGAGCACCTCGCGCAGCGGGCGGCGCACACCCACGTCGTGGAGATCGACCGCTCGCTGGAGCCGGCGCTGCGCGACGCGCTCGCGCCCTATGCGGACAGGACGACGCTGCACCTCGGCGACGCGCTGCACCTGGACCTCCCGAGCCTCGACCCGCCGCCGACCAAGGTGGTGGCCAACCTCCCGTACGGCATCGCGGCGACCGCGATCCTCGACACGGTCTTCGAGCTGCCGTCGGTGACGCGCTGGGTCGCGATGGTGCAGAAGGAGGTCGGGGAGCGCTTCGCCGCCCAGGCCGGGACCGCCGCCTACGGCGTGCCCTCGGTCCTCGCGCAGCTGTCGTGCGACGTGCGCGTGCACCGCAGCGTGTCGCGGACCGTGTTCCATCCGGTGCCGAACGTCGACTCGGTCCTCGTCGTGCTCGAACGCACCGGCCCGGCGCCGTCGCCGGAGCTGCGCGCGCTGGTCCAGGGCGCGTTCGCCCACCGGCGCAAGGCGCTGCCGAAGTCGCTCCAACTCCACACGGGCGACAAGTCGCTGCGCGACCGCGCCCGCGCGGCGCTCGCCGCGATCGGGCTGCCCGAGGACGCCCGCGCCGAGCGCCTGACGCCGGCGCAGTTCCGCGCGCTGGGGGAGAGGATCGCGGGCGCATGAGACTCGTGACCCGCGCGCCGGGCAAGATCAACGTCTGCCTGTTCCTCGGCCCGACGCGGCCCGACGGCCGGCACGAGCTCGTCTCGATCATGCAGTCGGTGACGCTCGCCGACCGGCTGCGCCTCGAGGACGGCGACGGCCAGGACGCCGTCGACTGCCCCGGCGTCGAGGGCCCGAACCTCGTCATGACCGCGATCGAGCTGTTCCGCGCCGCCGCGAACTGGCACGACGACCCGGTGACGATCTCGATCGACAAGCGCGTGCCGGTCGCCGCCGGGATGGCCGGCGGCTCGGCCGACGCGGCCGCCGCGCTGCGGCTGCTCGCGCGCGCGTCCGGCGTCGAGGACCCCGAGCTGCTGCACGCCGTCGCGGCCGCGCTCGGCGCCGACGTCCCCGCCCAGGTCACGCCGGGCCGCGTCCTGGCGACGGGCGTCGGCGACGTCGTCGAGCGCGTGCCCGGCGTCGCCCGCTACGGCGTCCTGGTCGTGCCGTCCGACACGCCGCTGCTGACCGCCGACGTCTTCCGCGAGGCCGACCGCCTCGGGCTGCCGCGCGACGCCGGCGCGCTGGAGCAAGCGCTGCAACAGGTCCGCGACGGCCTCCCCGACCTGCCCGACGCGCTCTGCGTCAACGAGCTCGCACCCGCCGCGCTGTCGCTGCGCCCCGAGCTGGAGGAGACGCTGGCCAGCGTCCGGGACGCCGGCGCCGACGTCGCGATGGTCTCCGGCTCGGGCCCCACCGTGCTCGGCCTCTTCCACGACCGCGCCGCCGCCAAGCGGGCGCGCGACGAGCACTTCCCGGGCTGCAAGGTCGCCAAGCCGGTCGGCCCGCACGGCGGCGAGGTCCTGGCGGCGTGAAACCCGCCCCGATCGTGGCCGCGGTGGTGCTCACCGCGTTCCTCGTCGTTCGCCGGCGCAGGCTGGAGCCCACCCTGCTGATCGGCGGGGGGCTCGTCGTCCTCGCGCTGCTCGTCTACGGCTCCGGTCTCGTCGAGCTGCCCGACTTCAAGAAGATCGTCGAGGACGCGGGCAACACGCTGGGCAACTGGACCTACCTCGTCGTCGGCGTGATGGCGTTCTTCGAGACCGGCGCGTTCGTCGGCCTCATCGCGCCCGGCGAGACGTTCCTGATCTTCGGCGGCGTCGTCGCCGGCCAGGGGACGATCTCGCTCGTCGTCCTGATCGGGATCACGTGGACGTGCGCGGTCCTCGGCGACCTCGCGTCGTTCTACGCCGGCCGGCGCCTCGGTCGCTCGTTCCTCATCAAGCACGGGCCGAGGGTCCAGATCACCGAGGAGCGCGTCCACCAGGTCGAGGGCTTCTTCGACCGCCATGGCGGCAAGGCGATCTTCCTCGGCCGCTTCGTCGGCCTGGTGCGCGCGGTCAACCCGTTCCTGGCCGGCTCGTCCGGGATGCCGTTCCGGCGGTTCCTGCCTTACGACGTCCTCGGCGCGGGCGCGTGGGCGACGATGCTGCTCGTCCTCGGCTACGTGTTCTGGCAGTCGTTCGACCAGGTCCTGCACTACGCCGAGCAGGGGACGCTCGCGCTGGGGACGACGATCGTCGTCCTCGCGGCCGCGTTCTGGGCCTTCCGCCACTTCCGCGACGAGGAGCACCGCGAGCAGGCCGCGGCCTGGATCGACAAGCAGCTCGACCGCCCGGTGCTGCGCCCGCTGGGCCGCTACGTCATCCGGCCGGTCGGCCGCTGGGCCAAGGGCCCGCTGACGTTCTTCTGGCACCGGATCACGCCCGGCGAGCTGGGGCTGGAGCTCACGACGCTGCTGGCGATCGCGGCGGTCGGGTCGTTCGCCTACGTGGCCAACGCCATCACGTTGCGCGACAACGACCTCGTCACCGGCGACGCGACCGCGTTCCGCTGGGCCGGCGACCTCCGCTCGGACACGCTGACGTCGATCGCCAAGTTCGTCACCAACTTCGGGAGCCTGCCCGCGGTGGTCGTCGCCACGGCGGTCACGGTGGTCGTCCTGCTGATGCGCCCGCGCCGGCGCGTCATCGAGTCGGTGGCGCTCGTCGCCGGCCTCGCGCTGACGTGGGTCGCGGTGCACGTCGCCAAGGCGGCGGTCGACCGGCCGCGGCCGTCCGACCCGCTCGTCGACTCCGTTGGGTCGAGCTACCCCTCCGGCCACGCGGCGTACGCGTTCGCGTGGGTCGCGATCGCGGTCGTGCTGACGCGCACGCTGCCCGGCCTGGCGCGCACGACGGCGGCGATCGTCGCCGCGCTCGTCCTCGCCGCGGCCATCGGCCTGACGCGCGTCTACCTGCGGGCGCACTACTTCTCGGACGTGGCCGGCGGCTGGGGGATGGGGGCCACCGTGTTCGCGCTGGCGGGCATGGCGGGGCTGGTCGTCGCCTTCCTGCGGCACAATAAGGCGCGTACGTGAGCAACACCGAGGTCACCTATGTCGTCGGCGCGTGCTGCGCCGTGCTCGGCCTTGCGGCCTACATCGCGTTCATCTTCGTCCCCGCGTGGACGGCGTACTCACGCGTGTGGCAGCGCATGGCCGCGGCCGTCCTGAGCCTCTACGTCCTGGCGGCGTTCGTCGGCCTCGGCGCCGCGGGCGGCGCGCTCATCGTGTGGTTCTGGGACCGCATCGGGGTCTAAGAACGGCGTAAGCCGCCGTTCGGGCCCTAAACTTCCTCGTCTATGTCCAGTCCGGCTCCGAGGACGCCGGCCGGGATCGACCTCGAGGCCCTGGATGCCGTCACCGACGCCGTCGAGTCCGGCGCCGGGCTCCCCGAGGTGATCCGCGCTGCCGCGCGCGCGCTCGACGACGCGAGCCTCGCCCTGACCGATCGGTCCGGAGCGGTGCTGGCCGTCGCCGCGCGGTCGCCCGCCGACGAGCGCGGGCTGCTGGGCGACGCCGACGGGGTGGAGGTCCACGACCTGCGCGTCGCCGACGAGCAGGTCGGACAGCTGCGGCTGCGCCCGCGCCAGCACGCCGACGTCGCGCCGATGGTCCTAAGGCTGGTGCTCACGCTGGTCGCCTCCGAGGTCAACCGCGTGCGCGCGCCGGCGCGAGCGAGCGAGCTGGCGGTCGCCGAGTTCCTGCACGACCTGCTCGGCCGCCGGCTGGTCGACCGCGAGGCCGTGCTCGCGCGCGCGGCGGAGATCGGCGCGGACGTCAGCGGCGGCGGCGCGGTCGTCGTCGTGCGCGCGCAGCTGCACGTGGCGTCCGAGGAGGGCTGGCGCGAGAGGGTCGTCACGGTCGCCGAGCGCGGCGCGCGGGCGGCGGCGCCGGGCGCGGTCGTCGCGTCGTCGGGCCGGCCGGACCCGCGCGGCGCCGAGGTCGCGATCCTCGTGCCGGGCGGCGACCCGGACCTGCCCCTGCGCGTCGCCGACGGCGTCCTGCGCGAGCTCGGGGCGTCCCTGCCAGGCCACACCTTCGCGCTGGGCCGCAGCCGCCTGGCGACCGATCCGGCCGAGCTGGCGCGCGCGGGCAACGAGGCGCTGCTGGCGGCCAACGTCGCCGAGGGCGACGCGGCGTCCGGCGACGGCCATCGGGTCATGGCCTTCGACGACACCGGCGCCTACCGGCTGCTGCTGTCGGCGATGAGCGAGGACCCGGCCGAGCTGCAGCGCTTCTACGCCGAGACGATCGAGCCGCTCGTCGCCTACGACGAGCAGTACGAGACCGACCTCGTCGTCACGGTCGAGGCGTTCCTGGACGCGGACGGCAACGTCGCCGGGACCGCGCAGCGGCTGTTCACCCACCGCCACACGATCCGCTACCGGCTCGAGCGCGTGCGCGAGCTCAGCGGGCTCGACGTCGGCTCCACCGACGGGCGCGAGAAGCTCAGCCTCGGGCTGAAGGCGATGCGCGTCCTCGGCATCGCGGCCCGCGGCGGGCCGGCCACGGAGCAGGGCGCGGGCGGCGGTCGGGTCCCGCGACGCGGCTGAACGCGCTCCCCCGATCGCGGGATGCGTAGGTTTGCGCGACCTAAGCGAGAGCGGTAACGCGCCAACTATCGGCCCTGAGATGGCGAAGACCCGCCAGAACCGGTGAAGTCCCCGGAATTCCGAGCGGACATGGGGTGGGGACCCCACTTGAGAACTCACTACAACACGCCGACACGTAGGGGTGAGGGGGCAATGGCTCCCGCGAACTTCCCTCCCCTGATGAAGCACCGCACCCACGACCAACTCTTCGCTGCCGCCGGCGTGACCGCGGCGCTGTCGCTCATCGGCACCGGCGCCACGGTGTTGAAGGGGTCGGTGTTCCACTTCGACCACTGGCCGCTGGTGGCCGGCGGCTCCGCGCCCGGCGTCTCCCTGCCCACCGCGCCGATCGCGGTGCCGGAGGCCTCCGGCACGCCCCAGACGCCGCGCGAGGCGCTGCTGGCCGGCGCGACGCGCACCGGCGGCACCGCGGCCCTGCTGCCCGGCCTGGGCGGCCAGTCGGGGATCAGCGCGATCGGCACGACCATCCCGGTCTCCGACACCGGCTCGACCGGCGGCTCCGCCCCCGGCGGCGTCATCGACGTCACGGGCGGCGCCGGCAACGGCTCCTCCGGCCCGTCGCGCGTCGCCGCGCAGGACGGCTTCGGCTTCGGCCTCGGCCCGGCCCCGAGCTCGTCGGTCGACGGCTCGCGCGAGCCGGCCACCGGAACGACGAACGGCGGCTCCGGCAGCACGCGGGTCGCGTCCAACGGCGCGGACACCGACGGCGACGGCATCCCGGACACGTGGGAGAAGGACCACGGCGCGCCCGCCGCGCCGGACTCTCCCGCGACGGGCAGCACGGGCGGCACGGATCGCCGCGACCCGACCACGGCGTCGGCCTTCACGGCGGACCCGCCGGTCGACACGACGCCGCCGGCCGACACCACGACCGACACGCCTCCAGCGGACACCACGACGCCGCCGCC
Organism: Baekduia sp.; assembly: GCA_036518975.1. Taxonomy (GTDB): domain Bacteria; phylum Actinomycetota; class Thermoleophilia; order Solirubrobacterales; family Solirubrobacteraceae; genus Baekduia. The sequence goes on from DATDMD010000033.1 coordinate 11,691, forward strand.
GGACACGACGACGCCGCCGCCCGACACGACGACGCCTCCGCCGGCCGACACGACGCCGCCGCCCGCCGACACGACGCCGACGCCCCCGCCGGACACGCCTCCGGAGGACACGACGACCCCGCCGCCGGACACGACGACGCCTCCGGCCGACACGACGACGCCTCCGCCGGCCGACACGACGCCGGCGCCGGCCGACTCGACCCCGCCCGCCGACCCGACCCCGCCCGCCGACGAGGGCGCGGCGGCGGCGCCCGCCGCCGCAGCGGCCGACTCGGCGCCGGTGCAGAGCTCGGGCGACACGGGCTCGCCGTCGCACGGCGGCGACGCCGCCGCGTCGGCCAACGCGGCGATCCCGGCCAGCGTCCAGTAGCGCGGCTCGGAGGATCCCGGTCCTAGGCGGATCGGGATCAACACGGGCTCGGGCACGTACGCCCTGCCGTCCTTCGCGGACGCGACGCCGGTCGCGGTCGACACCGAGTTCGGCCCCGCGACCGTGACCGAAGGGCGCTTCGCGGGCGTCGACGTCCTGCACGTGTCCCGGCACCTGCCCGGCCACCCGCGGCTGTCGCACCAGGTCACGCACCAGGCGAACATCGCCGCGCTGCGCGACCGCGGCGCCGACGCCGTCGTCGCCGTGACCGTGTGCGGCGCGGTGGACCGCAGCGTCGAGTTGGGGTCCTTGATCGTCTTCGACGACCTGCACTTCCTGGCCAACCGCCTGCCGGACGGGTCGATCTGCACGCTGCACACCGAGCCGGGACGGCCGGGCCGCGGCCATTGGGTCTTCGAGCGGCCGTTCCACGCCGGGCTGCGCGGCGCGCTCCTGGAGGGCGCGCGCGGCGCCGGGCTCGAGGCGCGCGACGGCGGCTGCTACGGCCACGTCGACGGGCCGCGCTTCAACACGAAGGCGGAGATCCGGTCGCTGGCGGCGGTCGGCGTGACGGCGGTGAGCCAGACCGCGGGGCCGGAGACCGTCCTGTGCGGCGAGGCGTCGATCCCGTTCGCCCTGCTCGGCTACGCGACCGACTACGCCAACGGCGTCGAGGAGGAGCTGCAGCCGGTCGCGAGCCTCGTCGCGCTGGTCGAGGCGTCGCCGGCGGCGTTCGCGGCGACGCTGACGCGCGCGGTGCCGAGGATCGCCGGCCTGGACCTCGAGCCGGTGGGATCGCATTTCCGCTTCGACTGAGCCACGCTGCGCGATCGTCGACGCGCTGGCGGCGCCGCGCGCGGACGCGCTACGGGCGGCGCTCGGCGACGAGGGCGACGCCGCGCTGACCGGCGCGCTGCGGGAGCGGGCCCGCGCGTGGGCGCGCGGGGTGGGCGGCGGCGCGGCGCCGCTGGAGGTGGCCGACGCGGCCGCGCTGGCGGCCGACCTGAACGGCTGGTCCGGCCCCGTCGTGCTGGTGGCGCCCGACGTCCCGGCGCTCGGCGCCCACCACGCCGAGGCCGTCCTGCACGACCTGGCCGCCGGCGTCCTGCTCAGCTCCGCGGCGACGGGCGACGGCACGCCGTTCCTGATCGCGCTGTCCTCACCGGCGCCGGAGCTCCTGGCGCTGGTCGACGCCCCCTTCAACGACCTCCTCGCCGCCGCCGCGAAGGACGGCCGCGAGCTCGGCATGCTCCGCGCCGAACGCCGCCTCTCGACGCTCGCCGACGCCGAGGCGCTGCGCGCCGACCCGCTGACGCCGCCGGACCTCCGGGCGCTGCTGGCGCCGCTGGCCTGATCAGCCGTCCACCCGCGCCCGCGCCGCGCGGTGGTAGGCCGAGACGATGCGCTCGCAGTGCTTCGTGTGTGGACGGACGCGGCCGTAGACGACGGTGTCGCCGCCGGGCCCGCAGTCGACGGAGGCGGGGCGGCGGGTGAAGGCCATCACGGAGTCGTTGCCGTTGCCGCTCTTGACGACGTTGGAGCCGCCGCCGCGGAGGCGGATCACGTCGTCGCCGTCGCCGCCCCCGATCACGTTGTTGCGCACGCCGCCCTGGAGCTGGTCGGCGCCGGGGCCGCCGTCGATGTGGTTCGTCCCGCGGCCGCCGTAGACGGTGTCGGCGCCGGGGCCGGCGAGGATGTCGTCGTGCGACTTGTGGCCGCCGTCGCCGTGGTTGCGGTCGCCCCAGAGGACGTCGTCGCCGGCGTCGCCGAAGATCCTGTCGGAGCCGTGGCCGCCGAGCAGGTTGTCGTCGCGGTCGGTGCCGTGGACGGTCGCGCCGCTGTTGGACGTGAGCTCGCGGCGGCCGATCGTCGGGTCCTTGACCGCGGGCGCCTCGACGACGCTCTCGCAGTTGCGGATCGCGCCGTAGCGCACGGCCTGGGCGTTGGAGATCCCGCCCGGCTTGTCATAGGGGTTGATGACGACGGTGTCGTTGCCGGCGCCGCAGTCGACGTCGGCGACCGCCGTGCCGTTGTTGACGTAGACGACGTCGTCGCCGTCGCCCGCGTCGATGTGGTCGGGGCCGGAGTCGGCGTAGACGACGTCGTTGCCGGCGCCGGCGCGGATCGTGTCCGCGCCCGAGCCGCCGTGGACGAGGTCGTCGCCGTCGCCCGCGTCGACGACGTCGGGCGCCGCCCCGCCGTCGAGGACGTCGTTGTCGGCGCCACCGTCGAGCCGGTCGTGCCCGAAGCCGCCGAACAGCCGGTCCGGGCCGTCGCCACCTTGGAGATCGTCGTCGCCCGAGTCGCCGTCGAGCTCGTCGGCGCCGCCCTGGCCGATCGCGGTGTCGGCGCCCGTGCCGCCGTCGAGGTGGTCCGGGCCGGTCGAGCCGCCCAGCCCGTCGCCCCCCACCTCGCCGGGCCGGACGCCGCCGCCCGCGCCGCGGACGGTCAGGTGGTCCGGGCCCGGCAGGCCGAGCCGCGGCGGCGC
>DATDMD010000034.1:0-2184 GCA_036518975.1 Baekduia sp.
ACTGCCCTCAACACGCACCGCAGCACCCCCACGCCCGCACTGAGCGCCACCGGCGACCGCACCACCCGGCTGCCGCCAACCCGTCCAGAACCGCTTTCAGACCAGCAAGCACAACCGTCGAAACGGACCCATCTACGCCACAGCAGCGAACGCTTCCCCGCCGGCGACCAGCGTCCGGACGACGCGCAGCTCGTCGTCCAGCACCGTGACGTTGGCCGGCGCGCCCGGGCGCAGGATGCCCAGCTCCGGGTCGCCCAAGAGCCGTGCGGGCGCGCCGGTCGCGGCCCAGACCGCGTCGGCGAGCGAGGCGCCGCAGCCGACGAGGTTGCGCACGGCGGCGTCCATCGTCAGCACGCTCCCGGCCAGCGACCCGTCGGCCAGCGTGACGCGCGCGCCGCGCACCTCGACCTCGCGGCGGCCGAGCCGGAAGACGCCGTCGCCCTGGCCCGCGGCCTCCATCGCGTCGGTGACCAGCGAGAAGCGCGCGCCCGCCGTCAGGAACGCCGCGTAGGCGGCCTCCGGGGCGAGATGGACGTGATCGACGATCGCCTGCACCGTCACGCCCGGTCGCACGAGCGCGGCGCCGCCGATGCCGGGGTCGCGCGGCGCCCAGCGCCGGTGCGCGTTCCAGAGGTGCGTGATCGCCCGCGCGCCACGGTCGAACGCCGCGTCGGCGGCGCCGAGGTCCGCGTCGCTGTGGCCCACCGACACCACGACGCCCCGCGCGGTCATCGCCGCGACCAGCGCCAGCGCGCCGTCGAGCTCGGGCGCCAGCGTCACCATCCGCACGGGTCCGGACGCGCACAGCGCGAGCGCCTCGTCGACGTCGGGCGTCCGCAGGTGGTCCACGTCGTGCGCGCCCGGCCAGGCCGGCGACAGGTACGGCCCCTCGAGGTGCACGCCGAGGGCGCGCGCGCCGTGCTCGGAGCCCGCCTCGACCGCGTGGCCGGCCACCTCCAGCGCGCCCGCGTAGTCCTCCAGCGGCGAGGTGATGAACGTCGGCAGGTACGCCGTGACGCCCGTCCCCGCCAGCGCGGCGCTCGCCCGCGCGTAGCCGTCCTCGTCGGCCGACAGGAAGTCGACGCCGACCAGGCCGTTGACGTGCAGGTCCAGGAAGCCGGGGACCGCGATCCCGGTGCCGCCGCCCGGCGGCAGGGCCGCACCAACGGCGACGATGCGACCGTCCTCGACCAGGACGTCGCCCGGGACCATCTCGCCGTCGCAGAGCGCGGCGCCGACCCCGAGCGCGACGGGGCCGAAGGAGGCGTTCGGGGAGCCGGACATGTGGTCTAGACCACCATACTCCCCGCGCCCGCCTCCGGTGTTCCGAGACCGTTATCCGGTGATCGCCAAGGACTCGATCTTGATGTCCTCGGTGGGCTTGTCGCGGCCGTCGGTGGGCTTGGCCTCGATCTTGTCGACGACGTCCAGGCCCTCGGTGATCTGGCCGAAGACGGTGTGCTTGCCGTCGACCCAGGAGGCCTCCGGCGCCGTCACCAGGAAGAACTGCGAGCCGTTGGTGTTCGGGCCGGCGTTGGCCATCGCCAGCGCGCCGCGCACGACCTTGTGGTCGTTGAACTCGTCCTCGAACGTGTAGCCCGGGCCACCGGTGCCGGTGCCCTGCGGGCAGCCGCCCTGGATCATGAAGTCCTTGATCACGCGGTGGAAGATCAGGCCGTCGTAGAACCCGTCGGCCGCGAGCTTCTTGAAGTTCGCGACGGTCTTCGGAGCGTCCTCGTCGAAGAGCTCGATCGTGATCGGCCCCTCGGTGGTGGTCATCGTGGCGGTAGACATTGCGCGGAGGCTAGCTGTCTCGCCCTCCGCAGGGCCGCTACCGCTAGTCGAGCAGCTTGAGCTCCGACACGCGCACGGTGCTGCCGTCGGTCGGCGGCGCCGTGAACCACAGCAGCACGTGGCGGTACTTCGTCGTGCCCGAGCCGAGCGAGACGATCTGCTTGCCGTCGGCGTCGGTGCCGACGCCGGTGACGTCCTTGAGGTGCGCCCAGCGCGTGTCGAGCACGTCGGGCGGCAGGTCGGTCTCGTCGGTGGCGTAGATCTCGACCTTGAAGCCGGGCGTCTTGGTCGTGAGGTCGATCTCGCGGATGCCGCCGAGCTTGGGCAGCGCGACCGTCAGGCCGGCGCCGACCTGGGTGCTGCCGGGCGCGACGGTGATCGGGAACGACG
>DATDMD010000035.1:0-8091 GCA_036518975.1 Baekduia sp.
GAAGAGCCGCGCGGTCACGTCGTTGTCGATCATCGGCGTGCGCACGTTGGTCGGGCACACCGCGTTGACCCGGATGCGGTGGTCGCCGAGCTCGTTGGCCAAGGACTTCATCAGCCCGATCACGCCGTGCTTGGCCGCCACGTAGTTGGCGACGTGCGGCGCGCCGCGGTGGCCGCCGACCGAGGCCGTCAGGACGATGGAGCCGCCGCCGCCGGAGGCGATCATGTGCGGCACGGCCGCGCGCGTCGTCTTCCACACGCCGGTGAGGTTGACGTCGACCGTCGCGCCCCACTCGTCGTCGCTCAGCTCCCAGGACAGCTTGGGCGGGCCGAGGATGCCGGCGTTGGCCGAGACGACGTCGAGGCGCCCGAGGTCCTTGACCGCCGACGCCACGAACGCGTCCAGGCCCGCGCCGTCGCGGACGTCGAGCCGCTCGGCGAGGATCCGGCCGCCGGCCGCCTCGACCGCGTCGACGGTCTCGCGGAGGTCGTCCGGCGTCGCGCCGGGGTAGCCGACGGTGTCGACCGGCCCGGCGACGTCGACGCCGATGATCGCGGCTCCCTCGGCGGCGAGCCTGCGCGCGTGCGACCGGCCCTGGCCGCGCGCCACGCCCGTCACGAGCGCCACCTTGCCGTCCAGCTTGCCCATCGCCAACCCCTTCGCTTCGTGTTCCGCGCCGGCGGCGCGGTCGGACCGGCGGCAGCGTATGGGGCGGCCGCCGATCTTGCAACACATATGTTGACGAGCGACGGGTGCGGCGGATACGGTAAGAACACAGGGGACGTCGAGGGGGCGCCGGGCCACCTCGCTCCTGGGTCACGTGGAGGAGCAGTTCAGGGTGTTGGAGATCAACGGGCACCTTCTTGAGCACGCGACGCTCAAGGACGTCATCCGCGACCGCGGCGCACGCTTCGGCGACCGCACGTTCGCGGCCATCGAGGGCGACGAGCTCACGTACGCCGACGCCGACGCCCGCGCGAACCGCGTGGCCAACGCCCTGGCCGGGCTCGGGGTGGCCAAGGGCGACGTCGTCGTCACCTACATGTACAACTCGGTCGACCACCTGGTCGCCTGGTTCGCGTGCGCGAAGCTCGGCGCCATCTGGGCGCCGGTCAACATCGCCCTGATCAACCTGGACCTCGCCTACACGCTGATCGACGCGGGGCCCAAGGTCGCGATCATCGACGCGGAGCTGTGGGACAACTTCGCCAAGGTGCGCGAGCAGGTCGACGTGCCCGGCATGATCCCGGTCGTCCACGGCGCGATCGACGACCGGTCGGTCCCGGAGTTCGCCTCGCTGCTGGAGGGCGCCGACGGCGAGCCGGACGTGACCGTCCTGCCCAGCGACCCGGCCGGGATCATCTACACCGGCGGGAGCACCGGCCTGCCCAAGGGCGTCATCGTCGCCAACCTCTGGTACTTCCCGGCCCTCGTCCGCTACGACGAGATGTTCGGCGTGCGGCCCGACGACGTGCACATGGGCGTGGGCCAGATGTGCCACGCGATCGGCTCGGCCGTCGACGTCCTCTGCCCGTTCTACTACGGGTTGAAGACCGTCATGACCAAGTGGTTCAGCGCCTCCAAGTTCTGGGACATCGCCTTCGAGCACCGGACGACGATCGTCGGCGTGCTGATCGGGCCGCTGATGGTGGCGCTCGACAACCAGCCGCCGCGCGCCGACGAGGCCGACAACCCGCTGCGCATCGCCAGCTCGGGCTCCGGCCAGGTGCCGCGCGACCGCATCGAGTCCTTCAAGCGCCGCTTCGGCGTCGAGCTGCTGGAGATCTACGGCCAGACCGAGACCGGGCCGCTCGGCGCGGTCGGGCAGCGCCTCGGCGACCAGCCCTACCACTCGCTCGGCAAGCCGCACGGCTGGTGCGAGGTCCGCGTCGTCGACGAGCACGACCAGGAGCGCCCGCCCGGCGTGGAGGGCGAGATCACGCTGCGCTCGACGGTCCCGTACTCGTTCATGGTCGGCTACCACAACAAGCCCGACAAGTTCGCCGAGGCGTGCCGCAACCTCTGGTTCCACAGCGGCGACGTCGGGCACCAGGACGAGAACGGCTACCTGCACTTCGGCGGGCGGCTGTCGCATTCGATCCGCCGGCGCGGCGAGAACATCTCGGCGCTCGAGGTCGAGTCGGCCGTGCTGCTGCACGACGCGATCGCCGAGGCCGCGGTCGTGGGCGTCGAGGCCGACCTCGGCGAGGAGGACGTGAAGGTCTTCGTCCAGCTCGAAGAGGGCGCCACGCTGGAGCCCGGCCAGCTCATCCGCTTCCTGGAGGAGCGCATCGCCTACTTCAAGGTCCCACGCTACGTCGAGCTCATCGACACGATGCCGCGCTCGGCCACCAAGAACGAGATCGAGCGCTTCAAGCTGCGCGAGCGCGGCGTCGGCGACGCCTGGGACCGGGAGCTCGAAGGCTTCTCCGTGCGGCGCCGGGTCTGATCGAGCGATGGGGAGACCGTGATGGCCGTCGATGTCGAGCGCGATGCCGCCCCGGGCATCGACGAGATGATGGAGCGCGCGCGCACCGTCGCGGCCGAGCTGGCGGGCCGGGCGCGGGAGACCGAGGAGCTGCGGCGCGTGCCCGACGCGAGCATCGCCGCGCTCGACGAGGCCGGGCTCTTCGCGATGTTCAGCCCGCCGAGCGTCGGCGGGATGGGCTTCGGCTTCCACGATTTCGCGCAGGTGGTCCGCGTCCTCGCGCAGGGCTGCGCGTCGACCGCGTGGGTCTACGGCTTCCTCGTCGGCCACAACGTCGCGATCGTCCAGAACACGCCGCACCTGCTCGGCGGCGCCGCGTTCGTGGCCGCCGGCGCGTCGGCCGGCGTGCAGGGCAACCCGGCCGTGACCGCGAGGCCCGTCGAGGGCGGCTGGCGCGTGACCGGCACCTGGAAGTTCGTCAGCGGCATCATGAACTCCGAGCACGTCCTGCTCGTCACGCTGCAGGACAACGGCGACGAGGACCCGTCGGTCCTCGGCCTCGTGGCCGACGTGAGCGCCGGCGCGGTCGACGACGTCTGGCACTTCGCCGGCATGAAGGGCACCGGCTCCAACACCTTCCGCCTCGACGGCGCGTTCGTGCCCAGCGACCGCGAGTGGGGCGTATGGGGGCTGCCGGAGCTGCATCCGGCGGTCGCCGACTCCAAGATGAACGTGTCGATCGTCCGGCTGTTCGACGTCGTCCTCACGGCCGTCGCGGTCGGCGCGGCGGAGGCCGCGCTGGAGCAGTTCCGCGCGCGCGTCCTCACCCGGAGCATCGGCTACGGCCAGGGTCCGCAGCGCGAGCACCGCGAGGCGTGGTCGCGCTACGCCGACGCGGTCCTGCGCGTGCGCGTGACGCGCCTGCTCTGGGACGACCTCGTCGCGCTCGCCGACCGCGCCGCGCGCAGCGGCGAGAAGAACAGCGTCGAAGAGGGCGCGCTGTTCCGGATCGGCGCCCCGCGCGTCTGCACGCTCGCGCGCGACGCGCTGCACGTCATCGCCGACGGCTCCGGCTCGAGCGTCTGGCACCTCGACGACCCGTTGCAGCGCCAGATCCGCGACGTCGAGACGCTCAAGAGCCACTCCAACTTGCACTGGGACGCCGCGTCGGTCGGCGCCGGGTCGGCGCTGCTCGGCGTCGCCGACCCGGTCGACCCGCTCGTCGTCGGCTGAGCCACATGGACGGGGAGGCCCCGAACAGGGCCTCCTGCGCTCCGCATCGTCAACGTAGTAGTTGAAAATCAGGAGAGAAGAGAGTCTTGTCCGATCAAGGTGAGCAGGTCATCCGCGCCTACTTGGAGGCCCAGCAGGAGCTCGACGCCGACAGGATCGCCGCGTTCCTGGCCGACGACGCGGTGCTCGAGTTCCCGTACGCGCTGCCCGGCATGGCGGCGCGCGTCGACGGCGGGCCCGCCGCGCTGCGCGAGCACGCCGGCCAGATCCCGCAGTTCATGAAGTCCTTCACTTACTCGGAGACGACCGTCGCGCCGCTCGCGGCGGACCGCCGCTACTTCGTGGAGACGAAGGTCGACGGCGTGCTGATGAACGACGCGGCGCCGCCGTACAGCAACCGCTACGCCATCCTCGCCGAGGTCGCGGGCGGGAAGATCACGTTCTGGCGCGAGTACTTCGGCGCCGCCCAGGTCGGCGAGCTGCTGGCCGGCATGGCGGGCGCGGCGGGCTGAGGCGCAAGGCGATGAGCGACTACCTGGTGATCGGCGCCGGCGCCGCGGGCTGCGTGATCGCGGCCCGGCTCAGCGAGGACCCGGACGTGCGCGTCACGCTCGTCGAGGCGGGCCCGATGGACGGCGCGCCCGAGCTGGAGATGCCGGCGGCCTACAGCTCGACCTTCCACAGCCGCTACGACTGGGACTTCCCGACCGAGCGCGAGCCTGGCCTCGACGGCCGCCAGATCTCGATCACGCGCGGGCGCGTCGTCGGAGGGTCGACCGCGCTCAACGCCATGGTCTACACGCGCGGGCACCGCGAGGAGTACGACCGCTGGGAGGAGCTCGGCGCCACGGACTGGCGCTACGACGAGCTGCTGCCCTACTTCCGCCTGTCGGAGGACAACCAGCGCGGCGAGGACGCCTACCACGGTGTCGGCGGACCGCTGACGATCTCCGACCTGATCCTGCGCCACCGGCTCACCGACGTGATGCTCGAGGCCGCCGAGCAGGCGGGCGTCCCGCGCAACGACGACGTCAACGGCGCCGACACCGAGGGGCTCGGCAGCTACCAGTTCTTCCAGCGCGACGGTCGCCGCTGCAGCAACGCCAAGGCCTTCCTGCACCCGGCGCTCGGCCGGCCGAACCTCACGCTGGAGACCGACTCGCACGTCACGCGGATCCTCTTCGAGGGCGACCGCGCCGTCGGCGTCGAGGCCGTGCGCTTCGGCGAGGTCACGACGTACCGCGCCGAGCGCGAGGTCATCGTCTGCGGCGGCACCGTGCAGAGCCCGCAGCTCCTGATGCTGAGCGGGATCGGCCCGGCCGCCGAGCTGGCGGCGTTCGGGATCCAGCCGCGCGCCGACCTCCCGGTCGGCCGCGACCTCATGGACCACACGACGCTCGTCATGTCGTGGCTGACCGACGAGGAGTCGCTGCTGACGGCCTTCACGCCCGAGAACCTCGCGCTCTTCGAGGCCGAGGGCACCGGACCCATGACCTCCAACTACGGCGGCACCGGCGGGTTCATCCGCTGCTCGGAGGACTCGACGCGCGCGGACTTCCAGGTCTTCGGGATCGCCGCGCTCTACACCGGCGGAGGCGTCGTGACCCAGCACGGGCTGAGCATCGCGGGCAACCCGGCGCGCGTGCGCGATCGCGGAGCGGTGACGCTGCGCAGCGCCGACCCGTTCTCCAAGCCGCGCATCCAACACAACTTCATGTGCCACCCGGAGGACCGGCGCGAGATGCGGGAAGGCGTGCGGCGGATGCTCGAGCTGATCGACCAGCCCGCCTACCAGGCGCTGATCACCGCGCCGTACTCGGTGCCCGACTCGCGCTCGGACGCCGACATCGACGCCTACGTGCGCCGCGAGGGGCTGACCTCCTACCACCAGGCGGGCACCTGCGGGATCGGGCGGGTCGTCGACTCCGAGCTGCGCGTGCTCGGCGTCGAGGGCCTGCGGGTCGTCGACGCGTCGGTCATGCCTGACCTCGTGGGGGCCAACACCACGGCGCCCACGACGATGATCGCCGAGAAGGGCGCGGACCTGATCCGCGCCGTCGACAGCCGGCCGGCGCCCTTCGTGGCGCTGGACGCGGCGTAGGGCCGGCGGGCATGGGCACGCTCGACGGCAAGGTCGCGCTGATCACCGGCGCGGCCCGCGGCCAGGGCCGCTCGCACGCGGTGCGGCTGGCGGAGGAGGGCGCGGACATCGTCGCGATCGACATCTGCGCGCAGATCCCCTCGATCCGGATCCCCATGGCGACGCGCGCCGACCTCGACGAGACCGCGCGGCTGGTGGGCGAGACCGGCCGCCGGATCGTGTGCGCGGTCGGCGACGTGCGCGACCGGCCGGCTCTGTCGCGGATCGTCGCCGACGCGGTCGGCGAACTCGGCCGGCTCGACGTCGTCGTCGCCAACGCCGGGGTGTGGGGCGCGAGCGTCGACACGCCGGGCGGACCGGACGCCCGCATGGACCCGGCCGACCGCGATCGGCTGTTCCGCGACATCCTGGACGTCAACCTCGTCGGGGTCTGGAACACGCTCCAGGCGACGGTGTCGCACGTCATCGCCGGCGGCCGCGGCGGGGCGATCGTCCTCACCAGCTCCACCGCCGGGCTGCACGGCATGCCAGTCAACGACTTCGCGCAGGACGCCTACACGGCGTCCAAGCACGGGATCGTGGGGCTGATGCGCAGCGCGGCCGTCGACCTCGCGCCGCACGACATCCGCGTCAACACCGTCAACCCGACCGGCGTGCGCACGCCGATGGCCGAGAACCAGGTCGTCGCCGACTACTTCGGCGAGAACCCGGACCTGGGCAACCTGTTCGGCAACGCGCTCGACGTCGACATGGTCGAGGCGGTCGACGTGAGCAACGCCATCGTCTACCTCGTCGGCGACAGCGGCCGGTTCATCACCGGCGTCACGCTGCCGGTCGACGCCGGCTTCCTGGTCGGCGGCGCCCTGGCCAGGAAGGGCTGAAGGCCGTTCCCGCCGCCGCGTCGTTGCCGGGCCCCGCGCGTCGCCCCTCGTGGGCGACGTTCGCCGTGCTCGCCGCGGCGGTCATGTCGTTCGCGCTGAGCCAGTCGCTGATCGTGCCGGTGCTGCCGACGGTCCGCGAGCACCTGCACACGTCGCAGAACACGGCGACGTGGGTGTTGACGGCCTACCTGCTGTCGGCGTCGATCTTCACGCCGCTGCTCGGGCGGCTTGGCGACATGCTCGGCAAGCGCCGCATGCTCATCGTGGCGCTCGGCGCGCTCGCCGCCGGCTCGATCGTGGCGGCGCTGACGACGTCGATCGCCGTGATGCTCGTCGCCCGCAGCATCCAGGGCGTCGGCGGCGGCATCCTGCCGCTGGCCTTCGGCATCGCGCGCGACGAGCTGCCCACCGAGCGCGTCGCCGGCTCGATCGGGCTGCTCTCGGGCCTGACCGGCGCCGGGACCGGCCTCGGGCTGGTGCTCGCGGGGCCGATCGTCGACACCCTGGGCTACACGTGGCTGTTCTGGTGCGGCCTGATCGTCGCGGGGGCGACGGCGGTCGCGGCGCGGCTGGTGCTGCGCCCGTCGACCACCACCACGGCCGGGAGGATCGGCTGGCGCGCGCCGGTCCTCCTGTCCGCGGCGCTCGTGGCGCTGCTGCTGTCCGTCAGCCAGGCGCCCGACTGGGGCTGGATCTCGATCAAGACGCTCGGGCTCGTCGCGGTCGCCCTCGCGCTGGGCGCGGGCTGGGTCGCCGTCGAGCTGCGCTCCGAGCACCCGCTGATCGACATGCACATGATGCGGATGCCCGCGGTGTGGACGAGCAACCTCATCGCCCTGCTCTTCGGCGCCGGCCTGTACGCGACGTTCGCGTTCGTCCCGCAGTTCGTCCAGACCGGACCGCCGGCCGACTACGGCTTCGCGGCGAGCGTCACCGAGTCCGGGCTGGTGTTGCTGCCGTTCACGGTGGCGACGTTCGCCATGGGCATCTCGGCGGGCGCGTTCGAACGCCGGCTGGGCACCAAGGGCGTGCTGATCACCGGCTCGCTGGTGAGCGTCGTCGCGTTCGCGATGATCGCGGTCGCGCACGCCGAGGAGTGGGAGGTCGTCACGGCGATGACGATCCTGGGCTTCGGGTTCGGGATGCTGCTCGCCGCGCTGCCGACGGCGATCGTGGCCGCGGTGCCGGCGCACCAGACCGGCGTCGCCACGGGCATGAACGCCAACATCCGCACGATCGGCGGTGCGATCGGCACGGCGGCGATGTCGACGATCGTCACCGCGTCGGCGCCGTCGGGGAGCGCGCTGCCCACCGGCGGCGGGTACGCCGCGGGGTTCGGGATGCTCGCCGGCGCGATGGTGCTGGCGACGATCGCCAGCGTGCTGATCCCGGTGCGCCGCCGCGCGCCCGCCGCGGTGGACGAGGCGGCGCTGGCGGCGACGTCAACG
>DATDMD010000036.1:0-4792 GCA_036518975.1 Baekduia sp.
GAACTCGATGCGATTCACGTCTCTTCCCGGCTATCCCCAGATGTCGGCGTCACGATGACGACACTTGAGGCCGCCGCGGGGCGACTTCTGACCCCGCCGACAGGCGTCGGAGCCCGAGCGCCGCCAGGAGGAAGAGGGCGATGGCGGCCACGAGCGCCAGGATGCCGCCGGCCGAGATCGGCAGCCCGCCGACCGCGCCTGAGCGGGTCGGGTAGGCGACGGTCTGCGGTGCGCCGACAGCCGTGGTGGTGGTCGAGCCGTTGGGCATCGTCTTGGGATGAGACGCAGAAGACGACGGGCTCTCGCGCTTCTGGGGCGTGGTCGTGAGCGTGCTCGGCGCACTTGGCGCGGTGGCGCTGCCGGTCGTCGTCGCGCGCAGGCTCTCGTCGCCCGTCGCCACCGCACTGCCACCGCCCCCGGACGTGCCGCCGCCACCGCCCACCGTGCCGCCGCCGAGCACGACCTGCTCGCCGCCACCGGGGCCCCCATAGCCGCTGAGCAGCGGGTTCGCCGCACGGCTCGCGGCCGGAAGCAGCAACAGGATCAGGACGGCGATGAGCGGGGAGCGAGAGGTCATGACGCGGGGGATAACCGGGCTTTGAACGTACCACCGCACATGGTGCTCCGATAAGCATCTGGCCGTCCGCTCAAGGACCGCCGTGGGTGAGATTTCTCACCCTTGCGTGATGCGTTGACCGGCGCTGAGGATGCGCCGGTTGAGGGCCGCGACGTCGATCGCTCCGCCCTTGCGGACGACCGCGAGCGCCTCCCGCGCGGTGCCGTCGCGAGGGGCGAGCGCCACCGCTCGGCCCAGCAGCGCCAGCGCGCGGGAGCGGTCGCCCTGGACCGAGGCGATCGCGCCGAGCTCGAGCGTCGCGTATTGCCCGCGCGGGTTGCGGTCCAACGCATCCTCGAACGCCGCGCGGGCGCGCGCCAGGTCGCCGTAGCGCAGCGCGATCGAGCCCTTGATCAACGCCGGACGATCGCTGACCGGGTCGAGATCGGCGGCGCGGTCCAAGCGCGAGTAGGCCTCGAAGGGGCGCTGGGCGAAGACCGCCCCCGCGCGCTCGATGTCGCGCTCGGCCTGCCACGGGCCGGCGATGGCGAGCGCGCCGAGGATGAGCGCGGCGCCGGCGAGGACGATGAGAACGGCCCGCCCACCCCGCCGACCCGCGGGCTCGGGTGCAGCGGCGCCCTCGATCTCCCCCTCCCCTCGCGGTGCCAGCGCGCAGGCCAGCCCCAGCAGCGCGAACGCCGGCGCGCCGAGGCCCGCCCACTCCCAGAACCAGTCGGTCATCCCGTGCACGACCCAGTACAGGAAGACCAGCATCGCGCCACCGGCGACCGCCGCGGCCGGCGGGTCGGCGCCGCGCATCGCCCGCCAGCCCGCGGCCAGCGCGGCGACGAAGGCCGCGAGCAGCAGCAGCGTCCCGACGATCCCGGTCTGCGCCAGCGTCCGCAGCGCGACGTTGTGAGGGTTGCGCGGCGTCTCGTCGCTGTGGCCGCGCTGGAGGTAGTCCTGGAAGAAGTTGTCGGCTCCGACGCCCGCGATCGGGTGGTCGGCGAAGAGGTCCAGCGCGACCCGATAGAAGTCATAGCGGTTGGACCCGAGCCCGGCCGTCAGGCGGTTCTCGCTGCCCGTGTTGTCGTCGTATCCGCCCTTGAACGAGTGCCAGGCGTTGTCGAGCCGGTGGACCGGGTTGCCGACCGCGACCAGGCCGCCGGCCACGCCGACGATCGCCCCCGCGACGACCAGCGCGGTCCACAGCTTGCGCACCCGTGCCGCCGTCGCCGGCGCCGGCGGCCGGAGCGTCTCCCACGCGGCGACGAGCGCGACCACGACACCCGCGACGACCGCGAGCAGCAGGACCGTCGAGGTGACCTTGCTCGCGGCGTCGAGCACCGCGCCGCGATCGGTCCCGTCGAGCGCGTCGCCCATGTCGAGCACCTTCGGCAGCGCCGCCGCCGCGGCGCCGAGGACCGGAACCAGCACCGCGATCGTGCGCAGCCGCCCCGGCACGATCGCCACGAGCAGCACCGCGCAGACCGGCAATGCCAGGAGCGATCCGCGGCTCTGGCTGAGCAGCGCGACGTCGAGCAGGACGACCGCCAGCGCTGCGGCGATCCCCCGCAGCGGCCATGGCACGCGGTCGCTCGCGGCCAGCGTCACCGCCGGCCAGAGCGCCATCAGCCACATCGCCGCTTCGGCGTTGGCGTAGCCGATCGGCTCGATCAACCGGTCGCCGCCGAAGAGCCTCGACGGGTCGGCGACCGCACCGATCCGCACGAGCGTGATCACCGCGATCGCGCCGACGCCGAACGTCCACAGCCCGAGCACCCACGCCGCCGTCGCCGGCCGCTGCGGCCACAGCGCGAAGAGCAGGAAGGCGGCCAGGTAGAGCAGCGTGCGATCCGCGCCCTCCAGCGCGACGCCGCGGTCGTCGGCCCAGGCGATCGACAGGAAGGACCACGCCGTGAACGCGCCCAGCGCGAGCGCGGCGACGCGAACCGCGCCGGGCAGCTCGGCCCAGCGCAGCGGCGCCAACGCGACCAGCGCGAGCCCGAGCAGCGCGAGCAGGACGATCGCCCCCGGCGCCCAGCGGGTGATCGCCTGACCGCCATCGAGCGGCGTCCACGCCAGGAGCACGCCCACGGCGAGCAGGGTCGGCGCCGTGATGGGCGCCGCGCGCAGCCGAATCAGCACGCCCTATCCCTTGAGCTTCTGGTTGATCGCCTGGATGGTGGCGTCCAGCCGCCGGCCCGTCGCGGTCACCGCGCTGCGCAGCCGACCCTGGGCCGCGAGGATCGCCCGCGGATCGTCGCGGCTCAGCTCGGCGCGTGCCTTGCGCAGCGCGCCGCCGTAAGCGGCAACCTCATCGACGTAGCGGCGATGCAGCGGCGCGAGGCCGTCGGGTGGATCGACGGCGCGCAGGTCGCCGACGGTCGTCCCGACCGCGGCCTCATACGCGCGCAGCGTCTTGATGTCCTGCGCGGCGTTGCTGGTCGGCGTGATGCGCGATTGCAGCGCGGCAAAGCGCTGCGCCAGCCCCGTCTGGGCCTTGTTGAGGGCCTTGACGTAGGCGTCGCGATCCTTGTCGCCGCCACAGCCGGCGGCGACGAGAGCCAACATGAGGGCGAGCAGGACTCCCGCGCGGGCGCGCATACGGCAGCGACCTTAGCTGGCGGCTCGGCCGCAAACGCCTAAGCTCGACGCCTCTATGGCCCGGCTGCCCGACGGCGAACGCCCGCCCGCCGACGGCGCCCTGCCGGCGGCGGTCCTCCATGGCCTCGGTGCGCCCGAGCGGCCGTTCGGCGTCTACGTCCACGTGCCCTACTGCGCCTCGATCTGCGGCTATTGCGACTACAACACCTACATCCCGGGCGAGGCCGCGTCGGCGGGCTTCGTCGCGGCGGTCGAGGCCGAGCTCGACCTCGCGCGCACGGTGCTCGGCGACGGTGCGCCGGCCGCGCAGACCGTCTTTCTCGGCGGCGGCACGCCGACGCTGTTGGCACCGGCCGAGCTGGCGCAGATCCTGGAGGCGATCCGCTCGCGCTTCGGCCTGGCCCCCGGCGCCGAGGTGACGACCGAGACCAACCCGGAGTCCGTCGACCCCGTCGCGCTGGCCGCGCTGCGCGAGGCCGGCTTCACGCGGATCTCGCTCGGCATGCAGAGCGCGGCACCGCACGTCCTGGAGACGCTCGATCGCCACCACACGCCGGGTCGCGCGGTCGCCGCGGCACGCGAGGCGCGGGCGGCGGGCTTCGAGCACATCAGCCTCGACCTGATCTACGGCACGCCGGGCGAGAGCGCCGCCGACTGGCGGTTGTCGCTGGAGACCGCGCTGGAGGCCGAGCCCGACCACGTCTCGGCCTACTCGCTGATCGTCGAGCCGGGCACCCGGCTGGCCGCGCGCATGCGCCGCGGCGAGCTGCCTGCGCCCGACGACGACGTGCTCGCCGACCGCTATGAGACGACCGAGGCCGTGCTCGGGGCCGCCGGCCTGCAGTGGTACGAGGTCGCCAACTGGACCCGGACCGACGCCGACCGCTGCCACCACAACATGGGCTACTGGGCGGGCGGCGACTGGTGGGGCGTCGGGCCGGGCGCGCACTCCCACGTCGGCGGCGTCCGCTGGTGGAACGTCCTGCACCCGGCGCGCTGGATGGCGATGCTGCAGGAGGGCCGCTCGCCGGCCGCGGGCCGCGAGCAGCCCGACGCCGACGGCGCGCGCCTGGAGCATGTGATGCTCGCGGTGCGGCTCAAGGAGGGGTTGTTGCTCGACACCCTCAACGACAGCGCTCGCGTCACCGCAGCCCAGTTCGCCGATGACGGCCTCGTCGAGCGTGGGCCCCTGGACGACGGACGCGTCGTCCTGACGGTGCGCGGCCGCCTGCTGGCCGACCGCGTCACGCTCGCGCTCGCAAGTTAAGCGTTCGCCGCATCCCCGAGCAGCCGCTCGACGAGCACGCAGTCGCGCCAGACGCCTTCCAACTGACCGTGGTGGCGCTGGACGCCGACGATCGTGAAGCCCGCTGCCTCGTGCAGCGCGATCGATGCCGCGTTGGTCGCGAAGATCCGCGACGTGAGCTTGTAGAGCCCGGCCTCCTGCGCCACGCCGGCCAAGGCCTCCAACAACGCCTTGCCCACGCCGAGGCGCCGCGCATCGCCCGCGACGTAGACGCCGTGCTCGCCGATGCCGGCGTAGACGTCACGCTCAGAGTAGGGGCCGATCTTCGCGAAGCCGACGATCCGGCCCTCGGCCTCGGCGACGATCACCGGCAGCGGCCGGAC
>DATDMD010000037.1:0-20505 GCA_036518975.1 Baekduia sp.
CGGTGCTCGCCGGGCACTCGCTCGGCGGCCTGGTGGCGACCGCGGTCGCCGAGGCGCGCCCGGACCTGGTGCGGCGACTGGTGCTCGTCGACTCACCACCGACCGCGGCGAGCCGGCAGGCCGCCAACTCTGCTCTGGAGCGGATGATGCGGCTGCCGTTGCTCGGCCAGCTGCTGTGGACGCTGGCGCCGACCGGCCTGCTTCGCCGTGGCGCGCGATCGGGGGTGGCTCCTGGCGCACCCGTGCCCGACGTGCTGGTGGACGACGTCCGCGCGACCTCGCACCAGGCGTTCGTCGGCTCGACCCGTGGGGGCGGCGCGTACCTCGACGCGCGCTCCTTGTACGACCGCGTCGGCGCGTTGCCGATCGCGGTCGACGTGGTGTTCGGGCTCGAGGACCTGCGCGTCGCGCCTTCGTCGCTGGACGGCTACGACGGCCTCGCGAACGTGACGATCACGCGGATCCCCGGTGTGGGCCACAGCCCGCCGCTGGAAGCGCCACAGGCCGTCGCCGACGTCGTGATCGCGGCGACCCGCGGCTGAGTCGAGTGGACCGTCGAAGGACAGTCCGCGCAATCAGCGGAATTGAATGACCTAGACCCATGGCCGCAGCGTCGGGGCAAATGACGACGGCGCGGAAGAGGCAGTCTGCTTCATCTCCGGCCGGGCCCGTTGCACGGTGCAACATGCGACCGCCATGCGGCGGGTCAGCCGAGCTTCCCAGCTCGGTCACGCCGACAGCTGGGGCGGTGGCCCGCGGCGCGCCTTGCCGTTGCGCATCGGTGATCATCGACCCCAAGGGCGACCCAGCCATTCGCAAGGCCGCGAAGGCCGCCGCCGAGACGTCCGGCACGCCATTCTATGAGTTCAGCCCGCAGGGCGGGCGTGGTCTATGACGTGCTGGCCGGCGGCGACGTCGACCGGCGCACCGACAAGCTTCTCGCGGCTGAGGAGTGGACCGAGCCCCACTACCTCGCAGGGGCTACTACCTACCTGCGCGAGGTCATGCGCACGCTGGAGGCCACCGACACGCACCCGACGCTGAGCAAGGTGTTGGAGTTGATGGACCCCGACAAGCACGAGAACCACGCCGCCGAGGCCGGCCCGGAGTACGCCAAGCAGCTCGGCGACTACATCAAGTCGCTCACGCCGCGCCAACGGGGCGACCTGTCCGGTCTGCGCGATCGCATCGCCGCGCTCGGCCGCTCCGACATGGCCGCGTGGCTCGACCCGGCCCGCAACCCGACTGCGCCACGGCTCGATCTCGCCGAGGCCGTCGGCACCAGCTCGGTCGTCCTGTTCACCCTCCAGGCCAACGATTACCCGATGTTGTCCAAGAAGCTGGCCGCCGTGATCGTGCTGGACCTGATCGCGATCGCGCAGACCCGGCAGGTCCGGCCGATCCCGACGTTCGTCGCGATCGACGAGTTCGGCGCCATCGAGTCCGACCTGGTCATGCGGCTGCTGTCGCGAGCGCGCGGGGCGGGCGTCTCGGTCTGCCTGGCCGCTCAGACGCTGGCCGACTTCTCGGTCACGTCGCCCGAGCTGGCGTCGCGGGTGATCGGCAACCTCAACGCGATGGTCGTCGGTCGCATGAACGACGCCACTGAGGCCGAGTGGGTCGCCAAGGTCGGCGGCACCAAGGACAGCTGGACCACCACTCAGCGCACGAACCTGATCCTGCCGGCCAACGAAGGCACCCGAACCCTGGACCGGGACTTCATCGTCCATCCCGACCAGATCAAGACGCTGCGCCGCGGTGAGGCCGCCGTGATCACGTTGGACCCGCTGCCCGGCCAGCGCCGCGTCGAGATCACCCGCATGCGCACCCCGCGCCTGGCCTAGAACCATGAGCACCACGACCAACAACCCCAACACGCCCGAGCTCCTCGACGTGCTGCGCTCGCCGCTCATGCGCGCCGAAGAGGTCGCCGACCTGCTGTCCATCAAGACCAGCACGGTCTACGAGCTGAGCCGCCGGCGGCGCGACCCGCTGCCCTTCGTGCGGATCGGCCGCAGCAAGCGCTTCGACCGCCGCGCCATCGCGCGGTGGGTCGACGCGCACGCCAACACCTAGATGTCTGCGGGCTCCGATCGCGATCAAGCCGCTCGGAGCCCGCGCCGGTGGAGAAGCTGCTCAGATACCTTGAGCGAGCCCTATGCCGCTGATCGCGCGGGCTTGCTTAGTCGGCACCCCGTGAGGTATAAGCCCGCCCTCAATGCGCAGTATCTTGGAGCACACCTCGGTCGCCGCCGGCGGCGGTTCGGTTCGCGATTTGGTCTTGGCGTCGATTGCCGAGTACGGCTGGACGACGCCCGATCTCGGCGTCGATCGAGCGCGCTTGGTATCGCTCGCAGACGACGTGATTCGTGCCGCACAGAAGGCTAAGCGCGACCTGCCGCAGAGCCCTGAAAGCCAGTTCATCCAGGATGCGATCAATCGCCAGTACGGGACATCTGCCAGGAAAGGCGCACCCGGCGATCTGTCGAACGGCGGTCCTACCTTCGCCTCCTTCTCGTTCGAACGGCACTGCCTCGAACAAGCGGTCTTGATCCTGACCCAGATCGATCCGTCCGAGCGCCAAGAGGCGTTCGGACGCGAAATGACCGTAGTGGTCGGCCCGGAGTACGCAACGTACGGACTGGTCTTCGCGCCGAACACAGTCGCTGGGAACGCACACTCGATGTCGTTCCAGACGCGCCTGCGCTCCAACGACCTCACCAAGTTGCAGACAGCGACAAGCTCATACGTCTCGGCGGTGAATCCGACACGACGGGAGGGAAGAATCCGGAACTGGTCTTCCCCGGGGGCTTCAGTCGGGCGGCGGACCAACGGCAGCGTTCCGTTCGTCAGCAAGATCACGCGACTTGAGATTCGCTCTGTCGCCAACGAGCGGCTCTTTACGGGCGAACCAATCCCGGTTACAGGGCGGTTCTCGCTACTTCGACGCACCTTGTCGAGAGGCGCCACCGTTGCTCTGCTGCTCCTGAGTCTCCTCTTCTTCGTTGCCTCGGCTGTGCTATTCGCCGTCGCACCGGACACCGGGTGGTGGATGTGGGCTGAGCAGCTCATGGGCCGCCTCGCAACGGGAGCCTTCGGTGCGCTTCTTGTCGACAGCGCGATCGATTACACGGCACTGCGTCGGTCGCTCATGGCCGGCACCGGTCGAGTCACGCATGGCGCGATCATCGACTGGGACCGCGCTGGCGCTCCGTGATCGACCTCGATCGCGTCACCACGACAGCAGAGATCGCGGATGGGCGCTAGCCGTCCCGAGATCACGCTCAGTACCCGCCGAGCACTGAAGCTGGCATTTGATGACCTTCGTTCGCACGGCGTTGATGCGCGAGCCGCGTTCGCAGGCACCCGCGAACAGGCGGAGGAGGAGATCCTCGCCTATCTGTCAGCCGAGTTTCCTGACGCGATTGGATCGTGGGCGGTTTGGTTGGAATCGGACTCGCGGGTGTTCAACGAGGCCGGCCTACTCAGCCGTCCACTTGAGGTGTACTGCAGCGGTGCGGAAGCGGCCGACATCACGCTGTTGATGTTCGAGCGTCGTGGGGTTCGAACCGAGCTACTCGCTACTAACGAGCGCTACAGCGTGATCGTCTATGGCAAAGAGCCGACGCCAGAATGCTTGGGGCAGCGGCGTTAGGACGCTTGCTCGTCGTCGGTCGCCACGATTTCCTCAAGAAGGCGGGTGTCGACGTCGTAGACGAAGCCCCGGATCGACCCTTCGTGGAGGAGAAAGGATGATCTCCGGACTCGCAAGATCGACTGGCGCACGTCGGAAGCAAGGTCTCGAAACGACTCGATGGCAAACGCAGGTGCAACGCCCGTGGCGTTCTGGAGCTCTGCCCGGAACCCGTCGTCCGTGAGCTTCTGCATGCCGCAATCGGTGTGATGGATGAGCATCACATCGCGGGTTCCGAGAACACGCTGTGAAATCGCCAGGGACCGGATGACGTCGTCCGTGATGACGCCGCCGGCATTGCGAAGGACGTGCGCATCGCCGTCACGCAACTGGAGTGCGGCGAACACATCGACGCGAGAGTCCATACACGTGACGATCGCAAGTTTCCTCGCAGGTCGAATATCTACGTGGCCGACGTCCGCTGCAGCGGCGTACTGTCGGTTGCTCTCAAGGAGTTCGTCGATATTCATAGGCTCGCGGCCGCCCTCCCGTCCATCTCTTGTGGTCGCCAGCTAGCTGATCAGCGGCGAACCTTACTGGCGGCGACACGTTGTCGGCCTTCCCCCGCACCGTGGTTAGGTGTCACCTAGAGCTGCTGGACTTGATGAGCGCTCGGTGGAGGGCTTCTTTCCAGATCAGAGTGTGGAACGGTGCGGGACGGCGTCCGCAGGCCCATAGTTTGCAGGTCGTTCTGTGGGATGAATCCGTGGGATGACGACGCTCGATCCGACGGTTCGAGCCCATCGCGTCCACATCCCGCCAACAAAGAAGCCCCGCAAATGCGGGGCTTCTTCGTGCGATGCGGATGAGAGGACTCGAACCTCCACGGGATTGCTCCCACACGGACCTGAACCGTGCGCGTCTACCAATTCCGCCACATCCGCCGGCGTCGAGCGAGCATAGCGGGAGAAACGTGGGCTACGTCTGGACGTGCGCGCTGAGGTGCTTGCTACTCTGATCGTCCCCTTGCCGCCATCGTCTAGGGGACTAGGACGCCGCCCTCTCACGGCGGAAACCGGGGTTCGAATCCCCGTGGCGGTACTTCGGACAGCCCCGCGTCACGCGGGGCTTTCGCGTTCTTGGGCGAGGCCCCGATCCGTCCGCGGACGCGCCCTCCAACGGCGCCGCTGCAGCGTTCACCCGCTGTGCGCCGGACGTTCACCACCCGGCAACGGGCAGGTCACGCGGCCAGATGTCCCCGCCCGCAATCTTCCGGCGTCATGTCCCGCCGTCTCACCTCCCTCGCCGTCGCGCCGGTGGCGCTCGTCCTCGCCCTGCCCGGCGGCGCGCACGCCGTCGGCGAGGTCAGTCCGCTCAGCGCCACGGCCGCGATGGACTGGGGCATCGGCACCTGGGCCCACTCGAGTGCCATCCAGTCGCGCGTGACGAAGATCAGGGTGCATTGCCAGACCTGGACGAAGGTCGGTCAGGCGCTGCCGTGCACCGGCTCGTTCGTGCTGGTCCACGGCAACCGCCGGGCCACGTACACGCTCGGGCACGGCTCCATCCGGGCGGCGACGCGCCGGGGCTGCCGGCCTCGACCAAGAAGTTCGAGGGCTACTACCCGAACTGAGAGGCGCGCCCGCGCCAACACGGTCAGCCTGCAAACCTCAGCCTCAACCTTCGGCTAGGGCGAGGTCGCTCCGAGAAGGTGATGATCGCTCCATGTCACGGAGGATCAAGAAGTCTTCTCGTGCCACCTTCGCGAAGTTGGGCGTGGTGGCCCTGTTCGCCGTGGGCCTCACGGTGCCAGCGTCGGCGTCGGCCGGCGTGCTCGACTCACTGTCCGGCTGGTGGCCGATGTACGAAGGGTCGGGGCAGGTCGTCCACGATCTCTCCGGCCATGGTGACAACGGCATGCTCGGCAGCACGCCGGGCGTCGATGCCAATGACCCGACGTGGATCCGCGGCCTGCTCTTCGGCTCCGCGCTGCGGTTCGACGGCAACGACCTGGTCCGCATCCCGGACTCGCCGGCCCTGGACTCGAAGACCGTCACGGTCTCGGCCTGGGTCCGCTCGTCGACGCCGCTCGGCGCCCACAAGTACGTCGTCGGCAAGGGCGCGACCAACTACTGCGACGCGTCCACCTACGGCCTGTACACCGGCTCCGACGGCGGCCTCCGCTTCTACATGGAGGACCAGAACGACCACTCGCTGCTGCACGGCTCGGGCTCGGTCGCGCCCGCGTCGATCTGGAACGGCAAGTGGCACCACGTCGCCGGCACCTACGACGGCACGACCGCGAAGCTGTTCGTCGACGGCAAGCTCGTCCCCGGCGGCGAGGACTTCCCCTCCGCGGGCATCCCGTACGTGACCCAGGACCTCGGCCTCGGCGACTTCCTCGAGGACTGCGACCTGTACTACACGGGCGACATCGACGAGGTGGCCATCTTCAACACGGCGCTGCCGATCGACAAGTACTGGTCGGCCCTGTCGCTGCTGTTCACCCGGCCGCTGCGCTAAGCGCACGGCGCACAGACCGCACGCGCCCCAGGCGCGACCACCTGCGGACGGAAGGGATGAGGGCCCCGCCACAGCGGCGGGGCTCTCGTCGTCTCCCGCTCAGGCGGCGACGCCCAGCGCCGGCGCCGCCGACGTGTACGACGCGCCCGCCGCCCCGCGGGCGAACCGCCGCAGCCCGTAGTGGCGCGCGGCCGCCGCGACGTGCTCGCGCAACGGCACGCGACCGGCGAGCGCGACCGGGCAGGACCGGACGAGCTCCGCGCCGACCCCGATCTGCAGTCCATCCACGCGCGCGCGCACGCCCGCGGCCGGGACGAGCGTCCGGGCGCCCCCGTCGCTCAGCCGCACGACCAGCCACGCGGGCCGGTTGGTCCCGGCGTCGAAGAGCTGGTCCTCGACGCGGCCGAGCAGCAGGCCGGCGCGGTCGCGCAGCGCGCCGTCGCGGAGGGCGGGGACGAGGCCGACGTCCATGGCCCTTCCGGGCTTCGCTTCAGACCGCGTTGATCCTGCGTGGCTACCGTGGACCCGGCCGATGTCGTTCCGCCGCCCCGCACCGCCGCTCGCGCTCGCCGCCGTCTCGGCGCTCCTGCTCGCGATCACCGGCGTGTTCGCCAAGCTGATCCCGATCACCCAGCAGGGCGACGCCAAGACGCTGCACGGCTTCGTCGAGCTCAACGCGCCGCGCCTGACGCCGGCGCTCGACCACATCGCGCACCTCGCCGACCCCGCGCCGTACGCGCTCTGGGGCCTGATCCTCGTGCTCGTGGCGCTGGTCCGCGGCCGCTGGCGCGTCGCGCTCGGCCTGCCGCTCGTCTTCTTCCTCGCCGGCTTCACGAGCGAGTCGCTCAAGCACCTGCTCGCCGGGCCGCGCGTGGCGGAGTGGCTCGGCCACGCGCAGATCGGCGCCGCGTCGTGGCCGTCCGGCCACTCGACGGCGGCGATGACGATGGCGCTGTGCGCGGTCCTGGCGGCGCCGCCGAGGCTGCGTCCGACGGTCGCCGCGATCGGCGGCGCGTTCGCGCTGGCCGTCGCCTACGCGATCCTGACCCTCGGCTGGCACTTCCCGTCCGACGTCTTCGGCGGCTACCTCGTGGCCATGACGTACGTGATGCTCTTCATCGGCGTGGTCGCCTGGAGCGAGCAGCGCTGGCCCAGCCGGCGCGGCGTCGAGGGCGGGACCCGGCCCGCGGACGTGCTGCCGGCGCTCGGCGTCGCGCTCCTGGCGGCGGGCGCGGCGATCGGGCTGGCCCTCGCGCGCCCCGAGCAGCTCGTCGGCTACGCCGCGACCCACACGACGTTCGTGGTGGGCGCGCTGGCGATCGCGGCGCTGGCCGTCGTCCTGGCGACCGTCACGGCGCTCGGCTTCCGCGGGCCCACGCGCACGGCCCGCTGAGCGACCCCTACGCCTTGGTCGCGCCCGGCTCCCAGAGCGGCTCGTCGCCGCCGTTGGCCGCGCGGCTGAGGATGAACAGCAGGTCCGAGAGCCGGTTCAGGTACCGGACGACCTCGGGGTTGCCGTCCTGGACCAGGATCGCGCGGCGCTCGGCGCGGCGGCACACGGTGCGGCAGACGTGCAGGTGCGCGGCGGCCGGCGTCCCGCCGGGCAGGATGAAGGACTTGAGCGGCTTGAGCGTCGCGTTGACCTCGTCGCACGCGCCCTCCAGCCACTCCGTGTAGGCGCCGTCGACCCGGAGCCGCTCGCGGTCGCCGCCGTGCGGGACGGCGAGGTCGGCGCCGACGTCGAAGAGGTCGTTCTGCACCCGGCGCAGCCACGCCGCCTGCTGCTCCGGGAGGTCCGGGAGCGTCAGCGTCACGCCGAGCTGGGCGTTGAGCTCGTCGACCGCGCCGTAGGCCTCGATGCGCTCGTGGGTCTTGGGCACGCGGCTCATGTCGCCGAGGTGCGTCTCGCCGCCGTCGCCGAGCTTCGTGTAGATCCGGGTGAGGTTGACGGTCATCGTCAGCGGAGGCTACCGGTGGCGACACGGCGCGCGAAGGGTCCGGAGCGGTACGCTGCTCGCCTGATTCACAAAGGGTCGGTGGTCAAGGGAAGCCGGTGCGAGACCGGCGCGGACCCGCCACTGTGACCGGGCGAGCGCCTCGCGCAAAGGCCACTGGGACGCACGTCCTGGGAAGGCGCGACGAGGAGAGGCCCGTAAGCCAGGAGACCTACCTCCGACCGTCAAGGACTCGACGCCCTCGCGGCAAGGGGTGGTTCCCACATGACCTACAAGATGCTCGGCCTTCTCGTCGGAGGCCTCCTGCTCGTATCCGCTGCGCCCGCTTCAGCGGCGCGCGTCAGCGTGGAGATCGAAGGGCAGAGCGTGATCAAGGCGCCGACCGTGGTGGACACGGCGGCGTCGGTGAGCAAGCCGGGAGGCGCGTCGTGCAGCGGCGCGGCGCCCGCGACCGCGCTCGACAGCGCCGTCAGCGGCGACTGGGACGGAGGCGCGTTCTCGGTAGAGCGCATCACGACCGAGAGCCACCCGATCGTGACTGGCGGCTCGTCGTGGGCGCTGTACGTCAACGGCTCGTTCTTCAACGGCACCGCGTGCGACGCCACGCTGGCCGCGGGCGACAAGGTCCTCTTCTACTGGAGCGACGCCTTCGCGTCCGAGGGCTATGACGAGCCGGTGCTGCTCGACGCGCCCACGACGGCCACGCCGGGCGTGCCGTTCACCGTCACCGCGAAGGACGTGACCACCGACTTCTCCACCTACCCGTCGCCGCCCAGCGCGCAGACGCCGGCCGCCGGCGCCACGGTCAGCGGCGGCACCGCGCCGGCGACCATCGGCGCCGACGGCACCGCCCAGGTCACGGTCGGCGCGGGCCCCTACACGCTGGTCGCGACACACGGCAACCGCGCCCCCGCCCGGATCGCCGGCTGCGCCACCAACGGCAGCGACGGCTTCTGCGGCACGACGCAGGCGGCGCTGCCCACCCCCGCGGCCGTCACGACCGCCGCGCCCGACAAGGTCGCCGCGCTGAGCCGCATCGTCGGCATCGCCGAGGGCAAGAAGTACGCCAAGGGCAAGGGCCCGCGGCAGCTGTCCGGCAGGACCGACCCCGACCAGACCGGCGTCGCCGACATCCAGCTGCGCCTGACGCGCAACGACGGCGGCAAGTGCGCCACCTACGACGGCAGGACCGAGAAGTTCAAGACCATCAAGAAGTGCGGCGCCACGCACGGCGTCTGGTTCTCGGTCGGCGCGAACCCGAGCTGGTCCTACCTGATGCCCTCCAAGCTCGGCAAGGGCCGGTACGTGCTCGACGTCATCGTCGTCGACAAGGCGGGGAACAAGACCCAGCACCTGGCCCGCGGCACGTCGCGCGTGGTGTTCACCGTTGCCTAGGCGCCTCCGGTCCCGCGCCCGGCTCGCCGCCGTGATCGCCTGCGCCCTCGCGGCGTCGGCGGTCGCCGGCTGCGGCGTCGGCGCGGGGCCGGAGGCGAGCAACACCCAGTTGGTGGTGTCCAAGAACTTCGGCGCCCAGCCGATCATCGACACCGACCAGCCCAAGACCGGCGGGTCGGACACCGTGATGCGGCTCCTGCAGCGCAACGCGCCGAAGGTCAAGACGCGGTACGGCGGCGGGTTCGTGCAGTCGATCGACGGCGTCACCGGCGGCCAGAGCGGGGGCAACCCGTTCGACTGGTTCTTCTACGTCAACGGGATCCAGGCCGACACCGGCGCGACGTCGGTCCGCGTGCACTCGGGCGACCGCGTGTGGTGGGACTGGCACGACTGGGGCGTCACCGACGACGTCCCGGCGGTCGTCGGGTCGTTCCCCGAGCCGTTCCTGCACGGCATCGACGGGCGCCGGCTGCCGACGCGCATCGAGTGCTCGGAGCCCAAGAGCGAGGCGTGCTCGACGGTCGCGGGCAAGATGCAGGACCTGGGCCTCGTCGCCGCGCGCGGCGGCGTCGGGAGCTCGTTCGTGGAGGACACGCTGCGCATCGTCGTCGGGCCGTGGAGCCAGGTCCGCGACGACCCGGTCACCGGGCTGCTCGGCCGCGGCCCCGCGGTCAGCGGCGTCTTCGCCAAGCCGTCGGCCGACGGCCGGTCGATCGCCCTGCTCGACGACCGCGGCCACGTCACGCGGACGCTCGGCGCCGGGACCGGCCTGATCGCCGCGACCAAGGTCAAGGACGACAAGGACGAGGTGAGCGATCCTGTGTGGGTCGTGACCGGGACCGACGCGCGCGGCGTCAGCGACGCGGCGGCGGCGCTCGAAGAGGGCGCCCTGACCAACCGGTTCGCGGTCGCGATCCAGGACGGCGAGCCGATCGGGCTGCCGGACCGGAGCGGGTAATGCGGTACGTCCGTCGTGCGAGCCCGCTGCACGCGGCGCGCGCCGCGGCGGGTGGGGCGTGGTGCGCCGCGCTGGCGGCGGCCGCGCTGGCGGCGCAGTCGCCGATCGTGCTGGTCGGCCTGGCGCTCGTCGTCCTCGGCGGCGCGCTCGGCGCGGGCGTGGCGCGCGAGGTGGGACGCGTCGCGCTGTGGATGATCCCGTGGGCGCTGGTGATCGCGGTCATCAACATGCTCGTCGTCCGCCAGGGCTTCACGATCCTCGCGCGCCTCGGGGACGTCCCGCCCTTCGGGCAGGTCGACCTCACGCTCGAGGCGTTGGTGTACGGGTTGCTCTTCGGGCTGCGGCTGCTGGTCGTCGCGGCGGCGTTCTCCCTGTTCTCGGTCGCGGTCGACCCCGACGACCTGCTGCGGGTCATGCGCCGCGCCTCGGTGCGCTCGGCGCTGGCCGCGACGCTGGCGACGCGCCTCGTCCCGGTCCTGGCCGCCGACGCGCGGCGCGTCGAGGAGGCGCGGCGCTGCCGGGCCGACGGCGGCGGCGAGGGAGCGACGGCCCGCGTGGCGGTCCTGCGCGCCGTGGCCGGCAACGCGCTGGACCGCGCGCTCGACGTGGCGGCGACGCTCGAGGTCCGCGGCTACGGGACCGCGCGGCGCGGCGGCGCATCGGGACGCCCGTGGTCGCGCCACGACCGGGCGTTCCTGGTCTCGGCGGTGGGCGTGGCGGCGCTGACGGTGGCCGCGCGGACGGTGCCGTGGGCCTCCTTCGACGTCTACCCGGAGGTGTCGGGCGGCGGCGCGGGGGAGGCCTGTGCGTTGTTGGTGGCCTACGCCGTGGTCGCGCTGGCGCCGTTCGCCGACCGGCGGGGGATCGCGCGGTGAACGCCGGCGGCGGCCACCCGCTGCTGGAGCTCGACCGCGTCACCTACACGTACGCGGGCGGGACCGCGCCGTCGCTGCGCGACGTGTCGCTGCGGGTCGACGAGGGCGAGTTGGTGGTCCTGGCCGGGCGCTCGGCCGGCGGCAAGTCGACGCTGCTGCGCGCGGCGGCCGGCCTCGTCCCGCACTTCCACGGCGGCACCTTCGGCGGCGCCGTCCGGGTCGACGGGCTCGACACGCGCGAGCACGGGCCGGCCGACCTCGCGCGGGTCGCCGGCTCGCTGTTCCAGGATCCCGAGGCGCAGGTCGTCCTGACCACCGTCCGCGCCGAGCTCGCCTTCCCGCTGGAGAACCGCGGCCACGGGCCGGCGGCGGTGGCGCGCGGGGTGGAGGAGGCCGCGCTGGCGCTCGGCATCGCGCACCTGCTGGACCGGGCGACGACCGAGCTGAGCGGCGGCGAGCTGCAGCGCGTCGCGCTGGGCGCCGCGCTCGCCGGCCGACCCAAGTTGGTGTTGTTGGACGAGCCGACGTCGCAGCTCGACCCCGTCGCCGGCGACGAGCTCATCTGGCTCCTGCGGCGCCTCAACGAGGAGTGGGGGACGACGATCGTCCTCGCCGAGCACCGCCTCGAGCGCTGCCTGGCCGCGGCCGACCGCGTCGTGGTCCTGGCCGACGGCGCGATCGCGTGCGACGCCCCGCCGCGCGCGTTCCTGCGCTGGGCCGGCGGCGCGGCGCCCGAGCTGCAGACGCCGGCCGCGCGCATGTTCGGCCTCGCGGGCTTCACCGCGGTGCCGTCGGGCGTCAAGGAGGCGCGCGCCGCCCTGCGCGCGCAGGGCGTCTCACTGCTCGGCGGCGGCGAAGCGGCGACCGAGCGCGAGCCGCGCCGGCCCTCGCGTGGCGATCGGCGCGCCGCCGCGCTGAGCTTCGCCGGCGTCTGGCACGAGCGCCGCGGCGGGGCGGCCGTGCTACGCGGCGTCGACCTCACGATCGCGCCCGGCGAGCGCGTCGCGCTGATGGGCCGCAACGGCGCCGGGAAGTCGACGCTCCTGCGCCACGCCGCGGGGCTGATGGCGCCGACGCGCGGGAAGGTCCGGGCGGCCGGCCGCGTCGCGCTGCTGCTGCAGGACCCCAACGACTACTTCCTGCACGAGCGCGTCAGCGACGAGGCGTCGGCCGAGGCGCTGCGCGCGGTCGGGCTCGAGCACGTCGTCGACCGCCACCCGCACGACCTCAGCGGCGGCCAGCGGCAGCGGCTGGCGCTGGCGATCGTCCTGGACGCGCCGGAGCCGGCGGCCGTCATCTGCCTCGACGAGCCGACGCGCGGGATGGACCGCGCCGCGAAGGCCGCGCTGACCGGCCGGCTCGCGGGGTTCGCGGCCGGCGGCGCCGCGGTCGTCGTCGCCACGCACGACCCGGAGTTCGCCGCCGAGGTCGCCGACCGCGTCGTCCTGCTCGCCGACGGCCGGCCGATCGCCGACGGCCCCGCGTCCGAGGTCCTGGCCGGCGGCTGGTACTTCGCGACCGAGACCGCGCGCGTGACCGACGGCCGCGCCCTGCTGCCCGCCGAGGGCGCGGCGCTCCTGACGAACCCGGACCCCGACCGCGGCCCGGCGGCGGTGCGCGCATGACCTGGCAGCTGACGACGTTCACGCTGCTCGCGCTCGTCCTCGGCCTCGGGTTCGCGTGGTACGAGCGGACGCACCCGTCGAGCAAGGTCCTGGCCATGGTCGCGACGCTCGCGGCGCTCGCCGCGCTGGGCCGGATCGCGTTCGCGCCGCTGCCCAACGTCAAGCCGACCACCGACATCGTCTTCCTCTGCGGGTACGTCCTGGGCGGCGCGCCCGGGTTCGCGGTCGGTGCACTGGCCGCGTTGTCCTCCAACCTGGTCTTCGGCCAGGGCCCGTGGACGCCGTGGCAGATGGTCGCGTGGGGGACCGTCGGCGTGATCGGCGCGGCCTGGGCGCCGCTGACCCGCGGCCGGCTGCCGCGCGTGCCCACGGCGGCGCTGCTCGTCGTCTGCGCACTGTTCTACGGTGCGTTGACCAATCTGTCGACGCTGACCGCCGCCGGCGGCACGCCCTCGCTGGCACAATGGGCCGTGGTCGAGACCAGCGGCCTGCCGTTCGACATCGCCCACGCCGTGGGCAACGTCGCGTTCTTCCTCGCCTTCGGGCCCGCGTTCGTCCGGGTGCTCCAGCGCTACCGCGCGCGCCTGGAGGTCCGCTGGACCGCCGCCGCGCCCGCCGCCCCGTCGACGCCTTCATCTTCATGACCAAGACCATCATCTCGCTCACGGCCGCGCTGACGGCCACGCTCGCCCTGGCGCCCGGCGCCCACGCCTCCACCGCGAGCGGCGCCTCCTGGCTGGCGGCCCACCAGCGCCCCGGCGCCGACGGGATGGCCGCCGACGCGATCGTCGCGCTGCGCGCCGCGAACCACCTGTCGTCGCTCGACGCCGGCCGCCGTGCCCGCGTCCTGCGGGGCGGCGCGCTCCAGTACGCGACGACCGCCGGGGCGACCGGCAAGACGATCCTGGCCCTCGTCGCGACGCGCTCGGGCAACCCGCGCTGCGCCGGCAGCCTCGACCTCCTCAGGCGCCTCGACGGCTACGGCCGCGCCGGCCGCTACGGCAGGACGATCTTCGACCAGACGCTCGGCATGATGGCCGCCCACGCGCTGCGGGCCGGCCCGTCCAAGCGCGCGGTCAGCGTGCTGCTCAACGCCCGCGGGCGCGGCGGCTGGAACTACGACATGAGCCGCTCCGGCGGCCGCGCCGACGACGTCACCTCGACCGCGATGGCGATCCTCGCCGCGCGCGCGGCCGGCGTCTCGCGCCACAACGCCACCCTGCGCGCCGGCCTGCGCTGGCTGCGCACGCAGCGCACGCCGGCCGGCGGGTTCGCGCTCGGCCGCCGCGACCGCAACGAGGCCAACTCGACCGCGCTCGCCGTCGAGGCCGCGCGGGCGATGGGCAGCCGTGACACCCGCGCCCTGGCGGCCCTGCGGTCGCTCCAGCGCAGCGGCGGCGCGTTCCAGTTCACGCGCGAGGACGCGGGCTCGCGCGTCCTGGCGACGAACGACGCGCTCGTCGCGCTCGCGGGCCGCCACCTGCCGGTCGCGGTCGCGCGCACGAAGCCTGGCGGCTGCTGAGCCCGGTCCGCAAGGGCCGCGGCGCGCGGACCGCACCAACGGGCCGCCGTCTGGAGCGACACTGCGTTCCGGACGTCGGGGCGTATAGGGTCCGCGCCTCTTATGCGGATCGGCACACCGAAGGAGCAGGCCGAGGGCGAGCGGCGAGTCGCCCTCGTGCCCGAGGTCGTACGCAAGCTCGTCGCCAAGGGCCACGAGGTCGTCGTCGAGGCCGGTGCGGGGGAAGCCGCGCTGGTGCCGGACGACCTGTTCACGGACGCCGGCGCCACGATCGGCGACCCGTGGGGGGCCGAGGTGGTCGTCAAGGTCGCGCCGCCCAGCGCCGAGGAGCTGGGCCGGCTGTCGGCGGGCCAGACGCTGATCGGGTTCCTGAACCCGCGCGGCAACCCCGACGGGCTCAAGGCCGTCGCCCAGACCGGCGCGACGGCGTTCGCGATGGAGGCGATCCCGCGGATCTCGCGCGCGCAGTCGATGGACGCGCTGTCGTCGCAGTCCAACGTCGCGGGGTACAAGTCGGCGCTGCTCGGGGCCGAGCACGCGACGCGGTTCTACCCCATGTTGATGACGGCGGCGGGCACGATCCCGCCGGCCAAGGTGCTGGTCCTGGGCATCGGCGTCGCGGGCCTGCAGGCGCTGGCCACCGCGCGCCGCCTCGGCGCGCAGACCACGGGCTACGACGTCCGGCCTGAGACGGCCGAGCAGGTCGAGTCGCTGGGCGCCAAGTGGCTGGACCTCGGCATCGAGGCCGCCGGCGAGGGCGGCTACGCGCGTGAGCTGACCGAGGAGGAGCGCGCCCAGCAGCAGCAGGCGCTGACGGACGCGATCAAGGGCTTCGACGTGGTCATCACCACCGCGCTGGTCCCGGGCCGCCTGGCGCCGCGGCTGGTCACCGCCGAGGCCGTCGAGGGCATGAAGCCCGGCAGCGTGATCGTCGACCTCGCCGGCGAGACTGGCGGCAACTGCGAGCTGACCGAGCCCGGCCAGGTCGTCGTCAAGCACAACATCACGATCGTCTCGCCGCTGAACCTGCCGGCGACGATGCCCGAGCACGCCAGCGCGCTGTACGCACGCAACCTGCAGGCGCTGATCGAGCTGCTCGCCGACGACGAGTCCGGGGCCTACGCGCCGGACTTCGAGGACGAGATCGTCAGCGGCGCCTGCGTCGTCAAGGACGGGGAGGTCCTGTAGCCATGCTGGTCACCAACCTGGCGATCCTCGTGCTGGCCGGCTTCGTCGGCTACGCGGTGATCTCGAAGGTCCCCAACACGTTGCACACGCCGTTGATGTCGGGGACGAACGCGATCCACGGCATCGTGATCCTCGGCGGCATCCTGATCCTGGTCAACGGATCGGCGGACGGGTTCCTGAACAAGCTGCTGCTGGTGATCGCGGTGATCTTCGGGACGATCAACGTCGTGGGCGGCTTCCTGGTCACCGACCGGATGCTCGAGATGTTCAAGACCAAGCCGAAGGACCAGGTCGAGGCCGGCTCGGAGGAGGGCGCGTGATCACGGCCAGCTTCATCACGGACCCCAACTTCCGGGACGTCCTGTACATCGTCAGCTTCTCGCTGTTCATCTATGGGTTGAGCGGCCTGACCGGTCCGAAGACGGCGGTGCGCGGCAACCGGATCGCGGCGGTCGGCATGGCGGTGGCGATCATCGCGACGCTGCTGGTCCCGAAGGTCCACAACATCGGGCTGATCATCCTGGGCGTCGCGATCGGCACCGCGATCGGCGTGCCGGCGGCGCGCAAGGTCAAGATGACCCAGATGCCACAGATGGTCGCGCTGTTCAACGGCGTGGGCGGCGGCGCGGTCGCGCTGATCGCGTGGGTCGAGTTCCGCGACTCGGGCGGCTTCGCCGACGTGCCGACCTACGTGGCGATCTTCAGCTGCTTCGCGGCGATCGTCGGCAGCGTGTCGTTCTGGGGGTCGAACATCGCGTTCGCCAAGCTCCAGGAGCTGATCACCGGCAAGCCGATCACGATCGGCCCGCTGCAGGCGCCGCTGAACGGGCTGCTGCTGGCCGTCGCGGTCGCGTGCGGGACGGCGATCGTGGCGGGCAGCAATGACCAGGGCCTGTTCATCGTGCTGCTGATCGCGGCGGCGCTGGTCGGCAACTTCCTGGTGCTGCCGATCGGCGGCGCCGACATGCCGGTGGTCATCTCGACGCTGAACGCGTTCACGGGGTTGAGCGCGGCGGCGACCGGCGTGGCGCTCAACAACACGTCGTTGATCGTCGCGGGCATGATCGTGGGCGCGTCCGGCACGCTGCTGACGAACCAGATGGCGGTGGCGATGAACCGCACGATCCCGTCGGTGCTGCTCGGCGGCTTCGGCGGCGAGGTGACCGCGGCGGTCGGTGCCGGCGTCGAGGGCGGCACGGTGCGCTCGACCAGCGCGGCGGACGTCGCGATCCAGATGGCCTACGCGCGCCAGGTCGTGATCGTCCCGGGCTACGGCATG
This sequence comes from Baekduia sp., assembly GCA_036518975.1. GTDB lineage: Bacteria > Actinomycetota > Thermoleophilia > Solirubrobacterales > Solirubrobacteraceae > Baekduia. Next base: position 16,955 of record DATDMD010000037.1, read on the forward strand.
GCCGTGAGTCAGGCCCAGCACGCGGTGCGCGAGATGGCCAAGCTCCTGGAGGCCAAGGGCGTCGAGGTCAAGTACGCGATCCACCCGGTCGCGGGCCGCATGCCGGGGCACATGAACGTGCTGCTCGCCGAGGCCGACGTGCCGTACGACCAGCTCAAGGAGATGGACGACATCAACGGCGAGTTCAGCCGCACCGACGTCTCCCTGGTCATCGGCGCCAACGACGTCACCAACCCGGACGCGCGCAACAAGCCCGACAGCCCGATCTACGGGATGCCGATCCTCAACGTCGACGAGTCGGCGTCGGTCATCGTGCTCAAGCGCTCGATGAGCTCCGGCTACGCCGGCATCGACAACCCGCTGTTCGTCAACCCCAAGACGAGCATGCTCTTCGGCGACGCCAAGCAGTCGGTCGCCGGGATCACCGAGGAGCTCAAGGCCCTTTAGCGCCGAAATGCCGGTCCGGCGCCCTGATCGGGCGCCGGACCCTTTGCGTCGAGCGCACATGGGGGTAGCCTGAGGCTGTGAGCGCGCTGCCGCTCGAGATCAAGGCCGTTGTCGCCATCGCACTGGTCCTCTCGGTCGCCCGGGCCTTCCTCGGGGTGCCTGCCAGGCGTGCGCACGAACGCCTCGCCCGGACGCTCGTCGGGCTGTCGATCTGCCTCTACATCCTGGCCGGCGAGGCGCTGCTGGAGAACCAGGACGGGATGGCCGGCGCGTTCGTGATCTGCGGCGTCGAGGCGCTGTGCCTGGCCGCGTGGGTCGCCCGCCGGCGCGACGACGACGACGGCTGGGACGACGACGGCGGCGGGGGCGGGGACGGCCCGGATGATGACGGGCCGATGCCGATCGACTGGGACGCGTTCGACAGGGCGCGTGACGGCTGGCGCCCGCGAGAGCCGGTGGCCTGAGGGCTAGCGGAGTCGCCGGCGGCGCCTGTGGTGCTGCGCGTCGTCGCCGCTCGCCAGTTCGCGGATCACGCCGAGGGCGAGCGCGGCCGTTGGGATGATCGGCCAGACGAAGCCGTTGGCGCCGGTTGCGAGCCAGATGATCCAGAGGAAGGCGGCCGTTGACGCCGCGCCGGCGATCTTCTCGCGGCGGTGCCGCTGGTGCTGGAGCGCGGCCGGCGCGGTGGCGGGGCCGGGCGCGTCGGGCAGGTCGGCCTCGATGACCGCGAGGTCGCCGCGGGTCTTGGCGGCATTGGCGCGCGCGGTGCGCTCCTCGAGCTCGTCGGCGTCGAGGCGGCCGGCGCGGAAGTGGGTGGCCAGGCGGTCGATGACGGCCAGGCGCTCGTCATCGCTGGCTCGGACGTCGACGCTGGTCACGGGGGAGGAGGGTATCTGGGATGCGTTGTTGGGCCTCGGGCTGGCAGGCAGTGACGCGGGGCGGAGCGGCCGGCCGGGCGGGCGGGGTTCGCTCCAGGCGCGCTCGTGCTCGGCGTCGTCGGCGACCAGCGCAGGCGTGGCCGTTCGGGCGGCCGGTTCGCTCCGGGCGCACTCGTGCTCGGCGTCGTCGGCGACCAGCGCAGGCGTGGCTGGTGCTGCGTGGCGGGGTTTGCTTCGCATCTAGGGCGAGGCAGTCTGCGTGGTGCTCCGCGCTGTCGGTGTGGCTCGTCCTCGTGGTGCTTCCGGGGCGAGTTCGGGGCCGAATCGCCGGGACGTCCGAGGTCCGTGTCGTTTCGAACGTCCATATGACGTCCAAAACGACACGGACCTCGGCGAGGTGAGGATTCGCCTGCGAACGATGGTCCATGTCGTCGCGTGTCCCTATGCGGGACACCAGACGACACGGACCTCGGCGCGGCAAGGATTCGCCTCCGAATGACGGTCCAAGTCGTCTCACCCCCGATATGTGGGGGCCAGACGACTTGGACCCTCGGCGTCCCGCGATGCGAGCCCGAAATGCCCGCCCCAACCCGGCTGAGGCACGCCGACAGCGCGGAGCATCACCGCAACCGCCTCACGCCCTAGATGCCAAGCAGACCCCGCCTCGCAGCACCAGCCAACGCTTGAACTGCTCGCCAACAGACACCCGACGCACCCCAAAAAACAGCGGGGGCGGTGCCACCACGCACCGCCCCCGCCAAGGCGCGGCCCAACTCGGCAGAGGGCCGCGCAGCTTGTTGCGCCCGGTTCGGGCGCGAAGGTCGCTACGCCGGGATCGGGGCCGGTTGGGTGTCGGGGCGCTTGGCCGCCTCGACCTGCTCGCGGCTGTCGCGCGAGGAGATGAGGATGGCCGCGAGGATCGCCCCGGTCGCCGCGAAGCAGGCGCCGATCAGGAACGCGGTCTGGAAGCCCTCGGTCAGCGCGACGTGCGGGTCGGTCTCGCCGCCGGCGAGCACCGATGCGGTCCGGCTGTTGGCGATCGACGACAGGATCGCCAGGCCCAGCGCGCCGCCGACCTGCTGCGACGTGTTGATGAGCCCGGAGGCCAGGCCGGCCTCGTCGGGCTTCGTGCCCGTCACCGCGCCGATCGTGACCGACACGAACGCGAGGCCGAGGCCGATCGCCGCCAGGATCGAGGGGAAGAGCACGTCGCCGACGTACGACCCGCCCGGGGCCGACACCTGCGAGAACCACAGCAGCCCCGCGGTGACGAACAGCAGCCCGGCGATCAGCGTCGGCTTGAACCCCACCTTGGTCACCAGCCCGGACGCCACGCCCGCCGACACGATGATGAACCCGGCCAGCGGCAGGTAGGCGAGCCCGGTCTTCAGCGCGCTGTAGCCCAGCACCTGCTGGAGGTAGAGCGAGATGAAGAAGAACATCGCGAACAGCGACATGCCGATCAGCAGCGCGACGATGTTCGACCCCCGCAGCGAGCGCAACCGGAAGATCGAGAACGGCACGAGCGGCTGGCGCGAGCGCTGCTCGACGCCCACGAACGTCGCGAGCAGCACGATCGACACGGCGCCGAGGCCGAGCGTCTGGGCCGAGGTCCAGCCCGCGTTGGCGGCGTCGACCAAGGCGTACACCCCGATCGCCAGCCCGGCCGTGACGGTGACGGCGCCCAGGACGTCGAAGTGGCGCATCGCCTGCTCGTCGCGCGACTCGTGCAGCAGGCGCGGCGCGATGAACGCGGCAATCAGGCCGATCGGGACGTTGACGAAGAGCACCCACTCCCAGCCGGCCCACTCGGTCAGCATCCCGCCGAGCAGGACGCCGGCCGCGCCGCCGGAGCCGGCGACCGCGCCCCAGACGCCGAGCGCGGTGTTGCGCTCGGAGCCCTCGCGGAAGGTGGTGGTCACGATCGAGAGCGCGGCGGGGGAGACCAGCGCGGCGCCGAGGCCCTGGACGGCGCGGGCGATGATCAGCCACATCTCGCTCTGGGCCAGGCCGCCGGCGAGCGAGGCGAGCGCGAACAGCGTCAGGCCCGCGATGAACATCCGGCGGCGGCCGAGCAGGTCGGCCAGGCGGCCGCCGAGCAGCAGGAAGCCGCCGAAGACCAAGGTGTAGGAGTTGACGACCCAGGAGAGGTCGTCGGGGGCGAAGTCGAGGTCCTTGCCGATCGACGGCAGCGCGACGTTGACGATCGACGCGTCGAGGACGACG
>DATDMD010000038.1:0-39614 GCA_036518975.1 Baekduia sp.
GCCCGGGCGCCACCCGCCGCGCCCGCCGCCCCGGCCGCGCCGGCACCGGTCGCGCTGGCGCCGGCGGCGGCGCTCGCCGAGGTGACGACGACCTGGTCGCCCGCGTTCAGGCCGCTGATGACCTGCGTGGACGTGTCGCCCGCGACGCCCGTCTCGACGCGCTGGGTCGTGCGCTTGCCGTCCTTGACGACCGTGACGCTGCCGCCCTGCAGCGCCTGCGTCGGGACGACGACGCCGGAGGCCTGCGACGTGACGATCTCCGCCGTCGCGCTCATCCCGGCGCGCAGGCCCTTCGTTGTCTGGGTCAGCTCGATCGTGACCGGGTAGCTCACGGCGCTGGACGAGCCCGAGGAGCCCGACGACGAGGACAGGACGCCGATGTCGGTGACCTTGCCCGCGACCTGCTCGCCGGAGGCGGCGTTGACCGTGACCGTGGCCGCCTGGCCGACCTTGACCGAGTTGATGTCCGACTCCGAGAGGCTGACCTGGAGGTCCATGCGGCTGAGCTGCGTGAGGACGATGAAGCCCGAGGAGGAGCTGGAGGAGGAGGACGAGGACGAGCCGGTGCTGGCCGCGCCGCCCGCTGCGGCGCCGCCGCCGCCGCTGCCGCTCGACGAGGAGCCCGACGAGGACGAGGAGGACGACGAGCCCGCCGAGCCGGCGCTGACCTGGTCGCCGACCGCGCCGTTGACCGAGGCGACGGTCGCCGCCGCCGGCGCCCGCAGCGCGGTCGCGGTCAGGGCGTCCTCGGCGTTGTCGACGGCCAGCTGCGCGCTCTTGACGGCGGCGGCCGCGGACTCCTCGGTCTGGGCCGTGCCGCCCGATCCGGAGCCGGAGCCGCCCGAGCCGCCCGAGCCGCCGGATCCACCTGAGGAGCTGCTGCCCGAGGAGCTGCCGCCCGACGACCCCGAGCCGCCCGAGCGCGTCGCGCCGCCGCCGCCGGAGCTGCTCGACCCGGACCCGCTCGACCCCGACCCGCTCGGCGCCGAGCCGCTCGGCGCCGTGGTCGTCGTCGTGCTGGTGCTCGTGCTCGGCTTCGGCGCCGTGGTGGTCGACGTCTTCGGCGCCGTGGTCGCCTGCGGCGTAGTCGTGCTCGCCGGGGCGCCGGTGGTCGCCGGCGCGCTCGTGGTCGTGCTCGCCGGCGCCTGCGCGGCGTGCGCGGTCACCGACGCGGCGTCGGCCGTCACCAGCGTCGAGGACGTCGAGCCCGTCGTCTCGGGCGCGGTGGACGCCGTCGTGGTGCTCGTCGTCCCCGACTCGATGTTGTCGAGCGTGTCCTGCGCGCTGACGAGGGTGGCCTTGGCCTCGGCGAGGTCGACCTCGGCCGACGACGGGTCGATGCGCGCGAGGAGCTCTCCCTGCTCGACGTGCTGGCCCGCCTTGACGTACACCTTGGTCACCTTGCCGGACGCGCCGAAGGTCATGTTGATGGTGTTGGCCGGCGACAGGTTGCCGCTGCCGGACACCGTCGACTGGACGACGCCCTTGGACACCGTCACGACCCGCTCCTGCGCCGACGAGGCCGTCGTCTCAGGGCCGGTGAGGACGATCGCTGCGACCACCCCGCCGGCGGCGACGAGGCCGAGGGCGAGGTTGAGCGGGGTGAGATGACGACGAGACGGGCGGTTCATACCGTTCTCACCTTCGCCCGGACCTGTGAGCACCCTCTAAGCGCTATGTGAGGAAAGACGAAGAACCCCGCCGGCCCCGTCAGCGGTGCGGTTCCGCCGGGTCGACTTACGCAGTTCTTCGTCCGCCCTTGGGCAGCCTTTCGATTGGTGCGGCTGACTGCACTGTATGTTGCGCATCGCTACGCCCTTGTCCGCCCTCGCCGTCGCCGGCGCGTCGCTCGCCCTCGCTGCCTGTGGCAGCTCCGGGAGCAGCGGCTCGGCGTCGAGCACGACGACCCAGGCCAGCGGCCAGAGCGGCGCTCAGGCCGGCGGCCAGGCCGGCGGCCAGAACGGGACCCAGAACGCGGACTTCCAGAAGTTCCAGCAGTGCCTGAAGGACAACGGCGTGACGCTGCCCAACCGGGGCGGCGGCGGCCAGGGCGGCCCGCCGGCCGGTGGCGGCAACGGCCAGCCGCCGACCGGGACCAACGGCGCCCCGCCCGCCGGCGGCTTCGCCGGCCGCAGCCAGGACCCGAAGACCCAGAAGGCCATGCAGGCCTGCGCCAAGTACCGGCCCCAGGGCGCCGGCCGCGGCGGCTACGGCGCCGGCGGCGGCGGGGGCGGGAACGGCGGCGGGGCGGGCGGCAACATCCAGGCCTTCACCCCGTACCTGACCTGCCTCAAGGACCAGGGGCTGGACGTCAAGGTCTCCGACGGCTTCCAGGCCCTGCGCAACCTCAAGCAGTCCGACCCGAAGGTCCAGGCCGCGCTGAAGTCCTGCCAGGCCAAGCTCCCGCAGCGCCCCAACCGCGGCGGCGGGTCGACGACCGCGCCCGGCAGCACGTCGTCGTCGTCCGGCACGACCTGATCGCCGCGTAGACGCGACGCGACGCGCCGGCGCCCCTACGGCGTCAGCGCGTCCGCGACGCCCGCGACGAACCTCGCCAGCGTCGAGCCGTCCTCGGCGCCGTGGTCGGGGTTCAGCTGGGTGACCGTCACGGCGGCGGTGCGCTCGTGCGACGCGACGACCGACAGGGCCGCCAGCGCGACCTCCAGCGTGACGCCGCCGTCGCGCTCGGTGTTCTCCGACAGCGGCAGCTCCAGGAAGTCGATGACGTCGACGTCCAGGTGCACCGCGATCACGTCGCACCCCGACAGCGCGGCGAGCGCGCGGCGCGCGGCGCCTTTCGGGTCGCTCGCCAGCTCGGCGAGCGTCACGACCGTCAGGCCCTGCTCGGCGATCGCGGCGAGCTCGAACGCCGTCGCGTGATCGGGGTCGAAGCCCACCAGGACGACGTCGCCGCCGTCCATCAGCGGCGTGCGCAGGCCGACGTCGCGCAGCGCCCCGCGGGTGCCGTCCAGCGCCAGCAGGTGCGCGACGCCCATCCAGTCCAGTGCGCCGTCGTCGACCGCCTCGGGGACGTTGAGGTCGGCGTGCAGGTCCAGGTAGACCAGCCCGACGCGCCCGCGGTCCGCCAGGCCGGCGACCGCGCCGACGCCGACCGTGCAGTCGCCGCCCAGCACCAGCGCGCGATCGGCGCCGTCCTCCAGCGCCCCGCGCAGCGCGCCCGACAGGCGGCAGGCGACCCGCGCCACGGCGTCGAGGTTCGCGGCGAGCGGATCGCCGGGATCCGGCGCCCAGCGCGCGCCCTCGACGTCGCCGGCGTCCTCGACGTCGTCCCAGCCGCGCTCGCGCAGCGCCTCCAGCAACCCGGCCGCGCGCAGGGCGGCCGGCGCCCGCTCCTGGCCCGGCGCGTAGGCGCCGGCGCTGGAGGGCGCGCCGATGACGACGAGGCGGGGCATGAGACGGCTAGCGCCCCGTCCGCGTGCGGTGGAGGAAGGTGTACAGGTCGCGCGCCGTCTTGCCGGGCAGGCCCGGGACCGCCTCCAGCTGCTCCCGCGTGGCCTCGATCACGGCCTCGGGCGAGCCGAAGTGGTTCAGGAGCGTGCGCTTGCGCGCCTCGCCGACGCCGGGCAGCTCGTCGAGGATCGACGCCGTCATCGCGCGGTCGCGCCGCGTCCGGTGGTGCGTGATCGCGAAGCGGTGGGCCTCGTCGCGCACGCGCTGCAGGAGCTGGAGCGCCGGCGTGTCGTGGGGCAGGACGATCGGGTCGGGCCGTCCCGGGACGAAGACCTCCTCGATCCGCTTGGCCAGCGAGACCACGGCGACGCCGCGGTCCAGGAACCCGCGCAGCGCCTCGACGCCCGCGCTCAGCTGCCCCTTGCCGCCGTCGATGACGATCAGGTTCGGCAGCGTCGCGAACGACTCGTTGCGGTCCGGGTCGTGCGGGGACAGGTCCTGCTGGCGCTCCCAGTTGGCCAGGCGCCGCGACAGCACCTCGTTCATCGACGCGAAGTCGTCCGGGACGCCCTCCTCGCCGCCACGGATCGTGAACCGGCGGTAGTCGGCCTTCTTCGGCGCGCCGCCCTCGAAGACGACCATCGACGCGACCGTGTGCGTCCCCATCAGGTTGGAGATGTCGAAGCACTCGATCCGCAGCGGGAGCGCGTCGAGCGCCAGCTCCTCCTGGAGGCCGTCGAGCGCCTCGACGCGCTGCTGGCGCGAGCGCTCGGCCTTCAGCCGCTCCTGGTCGAGCGCCAGGCGCGCGTTGCGCTCGGCGAGGACCAGCAGCCGCGCCTTGTCGCCGCGCTCGGCCGCGCGGACCTCGACGTTCGCGCCGCGCCGCTCGGTCAGCAGCTCGGCGAGCGGCTCGAGGTCCTCGACCTCGCCCTGGACGATGACCTGCGGCGGGATGACCGTCGCCTCGCCGTAGTACTGCAACAGGAACTCCTGGGCGACCTCGCCGACCGCGCCCTCCTGGATGTTGTCGAGGTAGAACGACTGGCGGTCGCTCAGCACGCCGTCGCGCAGCTGGAAGACCTGGGCGTTGGCGTCCGGGCCGTCGACCGCGATCGCGACGACGTCGACCGTCCCGTGCGCCTCGTTGGCGACGCGCTGGCGCTGCAGCAGCGAGCGGACGGCGGAGAGGCGGTTGCGCTCCAGCGCGGCCTGCTCGTACTCCTGGGCGGCGGCGGCCTCGTTCATCCGGCGCTCGAGGTCGCGCTCGATCTCGCGGTAGCGGCCGGACAGGAACGCGCGGACGCCGTCGATCGACTCCATGTACTGCTCGCGCGTCACGCCGTAGTCGACGCAGGGCGCGCCGCAGCGCTTGATGTAGTAGTCGAGGCACGGCGAGCCGCTGCGCCGTCCGGGCTCCGGCCCGTTGCAGGAGCGATACTGGAAGACCTTGCCGAGCGTCTCCAGCGTCGACCGCGTGCGCTTGGCGCTGCTGTAGGGCCCGAAGTACAGGCGCGTCCGGCGGTGGCGCTCGCGGGTGAAGTAGACGCGCGGGAACGGCTCGTCCATCGAGATCGCGATGTAGGGGTAGGACTTGTCGTCGCGCAGCCGGATGTTGAAGCGCGGCTGGTACTGCTTGATGAAGTTCTGCTCGACGAGCAGCGCCTCGGTCTCGGACTCCACGAGGATGAAGTCGACGCTGTCGATCCCGTCGATCATCTGGAAGGCGCCGCGCGTCACCGGGTTGGAGAAGTGGCTGGCGACGCGCTTCCTGATGGACTTCGCCTTGCCGACGTAGATGACCTTGCCCTTGTCGTCGTGGAACAGGTAGACGCCGGGACCGTCCGGGAGCTGCTTGCGCTGATCGGCCAGGCGCGTCTTGCGCCCTTCGGACTGGGGGACGGAGGCCATGCCTGTTCGAGGATAGGCTCGGCTACGGCCTACCCCGATGTCGAGCCATCCGAGCCACCCGACCGAAGGCGAGATCGAAGCCGCGGCGCAGCACGAGCTGCACCACGATCACCTGCGTCCGGGGCAGCTGGAGGGCATCGAGGCGGCGCTGGAGGGGCGCGACGCGCTGGTCGTGATGGCCACCGGCTCCGGGAAGTCGGCGATCTACCAGCTGGCCGGGTACTTCCGCGACGGGCCGACGGTCGTCGTCTCGCCGCTGATCGCCCTGCAGCGCGACCAGGTCGCCCAGGCCGAGGGCGGCGCGGCGGCGGAGCTGAACTCGACGCTGTCGGCGCACGAGCGCGAGGCCGTGTTCGAGGGGTTGGCGAGCGGCGCCACGGAGTTCGTCCTCCTGGCGCCCGAGCAGCTGGCCAACGCGGACACGCTGGCGCGGCTGCGGGCGGTCGGACCGTCGCTGTTCGTCGTCGACGAGGCGCACTGCGTGTCGCAGTGGGGGCACGACTTCCGGCCGGAGTACCTGGAGCTGGGCGCGGCGGCCGAGGCGCTGGGACGGCCGCCTGTGCTGGCGCTGACCGCGACCGCCGCGGAGCCCGTGCGCGAGGAGATCGTCAGCGTCCTGCGCCTGAAGGACCCGGAGATCATCGTCAAGGGGTTCGACCGCCCCAACATTTGGCTCGGCGTGCGGCGGTTCCACGAGGCCGAGGACAAGGAGCGCGCGCTGGTCGACGATGTCGTGGCGGCTGCGCCTCGCGGCGTCGCGGGGATCGTCTACGTCGCGACGCAGAAGGGCGCCGAGGAGCTCGCGCGGGAGTTGGTCGCGCGCGGCGTGCGGGCGACCGCGTACCACGGCGGGATGACCCCGAAGAAGCGCGACGCCGCGCAGGAGGCGTTCATGCACGCCGACGGCGACGTGGACGTGATGGTCGCCACGATCGCCTTCGGGATGGGCGTCGACAAGCCCGACGTGCGGTTCGTCTTCCACCTCGACGTCAGCGAGTCGCTGGACGCGTACTTCCAGGAGCTCGGCCGCGCCGGGCGGGACGGCAAGCCCTCGGTCGCGCGGCTGTACTACCGGCCGGAGGACCTGGGTCGTCGCCGCTTCTTCGCTTCGGGGAAGTTGGACGTCGCGACGCTGGAGCGCGTGGCGCGCATCGTCCAGGCCGCCGGCCGTCCGGTCGACGCCGGCGCGCTGCGCGACGAGGTCGGCATCTCCCGCTCCCGTGCCGCCACCGCGCTGCACCGGCTGGAGGAGGCGGGCGTCGTCGATGTCGATGACGCCGGCCACGTGTCCGCCGTCCGCGGCGCCGACCTCCAGACGGGCGTGCGCGCCGCCGCCGCGACCGAGGTCGACCACGAGCAGTTCGAGCGCTCCCGCGTCGAGATGATGCGCGGCTACGCCGAGCACCCGACCTGCCGCCGCGCCTACCTGCTGGGCTACTTCGGCGAGGCGTTCGAACCACCCTGCGGCAACTGCGACAACGACGACGCGGGCCACGGCATCCCCCACGACGACACCGGCCCCTTCACCACCGGCGACCACGTCCACCACCCGGACTTCGGCGACGGCACGATCCAGCACATCGAGGACGGCATCCTGACCATCATCTTCGACCGCGTCGGCTACAAGACGCTGTCGGAGGAGATCGTCACGCGCCGGCACCTGCTGGACGAGTGAGCAGTCGGTGCGCCTCGCGGAAGAACGCGAGCACCTCGTCCGGGTCGTCGACCAGGAGGCGCTCGGCGCCGGTGAAGCCGGCCGCGTTCCAGAAGGTGTGCGGGCCCGTCTCGGACGGCGTGGTCCAGGGCGAGACGTAGGCGTAGGGCTCGGTGTGGTCGGCGTCGCCGGGTGAGATGCCGTAGGTCGCGCGGGTGTCGGCGGTGCCGAGCTCGGTCGCGATGTCGAAGTGCTCGGGCCAGAGGTTGATCGGCGCCGCGTCGTCGGCGGAGCGGGCGCCGTCGAGCAGCGCTTGGAGCGCCTCCTCGCCCGTCGCCCAGGCGTCGGCGAGGACCAGCGCGGCGCCGTTGTGGACCTCGAGCGCGTCATCGGGCAGCGCGGACGCCACGCGGTCCTCCAGTCCCACGAACCGCGCCGCCGCCCGCAGCGACGTGATCGCGGTCGCGTCCTCGTCGCCGTCGCCGCCGACCCGGACGAGCTGCGTGCCGCGCGTGCCGACCCAGCCGCCGTCGGGCAGGTCCGGCGTCCCGTAGCCCTCCGGCCGCACCCGCAGCGCGATCTCGTTGCCGGTCGCCTGCACCCGCAGCGGGCTGATCACCTGCACGGCGAGGAGGTGCAGGGACTTCCGGGTCGTCACGAGCGTGGCGTCGTCGTCCATGGCCATGGCCATCATCTTGACGTGCGCCGGAACAGGCGGGCCAACAGCCCCCTGCGCCGCGGCTGCGTTGCGCGCCACTCGTCGTGCGACGGCAGCCGCCCGGCGGCGCGCGCCTTCTGCACGCACGCGAGGTGCGCGTGGCGCCGGCCCTCACCGGTGCCCTCGGGCCGGATCAGCACGTGCTCGCTGAACGCCGGCAGCTTGCGGGGGCAGAACGGGCAGGTGTACGTGGCCGGCTTGTTGGACTGCGCACGGCGCAGCTCGTACCAGCGTGCTTCGACCAGACCGCGGCGGCTCACGCGATGGCCCAGCCCCGCGTCCGCGCCTCGGCCTGCAGCGCGTCGATCGCGCGGCGGGCCACGGCCGAGATCTCGCCGCCGCGCCACAGCAAACTGATCGGCACGCGGGGCGCGTCGCGCAGTGGCCGCCAGACCAGGGGCGCCGGCGTCGCCGACCGCGCGGACTCGCCGACGAGCGACACAGCGTCGCCGGTGGCCAGCGCGCTGTAGGCCGGGTCGAACGGCGTGCCGGTCGCGACGAGGCGGGGCTCGAAGCCGGCCGCGCGGCACGCGCCGACGACGAGGTCGTAGTGCCCCGGGTTGGCCGCGCGGTCGTGCAGTGAGATCGCCTCGCCGGCCAGCGCGGCGAAGTCCACCATCTCGGTCCGCGCGAGCGGGTGATCGCCGACCATGAGAACGCCCAGCCGCTCGCGGCGCAGCACGGCCGCCTCCAGCCCGTCGACCACCGCCGCCGAGCGGACCAGCGCGAGGTCCAGCTGCCCGCCGCCGACCGCAGGCCCCAGCTCCGGCGTCGGCAGCAGCAGCGGGCGGACCTCGACCTCGGGCAGCCGCCGCCGCAGGCCCTCGACGAGGGTCGGCGCGGTGCCATAGGCCGACGACGTCGAGTACCCCAGCCCGATGCGCCCCTGGCGCCCCTCGCCGAAGGCGCGCAGCTCGTCGCGCAGCGCGCCGCTCTCGCGCTCCAGGACGTCGCCGCGCTCCGCCAAGCGCCGCCCCGCGTCGGTCACCGCGACCCCGGCCGGCGAGCGCTCGAGGAGCCGGACGCCCAGCTCGGCCTCGAGCAGCGCGACCTGCCGCGACACCGCCGGCTGAGCCACATGCAGCACGCCGGCCGCGCGGCTGAACGAGCCCTCGCGCGCAACGGCCAGGAAGTAGCTGAGTCGGCGGTCGAGCATCGCGGGAGACGATGGTATGCCGGATCGGTCCGGCCCCAGAACGAGGTGCTCTTGGATGCTGATCCTGGCTCACGCGAGCGTTCCGGACATGAGCACGACGACACGCGACAACATCAACAACTACATGGACGCGATCCGGGCCGGCGACGAGGCCGCCCTGCGCGAGTCCTTCCACCCGGACGCGACGTGGTGGCTGCCCGGCGACCTCCCGATCTCGAAGACCTGGCGCGGGCGCGACGCGATCCTTGGGGAGTTCCTCGGGAGCGTGATGTCGCGGTTCGACAGCGAGACGATGAGGTTCACGACGCACACCGTCGTGGTGGACGGCGATCACGCGGTGCTCGAGTGGACGGTCGAGGGCATGACCGTCGATGGCAATCCGTATAAGAACGACTACCTGGCGGTCTTCGAGTACCGGGACGGGCGTATCGCGGCGGTTCGCGAGTACATGGACACTGGTGTGATGGGGCGGCTGCTGTTCCCGGAGGCGCGAGCGGCGTAGTTCTGTCGGCTTGTGGTTTGCCGGCGTTTGTGGTGAGCAGCGCCGGCGCGGGCTGGTTCTGCGTGGCGGGGCCTGCTTGGCACCTAGAGCGTGAGACGGTGATTGGCGTTGCTCCACCCTGTCGGCGTGCCTCGGCCGCCCTGGGGGCGTTTCGGGATCGCATCGCCAGGACGCCGAGGTCCGTGTCGTTTTGGACGTCATATAGACGCTCGAAACGACACGGATCACCGCCGCGCCGCGCCGCAGCACCACGGCGTCCGCGCTGAGCGCCAACCCCCGCCGGAACCGCCAACACACGCCGCACAGCGGCGCCGCGCCGCGCTCCGCCGTCGCGCTACGCCGCCGCGTCCGCCCGCAGCTCGGCGCCGGCGATCATCGCCCGCGACCGGCCCGCCCGCTTCGCGTCCAGCAGCGCCACGTCCGCGGCCTCCAGCAGGTCCGCCAGCTCGTCGCCGTGCGTCGGCGCCGCCGCGCAGCCCAGCGACAGGTCGATCTTCGGGCCCGACCCGGCCTCGAACGCCTCGCTGACCTGGGCCATGATCCGCTGCGCGGCCTGCACGGCCTCGTCCAAGTTCCCCGGGACCAGCACGGCGAACTCGTCGCCGCCCAGCCGCCCCGCGTGCCCGTGCACGGCGAGGATCCGCCCGATCTCGGCGAGGACGAGGTCGCCCGCGGCCATGCCGTGCCGATCGTTGACGGCCTTGAAGTGGTCGACGTCGCAGATCACGATCGCCCCGCCGCCGTTCTCCAGCAGCGCGGTCCGCGTCGTCTGCAGCCAGTGCCGGCGGTTGGCCAGCCCGGTCAGGTCGTCGGTCTGCGACAGGCGCTCCAGCTCGGCGACCCGCTGCGCCAGCCGGCCGCCGCTCTCGCCGCCGCGCTGCTCCGGGTTGGCGATCTGCTCGGCCATCACGTCCAGGACGTCGGTGCCGACCTGCAGCCGGTCGAGCGCCACCTCCAGCAGCGCGTGGTCGGCCTCGGTGCCCTGGAGCATCCCGGCGACGTTGTCGGCGAGCTGCACGCACGCGATCTCGGGGTTCGGCGCGCCGACGCCGGTCGGGCCGCCGTGGTGCCAGGCGATGATCGACGCGACCTCGGCGGGCAGGCCCCAGCGCTCGGCCAGCAGCGCGCCGCACTGGGCGTGGTCGAGGCCGAAGCGCTCGCGCTCGGCCAGGACGCGCTCGGCGCCGGCAGGGAACTCGCGCGCCATCGCGTCGCACGCCTCTTCGCCGAAGACCGCGGGCAGGACGAGCTTGCCGACGTCGTGCAGGAGGCCCGCCAAGTGAACGGTGTCGCCTGGGATGCGCGCCTCCTCGGCGGCCGCGGCGGCGCCGATCGCGACGGTGATCGCGTGCAGGTGCAGCTGGCCGCACGACGTGCGGCCGTTGCCGCGCGCGCGCTCCAGGAAGCGGTAGGTGGCGGCCTCGAGCGCGAGGCGGCGCAGCGCGCGCCGGCCGACGAGCATCACGGCCTGCCGGATCGTCTTGGCCCGGATCGGGTGCGCCCGGGCGGCGGAGTTCGAGAACCGGAGCAGGTTCGCCGCGAAGGTCGCGTCCTGCTCCAGCGCGTCCACCAGGTCGGCCGCGGTCGAGTCCTGGTCGTCGCACAGCGCGATCACGCGCAGCACCGTGGCGTCCAGGACGGGGAACTGGGCGAGTTCGTCGATGGCGCCGGCGACGGAGCGGGCAGCGACGGGGTCGATGCCTTCCTTCCAGGGCGCGCAGTCCATTGCGTGCTTTGCCTCCATGGCTCTCAGGGGCATCGGACACTGGGCCGTCCCGTTGAGGTGGGGAGGTGGTCGCTGGACGAGTGTCGGAGTAGGTTCCGTGGATGACCGTCGCCTTCCGGACGTGCCCGCTCTGCGAAGCGACGTGCGGCCTCGCGCTTGAGGTCGACGCCGCCGCCCACACCGTGACCAAGGTGCGCGGCGACGCCGACGATGTGTTCTCCCACGGCTTCCTGTGCCCGAAGGGCGTCGCCATCAAGGAGCTGCACGACGACCCCGACCGCGTGCGCACGCCGCTGATCAAGCAGCCGGACGGCACGTTCGCGCCCGCGTCGTGGGACGCGGCGTTCGCGCTCATCGCGCAGCGCCTGCCGGAGGTCGTGGCGCGCGGCGGCAAGGACGCGGTCGCCGCGTACGTCGGGAACCCGGCCGCCCACTCGCTGGCGTTCTTGTTGTACGGGAAGGTGTTGTTGAAGGCCTTGGGTTCGAAGAACCTGTTCAGCGCCTCGACCGTCGACCAGTACCCCAAGCAGGCCGCGTCGGCGCTGATGTTCGGGAGCGGGACGACGGTCGCGATCCCGGACCTCGACCGCACCGACTTCCTCCTGTGCCTGGGCGCCAACCCGCTGGCGTCCAACGGCTCGCTGATGACGGCCCCCGACGCCCGCGGCCGCCTCCGCGCGATCCGGGCGCGCGGCGGCCGGATCGTCGTGGTCGACCCGCGCCGGACGCGCACCGCCGCCGAGGCCGACACGCATCTCGCGATCCGCCCGGGGACCGACGCGCTGTTGTTGATGGCGTTGCTGAACGTGATCTTCGCGGAACGGCTGGAGTCCCTCGGCGCGAGCGCCGACCACGTCGCCGGCCTCGACGAGGTCCGCGCGCTGGCCGGCGGCATCACGCCCGAGGCGGTCGCCGGGCCCTGCGGGCTGGACGCCGGCGCGATCCGCGACGTCGCCCGCGCCTTCGCGACCGCGCCGTCGGCCGTCGCCTACGGCCGCATCGGCACGACGACACAGGCGTTCGGCACCACCGCGTCCTGGCTCGTCGACGTCCTCAACGTCGTCACCGGCAACCTCGACCGCCCCGGCGGCGCGATGTTCCCGCTGCCCAGCGGCGGCCTGCCGAACACCAAGGGCGAGCCCGGCCACGGCCGCGGCGCGCGCTTCGGCCGCTGGACCTCGCGCGTCCGCGGGCTGGGCGAGGTCTTCGGCGAGCTGCCCGTCGCCTGCCTGGCCGAGGAGATCGACACGCCCGGCGACGGCCAGATCCGCGCGCTGCTCACGGTCGCGGGCAACCCGGTGGTCTCGACGCCCAACAGCGACCGCCTCGCCGCCGCGCTGGACGACCTCGACTTCATGGTGTCGCTCGACATCTACGTCAACGAGACGACGCGCCACGCCGACGTCATCCTGCCGGCGCCCTCGCCGCTGGAGAAGGCCCACTTCGACTTCGTCTTCCAGGGCTTCGCGATCCGCAACTACGCCAACTGGTCGCCGGCCGTGCTCGAGCGCCCGGCGGACCTGCCCGACGAGTGGGAGACGCTCCTGCGCCTCGTCGGCGCGGTCTCGGGCCAGGGGCCGGACGCCGACGTCGCGGCGATCGACGCGTTCGTGGTCCGCGCCGCGATCGGCCGCGAGGTCGGCGATCCGCACTCGCCGTGGCACGGCCGCGACGTCGAGGAGGCGCTCGCCGACCTCGCCCCGCGCGTCGGCCCAGAGCGCCTGGTCGACCTCATGCTGCGCACCGGCCCGTACGGGCTGACGCTGGCCGACCTGGAGGCCCAGCCGCACGGCGTCGACCTCGGCCCGCTGCTGCCGCGCCTGCCCGAGGTGCTGCGCACGCCGAGCGGGAAGGTCGAGCTGGCCCCCGCGCCGCTCGTCGCCGACGTCCCGCGCCTGCACGAGGCGCTCGACGCGCTCGCCGACCCCGACGGCCTCGTCCTCATCGGGCGCCGCCACCTGCGGTCCAACAACTCGTGGATGCACAACCTCCCGCGCCTCGTTCGCGGCCCGGAGCAGTGCACGCTGCACGTCCACCCCGACGACGCGACGCGACTGAGCCTCGTCGACGGCGGCCAGGCCACGGTCAGCTCGCGCGTCGGGAGCGTCACCGCGCCGGTCGAGGTGACCGACGCGATCCGGCCCGGCGTGGTCTCGCTCCCGCACGGCTGGGGCCACGACCGCGAGGGCGCCGACATGGCCGTCGCGCGCGCCCACGCCGGCGTCAACTCCAACGTCCTGACCGACGAGGCGGACGTCGAGCCGCTGACCGGCACCGCCGTCCTCAACGGCATCCCCGTGACGGTCAGCCCGGTGGACGCGGCCGCCCTGGGCGCGCCGCCGCTCGCCGCGGCCGGGTAGCCGCACGCGGCCGGGTAGCCGCACTCGCGGCGGTGCGGGCAGCAGGCGGATCCGCGCCGACCAGGGGTTCCCCCGATGTCGTGTCACACAGGCGGCGGCAGGGTGGTCAACGACAACGACTCCCCCGCTCCTCGACGCAGAAGGACCCCTCTCCCCGTGCCCACCCAACGCTGGACCCTGATCGTCGTGTGCATCGCGACCGCGATGCTCATGCTCGACATCGCGGTCGTGAACACCGCGCTCTCGGACATCGCCTCCGAGCTCCACACCGGCCTCCACGGCCTGCAGTGGATCGTCGACGCCTACACCCTCGCCCTCGCCTCCGTCGTGCTGACGGCCGGCGCGCTGGCCGACCGCTTCGGCCGCCGCCGGCTGTTCACCTTCGGCCTGGCGCTGTTCACCGGTGCCTCGCTGCTCTGCGCGGTCGCCGGCTCGATCGCGTTCCTGGACGCCGCCCGCGTCGTCCAGGGCATCGGCGCGGCCGTCATGTTCGCCGTGTCGCTCGCGCTGCTGGCCAACGCGTTCCCGGACATCAAGGAGCGCATGGGCGCCCTCGCCGCCTACGGCGCGACGATCGGCGCCGCCTTCGCCATCGGGCCCGTCACCGGCGGCGCGCTGACCAGCGGCTTCGGCTGGCGCGCGATCTTCCTGGTCAACATCCCGCTCGGCCTGCTGTGCCTGTGGATCACGCGCACGTACGTCGCCGAGTCCAAGGACGCCGTGGCCCGCCGCGTCGACGTCCCCGGCCTGCTCACGCTGACCGGCGGGCTGTTCCTGCTGATCCTCGCGCTGCTGCGCGGCAACGAGGCCGGCTGGGGCTCGACCCAGATCGTGGCGGAGCTCGCCGGCGCCGGCGTCCTGCTCGTCGCCTTCCTGGCGATCGAGAGCCGCATCAAGGACCCGATGCTGCCGCTCGGCCTGTTCCGCGACGGGCGCTTCACTGGTGCGCAGATCGGCGCGTTCGCGATCTCCGCGTCGTTCTTCGCCGTGTTCTTCTACATCACGCTCTACCTCCAGCAGATCCTGGGCCTGAGCGCGATCGAGGCCGGCCTGGTGTACCTGCCGGGCACCGCCATCATGTTCTTCGTCGCGGGCGCCACGAGCACCCTCGGCGAGCGTGTGAGCGGCCGCGCGATGGTCAGCGTCGGCCTCGCGCTGGTGGCGGTCGGCATGGCGCTCCTGACCCTCGCCCAGGTCGACTCGTCCTGGACGATCGGGCTGCCCGGCTCGATCATCGCGATGATCGGCACCGGCCTGTTCAACCCGGCGATCAGCAACTTCGCGCTGGGCTCCGTGCCCGAGCACCAGAGCGGCCTGGCGGCCGGCGTCAACGACACCTTCCGCCAGGCCGGGATCGCCGTCGGCGTCGCGGCGCTCGGCGCGCTGATCCCGACGGGGGCGTCGCTCGGCGCGGCCGACCCGCAGTCGTTCGTGGACGGCCTCCACGACGCGCTCTGGGTCTGCGTGGCGCTGGCCGGCGCGGGCGCCGTGGCGTCCTGGTTCCTGCTGCGCCAGCCGGTCGGCCACGTGGCCGCCGAGGACGTCGCCGCGGAGCGCGAGCTGGTCCTCGAGGCGGTCTGACCGAGGAAGCGAGGTCCGCAGGGCTGAGCGGCGCCGCGCCGCTCAGCCCTGAGCCTGGACCGCGCCCGTCAGGTGCGGGATTCCGCGCTTGGCGTCGTGGACGGCGAAGGCGCGGCCGCCGCCGCCGGGCGCCGGCGTGCTGGAGAACGCGACGGTCGCCGGCAGCAGCACCGGGCGCTTGAACTGCACCTCGACCGTGAACGCGTCCGGCAGCTCGGGCTGCAGCGCGGCCAGCGTCCGGGCCTTCAGCCACATCCCGTGGGCGATCGCGCGCGGCATCCCGAAGACCTTGGCGCTGAGGTCGTGCAGGTGGATCGGGTTGCGGTCGCCGGACACCGCGCCGTAGCGGCGGCCGATATCGCCGGGGACCTTCCAGATCGCCTCGGCGGCCGGCGGCGCGTCGCGCTGCTTGTTGTCGTCCTTGGCCGCGTTGTTGTCCGTGTCGGTCGAGCCGCCGCCGCGGCGCAGGTAGGTCGACCGGCCCTCCCACACACGCTGGCCGTCCACGGTCGCGACCGCGACGACGTCGAACTGCCGACCGCGCGGATGGTCCCGCAGGTCCTGGGCGTGGACGGTGAACGACGGCGTCTCCTCCGCCGTCACCGGGCGCACGTGGTCGATCCGGTTGGCGACGTGCACCAGGCCGAGCACGCCGAACGGGAACGCGGAGTCGGTCATCAGCCGCATCGCCAGCGGGAAGGCGAGGACGTGCAGGTAGGTCGCCGGGACGGCGTCGCGCAGGTCGAACCCGCAGACGCGGGCGTAGTCGGCGACGTGCCCGCGATCGAGTTGTACGTCTTGGAGCGCGAACGCGAGGTCGGGCAGGCCGTCGACCCGGCCGGGCCCGAGGAGCGGGACCCGGCGCAGCAGCGGCAGCGCGTAGGAGCCGGCGACCGCGCGCGGGTAGAGCGTCGCGGTCGAGGGGGCGCCGTCGAGCGTCCTGGTCGGCATCGCGCTATGCCCCGATCAGCGACTGGCCGC
The DNA here is from genome assembly GCA_036518975.1 of Baekduia sp. Classification (GTDB taxonomy): domain Bacteria; phylum Actinomycetota; class Thermoleophilia; order Solirubrobacterales; family Solirubrobacteraceae; genus Baekduia. Next base: position 15,998 of record DATDMD010000038.1, read on the forward strand.
AGACGCGCACGACGTTGCCGTTGACGCCGCCGGACGCCGGGCTGGCGAACCACGCGATCGTCTCGGCGACGTCGATCGGCAGGCCGCCCTGGGCGAGCGAGTTCATGCGCCGGCCGCCCTCGCGGACGAACAGCGGCATCGCGGCGGTCATCTGCGTCTCGATGAAGCCCGGCGCCACCGCGTTGATGGTCGCGCCGCGCTGGGCGAGCTCGGGCGCGAGCGTCTCGACGATCCCGATCACGCCGGCCTTCGACGCGCCGTAGTTCGTCTGGCCGCGGTTGCCGGCGATCCCGCCGATCGAGGACACCGTGACGATCCGGCCGCCGGTCCCGACCAGGTCGCCGAGCAGCAGCGCGTCGTTGAGGCGCTCCTGGGCGGAGAGGTTGACGTCCAGGACGGCGTCCCAGCGCTCCGGCTTCATCCGCGCGAGCGTGCGGTCGCGCGTGATGCCGGCGTTGTGGACGACGACGTCGACCGTGCCGTGGCGCTCCTGCAGGTAGGCGGCGAGCGTCTGCGGCGCGTCGGCGGCGGTGACGTCCAGGGCGAGCGTCGCGCCGCCGATCGCGTTGGCGACCTTGGCGAGGTCGTCGCCCTGCTGCGGGATGTCGATGGCGACGACGTGGGCGCCGTCGCGCGCGAGCGTCCGGGCGATCGCGGCGCCGATGCCGCGCGACGCGCCGGTGACGGCCGCGACGCGGCCGGCCTGGGGCTTGTCCCAGTCGGCGGGCGCGGGCGACGCGCCGTCTCCGACCCGGATCACCTGGCCGGAGACGTAGGCCGACTTGGCGCCGAGCAGGAAGCGCAGGGTCGACTCGAGGTCGTCCTCGCCGCTGGGCGCGACGTAGACGAGGTTGCCCGTCGCGCCGTGGCGCAGCTCCTTGGCGGCCGAGCGGACGAAGCCCTCGAGCGCGCGCTGAGCGACATGGTGGCGTCGGTCGGCGGCGTGCTCGGGCGGCGGGCCGAGGACCAGGAGCCGGCCGCTCGCGCCGTTCCGGCCGATGACCGGCGCGAAGAAGTCGCGGACCTTGGCGAGGTCCTCGGAGCTGGTGATGCCGGACGCGTCGTAGACCGCGGAAGCGATCCTGTCGCCGTCGGTCAGCGCGTCGGGCGCGAGCGCGGTGGAGTCGGTGGCCGCGAGCACGCGCTCGACCGTGGTCAGCAGGCGGTGCTCGCGGGCGCCGTCGACGACGGCGGGCCCGTCGAGCAGCGGCTGGCCCGGCGCGTAGCGGCGCAGCGGGGTCGACTCGGGGAGGCCGAGGCGGCCGACGAGGAAGCGGCCGGGTGGCGTGGCGGACAGGCGTTGGTATCTATCGGCGGCTTGCGACACGGTTCGATGTTACATTCTTTGATGTCACCATGCCCCAGCCCAAGAAGAGCTCCCCCAAGCCTGCCGCCGCCGCGATCCTCGGTGGGAACCGCATCCCCTTCGCGCGGTCGAACGGCCCGTACTCGTCGGCGTCCAACCAGGACATGTTCACCAGCGCGCTCGACGGGCTCGTCGCGCGCTTCGGCCTCGCCGGCGAGGTCGTCGACGAGGTCGTCGGCGGCGCCGTCCTCAAGCACGCGCGCGACTTCAACCTGATCCGCGAGTGCGTCATGGGCAGCGCGCTGGACGACGCGACGGCCGCGTTCGACGTGCAGCAGGCGTGCGACACGGGAATCCAGGCCGCGGTGCTGGCGGCCAACAAGATCGCACTCGGGCAGATCGACGTGGCGATCGCCGGCGGCGTGGACACGACCTCGGACGCGCCGCTGGGCGTCAACGACGACCTGCGCCGGCTGCTGGTCAAGGTCAACGCGTCGAAGTCGACGGCCGAGCGCGTCAAGCTGCTCGCGCACGTCCGTCCCTCGCACCTGGCGCCCGACGTCCCGCGCAACGCCGAGCCGCGGACCGGGCTGGCGATGGGGGAGCACGCGGCGATCACCGCGCGCCGGTGGGGCATCGCGCGCGAGGCGCAGGACGAGCTGACCGCGCTCTCGCACCAGCGGCTGGCCGCCGCGTACGACCGCGGGTTCTTCGATGACCTGGTCACGCCGTACCTCGGGCTGGCGCGCGACCAGAACCTGCGGCCGGACTCGACCGTCGAGAAGCTCGCGAAGCTCAAGCCGGTGTTCGGCACGCGCGAGGACGGCGCGACGATGACGGCCGGCAACTCGACGCCGCTGTCGGACGGCGCGTCGTGCGTGCTGCTGGCGACGGACGCGTGGGCCGCGGAGCGCAACTTCCCCGTGTTGGCGCACCTGACGCACGCGCAGACGTCGGCGGTGTCCTATGTGCACGGCGACGAGGGGCTGTTGATGGCCCCGGTCTACGCGGTCCCGAAGATGCTCGCGCGCGCCGGGCTGACGCTGGAGGACTTCGACTACTACGAGATCCACGAGGCGTTCGCGTCGCAGGTCCTGGCGACGCTCGCGGCGTGGGAGGACGCGGAGTTCTGCCGGTCGCACCTCGGGCTCGACGGGCCGCTGGGGTCGATCGACCGCTCCAAGTTGAACGTGAACGGCTCGTCGCTGGCGGCGGGGCATCCGTTCGCGGCCACGGGCGGGCGCATCCTGGCGACGGCGGCGAAGCTCCTGGCCGAGAAGGGCTCGGGGCGCGCGCTGATCTCGGTCTGCGCGGCGGGCGGGCAGGGCGTCGTGGCGGTCGTGGAGCGCTAGCCGAAGGCTAGTTGTAGGTGTCGGCGCCGGCGGGGCTGGGCCTGAGCGCGGGGGTCTCGCCGGTGCGCTGGCGGTGGCGCTCGGGGCGCGGCGCGCGGTCCCGTGCCGTGACGCGGCGCGCCCAGGCGATCCCGGGCTTCTCCACCAGGAACCAGCTCAGCGTCGCCAGCGGCAGGGTGATGGCCATGACCGTCAGGAGCTGGTGGCCGAGGACGTCGCCGCGCGGCCAGTGGCCGGTCATGCGCAGGCCGACGATCACCGGGAAGTGGAAGAGGTAGACGCCGTAGGAGATCGTCCCGAGCCACTTCGCGGGGCCGCGGGCGAGGAGCGTCGCGCGCCACGGACCGGCGACGAGCGTCGCGAGGACCAGCGCGATGCCGGCGATGCCGGGCGCGTCGCCGACGAGGCTGCGGACCTCCTGCGCGCCGGCGCCCGTCGAGTGCCACCACGAGTTCACGATGATCATGGTCACGCCGACGAGTACGAGCAGCGCGGCGTGCCGCGCGCGGAGGCGGCGACCGTGCAGGGCGACGGCGGCCGTCATCCCGGCGCCGAACTCGACCAGGTGCGGGAGCAGCGAGGTGCTCAGCGTCTCCGGCCAGTGGTGGGTGTAGGCCAGGATGGTGCACAACGCGCCGGCGGCGGTGATGGTGAGCGTGAGCGCGAGGAGGCGGGCGCGGTGGGCGCCGAGGCGGAGCGCCGCGAAGCCCGCGAGCGGGAGCGTCGCGTAGAACGACACCTCGATCGCGAGCGTCCACATCGGTGGATCGAGGTGCTTGATCGTGTCGTCGAAGTGGTTCTGCGCGAAGACGAGGAAGATCGGGAGCTGCGCGGGGTCGACCTGCATCGGATGGTCGAGGTGCCGCAGCAGGAAGAAGCTCGCCGCGAGCGCCAGCCAGTAGCCCGGCAGGATCCGCGCGGCGCGCCGGATCGCGTAGCGGCGCAGGCTCGGCATGCGCTGCGCGCCGTCGAGGGCGGCGGCCACGAACGGGCGGAAGATCAGGAAGCCCGAGAGCACGAAGAACAGCTGGACGCCGAGCCGCAGCTCGCCGAGCGTGAAGTCGAGCAGGCCCTTCGGCGGCCTGTGTTGGTCGCCGTAGCTGAACATCCAGACGTGCAGCACGAGGACGCCGAGCGCGGCGAGCCCGCGCAGGCCGTCGAGCGCGTCGAACCGCGGTCGCGGCGCGGCGACCGCCTTCCTCCCCGATCGCGCAGCGCGCTCTTGCACGCGCCGGCGGTCAGCGCGGGCGTTGGGCGGCTCGGCCGTGGGCATGTGCTTACGGTCGGTCACGAACTTGAGAGGCGGCGAAGAACGGACTGAGCAGACGCCGGGCGCCCCATTGCGCTCAGCCGCTTGTCCGGTCCGTACCCGGCGACGGGCCGGATACACGTTAGGAGATGTTGGGCCGCCGGCGCGGCGCGGCGCTCAGTGGAAGCTCCACGTGAGCGACGCCGTGTCGACGACGCCGTCCTGCGCCGTGCCGGTGACGACGATGCCGCCCGACGCCGTCCGGCCATGCCGCAGCGCCGAGCGCATCGTGCTGACGGTCGACGGCGAGGCGGCGACGCGGATGGTCCGGCCGTGGGTCGTCACGTTCAGCCGCAGCGTCGTGAACGTGCCGCGGCCGAGGATGCCGATCGTGGCGTCGGTCACGCGCAGCTTGCAGGTACGTGCGCAGGTCGCGGTGACCGTCGCGAGCGCCGTCGCCGGTTGGGCCGCGCGGCGCTCGGTCTTCAGCTGCAGGCCCGTGGGTCCGGGCGGCCGGCCGGCGGCGGTCGGCGTGCCGGCGGCGGCGCAGCCCGTGGCGGGCGTCACGTCCGGGAAGCGGACGATGCGGTTGTTGCCGGCGTCGGCGACGAGGAGGCCGCCGGCGCAGTCGAGCTCCAGCCCGCGCGGCTCGGCGAGCTGGCCGTCGCCGGTGCCGGGCGCGCCGAGGCGCCCAACGACCGTGCCGTCGGGCGCGAGGCGCAGGAGGACGTCGTTCGCGGCGTCGGAGACCCAGGCGCCGCCGTCGGGCGTCGCGGCGATCCCGCCGGGGCGGCTCGGCTGGCCGCCGGCGGGGCGCGGGATGCGCCAGGTGGTCAGCAGGCGCCCGGTCTGGTCGTAGCGCGCGACGCTGCCGTCGGCGGGGTCGCGCTGGTGCGGCGAGGTGCCCTCGGCGACGGCGACGGAGTGGTCGGCCAGCTCGGCGATCGCGGTCGTGGTCCGGGTCGCCGCGTTGCGCGGGCCGAGCAGCCGGGGCGGCCCGGCGGTCGGGGTCGCCGCCACGCGCAGGAAGCCGCCGGTGCCCTGCGCGGCCCAGACGGTCCCGGTCGGCCCGACGTCGATCGACGACGCGGTGGCCGCGCCCGCGGGGTGGCCATGGAGCGCGAGCGCCTTGTGGTCGGCGAACGCGCGCACGTCGCCGGAGTCGACCACGCGAAGCTCTCGATCGTTCGCGAAGTCGACGCCGGTCGGATGGGTGACGATCGCGGTCGACTGCTGGAACGACCGGCTCTGCGCCCAGGCGCCGGCGAAGCGGCCGTTGAGGTCGAACCACGAGATGCGGCCGTTGCCGTCGGCCACGGCGACCTCGCCGGGGGCGTTGGCCGCCACGTCAGCGGGCGCGGTGATCCGGGGCTGCGCGCGGCCGTCGATCCCGATCGCGCGGACGAAGCCGCCGGTCGGGGTGAACTCCTGGACGCGGTCGTTGCCGGCGTCGGCGACCACGACGTGGTGCGTCCGCGGGTCGATCGCGATCGCGCGCGGGTAGACGAACCGGCCGTGGCCGTGGCCCTGGCTCCCCCACGCCCGGACCCGGCGGAGGTGGCGGTCGAGCTCGACGACGCGGTGGAGGTTGTTGTCGGCGACGTAGGCGTTGCCGTGGGCGTCGAGCGCGACGTCGTACGGGAAGCGGAGCCGGACCGTGGTCGGGGTGGTCGCGTGGACGAGCCGGCCGGTCGTGGGGTCGAGTTCCACCACGCGGTGGTTGAGGTCGTCGGCCACGAGGAGCCGGGACGTCGTGGCAGTGAGCCCCTGCGGCTGCTTGAGGTGGCCCTTGCCGAGGATCTTGGGGTTCTTGCCGTCGAGGGTGAAGCGCTGGACACGGTCGTTGCCGGAGTCCGCGACGTAGATGTAGCGCTTGGTGACCGCGATCCCACCGTTGGCGCTCGACGCCGCATAGCTGCCCGAGCCTGTCCGGAACCGCCCCGGAGCGCTGCCGCGACCACCGAAGCAGCGCACGGACGCGCCGGCGGCGTCGAAGACCTGCACGAGCTGCTGATCGGTGTCCAATACGTACGTGTCGCCATCGGCGCCGGCAGCGATGCCCCCGATCGCACCGAGCCGCCCACATCCCTCACCCCGCAGCCCGAACGACCCGACGAACCGGCCATCCCGAAACCGCTGGACACGGCCCCCGAAGTGATCGCCAACGAGCAGCTCCCCACCCGGCGTGAACGCAACCGCCTCCGGCAGCCGCAGCGCACCGGGGGCGTCGCCGAACGACGTGGTCTGAGCTCCGGCCGCCGCCGGAACGACGACGACGGCGCAGAGTCCACCGACGAGCACGGCGCCGAGCGACGAGACGATCCGACCGATCATGCCGCGGCACGCTATCCGCGACGCGCCCGTGCCACATCGGGAGGTCCCCTAGTGCGGCAGACGCGGGGCGCGCACCGCCGCCATGAAGCACGTGAACGAAGTCGAAACGTTGGTCGCGGCGATCGGAACAGAGAACCATGCGGCCGCGAACGGCGCAACCGCTGTTGTAGTCCTTGACCGTGCCGGGTGTGAACTGCGCGATGCCCTGGGCGCCCACGGACGAGACCGCGGGCGCCCAGCGCGCGCGCACGAAGTCCGGGATGCCGCTGCGGCCGTCGCCGGGCCGAAGCCGGGGCTCCGGGTCCCGCGCGCCCGGACGTAGCCGTAGTGCTACGAGGAGCGAGGACGCTCTACCGGGCGGCGCCGCTGCTCCTCCGTGCGAGCGGCGTGACGCGGTCCGCGAACCCCGCCCGGCTGTATCGCGATCGCGATCGCGATGAGCGCGATGACGAGGTAATTCCACAGCGCCCCGTCATCGAAGATGTCGACGACCAGCAGCGCGAAGGCGGCGAGGATCACCACCCAGTACGCCCACGAGTAGCGGACGCCGTAAGGACCGACCATTCCGCGGCGGTCCGCGAAGTTGGGCCGTGCCGGCTCCCGTTGTTCCAGATCGGACATGCGGCGAGTATCCGCCCGGGCACAACGCTCGGTCAACCGAACGCCGTCACGCGACCAGTCGCACCTTCAGCCCGGTCCCGGCGGCGGCCGCATCTCCCGCCCCTCCGAGCAGGCCGAGGATCGCCGAGACGTAGGCGACGGTCTCGGGGATCGGTGGGATGCAGCCGCAGTCGGCCACGCGCGCGGCGCCGGCGTTGTAGGCCGCGAGGGCCAGCGGGACCGAGCCGAACCGCGCCAGCAGGTCGTGCATGAGGTGGGCCTGGGCGAGGATCGCGGCGTCGCCGTCGAACGGGTCGGCCAAGTTGTAGTCCTTGGCCGTGCCGGGCATGAACTGGGCGATGCCCTGGGCGCCGGCGGGCGAGATCGCGAAGGGGTTGAACCTCGACTCCTGGTAGAGCTGGGCCGCGAGCAGCGCGGCGCCGACGTTCCAGCGCTGCGCGGCGCGCGAGAGCGCGGGCGCCCAGCGGGCCGGGACGAAGTCCGGGATGCCGCTGCGGCCGTCGCCGGGGCCGAAGCCGACGCTCCGGGTCCCGCTCGCGCGGACGTAGCCGTAGTGCCATGGCTCCCACGCGTAGCGCTGGAGGAACCCGAACCTCTTGGCGTGCGCCGCGAGCCACGCGTAGGCGGACTCCGGGCCCAGGTCGAGCTCCGTGCCGAGCCGGTGCAGCGACTGCCCGGGCGGCGCGACCCACTTCGGGTCCGGGTGGGCCGCGAAGAGCGCCGCCTGCTCGGCGTTGGTCCGGAACGCGCTCGTGACGATGAGGGCGACGCCATTGGCGCGGGCGGCCACGTCCATGCGGTCGAACGCGAGCGCGACATCCGGCCGCATCCGCTTGCCCTGGCGCTCGGCGAGCGGACCGCGGTACTCACCGCTGAGGTCCGCGCCGGCCGAGGGCAGAGCGACCGGCGCGATCTCCGCGACCGCCCGCGCCGGCGTCGTGAGGGTCCTCCCCGCGACGCGGATCGGATCGCGGACCGTCACCGCGATGCGCGTGGGAGCGAGCGCCGAGGCGTCCGGGAACGACACCGTAATGGCGTGAGCGCCGTTACGCCTGGCCGTCGCGATCGCGACACGACGGGCGAGCGCCAGATAGGCCTCCCGCTCCAGATGCCGCGGGTTCCTGATGCCCTCATCGAGCTCCGCGGGCTCGAACAGCCGCGGCTGCGCGACCCGCATCGCCTCAGCGCCAGCCAACGCCGCCAGGTCCGCCACACCCCGCCGCTCCTGGTGCGCACCGATCCCGGCCGCGAACGCACCGAGCAGCGAGGCAAGGACGATGACCAGGACCATGATCCCCAACAACGCGACGAGTGCCTGGCCGCGATCGTCGGCGAGGGAGTGGCGCCCCTCCGCGACGAACGGTCGGCGGCGGCGTGCGACCAGGCGTGCGGCTTCGCGGTCAGGCATGGCTGCCCTCCAGGGCCGCGGTCGCCGCCGCGCGCAGCGATGGCGGGAGGATGAGGCCGGTCGAGGTCAGGAGGCGGTGGCCGGCGGTTGTCGCGGAAGGCGGCAGGCGCAGGACGGCGGTGGAGCGGCCGAGGCGGGCGGCAGCGTCGAGCGCGAGGGGCTCGAGGCCGGCGAGCGCGTCGGGCGCCGGGACGATCACGATGCGGTCGACGGCCTCCAGCAGTGGATCGAGGGCTGGTGGTCGCGCGCCCGCCACGACGAGGACGACCGGGAGGTCGCCGGCTGCCGCGATCGTGCGCTCGGCGGCGGCACGGGCCTCGACGTCGGGGGCGGGCAGCGCGACGTGCACCAGGCGGCCGCGCGCGGCGGCGAGCAGGCCGCGTCCGCTCAGGCGATCCGCGAGGCGGCGACCGCCGGCCACCGCCAGGCCCGCGCGTGGTGGCGTCGGCGCGGCTCCGGACCAGACGCACGTCACCGCGCACCCGGATCCCAGCGCGGCCGCGACGGCCAGCCCCAGCGCGGTGCCGGCGATCGGCGCGTCGGTGGCCGAGGCCAGGACGGCGAGCGTCGACGGCACCGCGCGGACCGCCGCCTGCGTCGCCGGTGCGCGGTCGGTCGGAGCGAGGAAGAGGTCGCGCAGCCGGGACAACGCCACCTCGGTCACGACGCCGGTCCCGCGTCGGCGCGGGCGGTCGAGGCCAGCGCGCCCGGGAGGAGCGGAAGGACCGTGGCCGGCGTCGCCCGCACTACGGCGCGGCGGCCGGAGATCCTGACGTCGAGCCGCGCGTGGGCCCAGCCCGGCGCGGCGGCACGCGCCGCATCAGCGGGATCGCCACCCTGGACGATCGCCATCGCCGCGGCCTGCGCCGCCGACGACGCGACACTCCGCGCGGCGCCCGCCGCGAGGAACTGCGCCGCCACGAGGACGACGAGCACCAGCAGCGGGATCAACCCCACCATCTCGACTGAGGACTGACCGCGCGCGCCACGCGCCGCCGAGCGCAGCCGGGCCGAGCGCGCGACCGCGACCGAGGGCTTGCTGCGCTCGCCGCGCGCCGTCTCCCCCGCCCTCACGACTGCCGCTCCATCGCCGCACGTGCCGACACCGACCCGAGATGGAGCCACGGCAGCACCGTCGGGATCGGCACGTGGAGCTTGACCGCGCCGGCCGACGACGACGCCGCCTCCTCCACCACCCGCACCCCGGACCGCAGCCCCGCCGGCAGCACGCCCCGCGCTGCGACCGCAGGATCCCTCCCCAGCGCCGACGCCCGCGCCGCCTCGCGCGCTGCCGCGTGGGCCAGCCACCAGGTCTCTCCCACGACGACCGCCTGCCAGCACAGCAGGCCGATCGCCACCAGCACCGGCAGCAACGCCACCAACTCGACCGACGCCTGGCCGGCGTCACCGCCCGCGCCGGCATCGCCGCCCGCGCCATCGCCGCCCGAACGCCCATTCCTCATGGGCGCGAACACTCACGGCAAAGCCGTCACGCCTCTACGCGCGTCTACGGCGCGACTGCGCCCAAACTGCGGCGAGACTCAGTAGCCGTACGACCGGTAGTGCTGCCAGACCGCGTAAAGCGCCCCGACCGCACCCACCAGCAGCGCCACGAACACGATCGAGCCGATGCCGGAGTTCGTCAGCTGGTCCCGACCCGCCAGCGCGACGACGATCGCGCCGAGCGCCCCGTACAACAAGCCGCGATGGGTGTCGCCCAGCGAGAAGATCGTCACCCGGTTCTCGCGGTAGAAGCGCATCCCGAGCAGCACGAACGTCACCGAGATCGCGATGCTGAGGAACGCCCTGACCACGGCGGCGGTGTCGCCGCCGCCCGGCACGAACGCGACCGCCGCCGCGACGGCGATCACGATGAGGACGTTGCGCAGCGTCTTGTTCACGACGCTGCGCAGGGTACCGCCAACGTCACGACGTGAGCGCCCGCAGCTCCGCGGCCAGCTCGTCGTCGGTCAGACCCAGCGTCGCCGGCGCGGGGCCGTCGGCCGGCTCCGCCATCGCGGCAGCCGCCTCGCGGTGCGCGGGCTCGCTGCCCTCGACCGGCTCCGCGGCGAAGCGGTAGCCCACGCCGAAGTGCGTGTGGATGTAGCGCCAGTCCGGCGACGCCTTCTCCAGCTTCTGGCGCAGCTTGCGGACGAAGACGTCGACCGAGCGGTCGCCGCGCGCCATGGCGTAGCCCCACACGCGCTGGTAGATCTCCTCGCGCTCCAGCACACGGCCCTCGGACCCGGCCAGCAGCTCGATCAGCTCGAACTCGCGGCGCGTCAGGTCCACGGAGCGCGCGTCGACGAACGCCTGGAAGCGATCCGACCGGATCTCGAGGTCGCCGGCGGCGACCGGCCCGCGCTCGGCCCGCGCGTCGCTGCGACGGCGGCGGCGCACGACGGCCTCGACCCGCGCGATCAGCTCTTCCGGATGGCAGGGCTTGGACAGCCAGTCGTCGGCGCCGAGACGGAGCCCGCGGACGCGCTGGGCGACCGTCGACTGCCCGGTGCAGACCACGACCCCGAGGCCCGGCAGCTCCGAGCACACGCGGTGCAGGTAGTCCCAGCCGGAGGGACCGAGGATGGCCAGATCGACCACGAGCGCGCTCAAGCGCATCGCCACGATGGTCTCAACAGGAACGGCAGAAGCGAGCGTGCGGTGCTCCCAGCCGAGGCGCTCGAGCCGCTTGTCCAGAACCTGGAGGAAGCCCGAGTCGGTGTCGATCACGGCAAGCCGGAGCGGCTGTGCCGACGTCCCTCGTTCCGTCGTCATCTCGCCGGCAGTCTAAACGGGTTCCTCGACAACTGGCCCAGAAATCCAGTTGCCGGTCACGACATCTTCACAAGCGGTTTCCCGGTGGTTGCGGCTGCTACGAGGGCCGCGGGTGCGACGAGTCCGAGAACTCGCGGAACAGCCCCGTCACCACGAACGCCGTCTGCTCGCCGATGTCGACCGCGTTGTCGCCGATGCGCTCGATGGCCCGCGCGACCATCACCATGTGCATGGCCCACTCGCGCGTGTCGGGATCGGTCCCGACGTCGATCGCGAGCTGGAAGATCTCGCGGTTCAGCCCGTTGATCTCGCGATCCTGCCGGACCAGGTCCTCCGCCAGCTCGACGTCGCGGTTGGCGAACGCCGCCTTGGACTGCGTGACCTCGGTCCGCGCCGCGCGCCCCATCCGCAGGACGCGCTCCAGGATCTCCTGCCGGACCGGCGGCTCGTAGCCGGTCAGCGGGATCGTCTTGGCGATGTTCACGCACTGGTCGCCCATGCGCTCGAGGTTCTTCATCACGTGCAGCATCGCGGCCACGACGCGCAGGTCGCCGGCCACCGGCGCCTGCAGCGCGAACAGCGACAGCAGCTCCTGATGGACCTCCAGGTACCGGCCGTCGATCAGGTCGTCGTTGGCGATGACCATCGCCGCGAGCTCGACGTCCTGGTGCTCAAGCGCTTCGAGCACCCGGTCGATCTGCTGGACGACCAGGTCGAGGCCGCCCAGCCCCTGCGCCTCGACCTTCGCGAGCGCGTCGATGAAGTGCTGGCGCGTGGAGCCGGAGGCGGCCGCCATCAGCCGAACTTCCCGGTGACGTACTCCTCGGTGCGCGAGTCCGACGGGTTCGTGAACACCTGGCTGGTCGGCGCGTGCTCGATGAGCTCGCCCTCCAGGAAGAACGCCGTCGTGTCGGCGACGCGGGCCGCCTGCTGCATGTTGTGCGTGACGATGACGATCGTGAAGCGCTGCTTGAGGTCGTCGATCAGCTCCTCGATCTTCAGCGTCGCGATCGGGTCCAGCGCCGAGCAGGGCTCGTCCATCAGGATGACCTGCGGCTGGACCGCGATCGTCCGCGCGATGCACAGCCGCTGCTGCTGGCCGCCGGAGAGGCCGATGCCCGCCTCGTTGAGGCGGTCCTTGACCTCCTCCCACAGCCCCGCGCCCTTCAGCGAGTCCTCGACGCGGTCCTTGAGGTCGACGCCCTTGATGCCGTTGAGCTTCAACCCGGCCGCGACGTTGTCGAAGATCGACATGGTGGGGAACGGGTTGGCCTTCTGGAAGACCATCCCGATCGCCCGGCGCACCGCGACGACGTCGGCGCTGGAGCCGTAGATGTCGTCGGCGTCGAGCATGACCTTGCCCTCGGCGCGCGCGCCCGGGATCTCCTCGTGCATGCGGTTCAGGCAGCGCAGCACCGTCGACTTGCCCGACCCCGACGGCCCGATCATCGCGGTCACGCGGTTCGGGACGTACTCGATCGTGACGTCCTTGATCGCCTGCGCGCTGCCGTAGTAGGCCTGCAGCCCGGTGACCGAGATGCCCGGCGCCTGGTGCGTCACGACGCGCTCGGCGGACGCGCCGGCGGCGACGGCCTGCGCGTCGACGCCGCCCCGCGCGGGCAGCGGCACCCGCGGGGCGCCAGCGCGCGTCGTGGGCGTCTGCTCGGTCGTGAGGTCATCGGTGTCGCTCATCAGAGTCGGCTCCTGCGCGACACGAGCCGCGCGACGAGTGTGGTGAGGAGGATCAGAGTAACCAGCGCGAGCGCCGCGCCCCAAGCGCGCTGCACCAGCTGGTCGTTCGGCGAGCCGACGTCCGTGTAGATCTGGACGGGCAGCGAGTTCATGCGGTCGCCGAGGTTGAACGTGGTGCCGTTGACGATCGTCGCCGTGAACAGCAGCGGCGCGGTCTCGCCGGCCGCACGGGCGACCGCGAGCAGCGAGCCCGTGACGAGCCCCGGCAGCGCGGTCGGCAGGACGACCTTCATCGTGACGCGCCAGCGCGGCGTGCCGAGGGCGAGCGCCGCCTCCCGCAGGGAGTCCGGCACGAGCAGCAGGACGACCTCGGCCGAGCGGGTCACGACCGGCAGCATGAGCAGCGCCAGGGCGATCGAGCCCTTCCAGCCGGCGAAGGACGAGCCGCCCCAGCCGCTGAGGACGAGCGTGACGTAGATGAACAGGCCGAAGACGATCGACGGCACGCCGGTCATCACGTCGACGAAGTACCGGACCGCCGAGGCGAAGCGCCCGGTCCGGCCGTACTCGACGAGGTAGAGGCCGACGCCCCAGCCGATCGGGATCGCGATCGCCGACGCCAGCAGCACCATCTCGATCGTGCCGAGCAGCGCGCTCTTGACGCCGCCCTGGTCGCCGAGGAAGTTGCCGGTCGGGTCCTTGGTGAAGAACTCCCACGACCAGGCGCCGAGGCCCTTCTTCAGCAGGTAGTAGACGACGAGGACCAGCGGGACCAGGGCGATGAGCGTCCCGGCCGCCAGCAGGCCACGCATGATCCGGTCGGTCCGGAGGCGCCGGCCGCTGGGCGGCACCAGTGCGGTCCGCGAGACCGTCCCGCCCGTGGCGCTCATGCCGCTCCCGTCCCCGGCACGGCCTTGACGCGCGTGCCCTTGTTGGCGGCGCGGCGCACGAGGGCGCGCGCGCCGGCGTTGATGATCAGCGTCAGCACGAAGAGGACGAGGCCCGCGGCGAACAGCGCGCCGGCGTGGATCTTGTCGTTGGCGGCCTCGCCGAACTCGTTGGCGATGACCGCGGCCAGCGTGTAGCCCTGGTCGAAGATCTGCTTGCCGATCGTGGGCGAGTTGCCGATGACGAGCGTCACGGCGATGGTCTCGCCGATCGCGCGGCCCAGGCCGAGCATCGCGGCGCCGGTGATGCCCGAGCGCGAGTACGGCAGCACGGCCATCCGGATCATCTCCCAGCGCGTCGCGCCGAGGGCGAGCGACGCCTCCTTGAGGTCGGACGGCACCGTCGAGATCACCTCGCGCGAGATCGCGGAGACGATCGGCAGGATCATGATCGCCAGGATCAGGCCGGCGATGAAGTAGTTGGGGCCCGCGACGTTCCCGCCCACGAACGGCAGGAACGAGAACGTGTCGGCGAACCACTGCTCGGCGGGCTTGAGCTTCGGGATCAGGACGAAGATGCCCCACAGGCCGTAGACGACCGAGGGCACCGCGGCCAGCAGCTCGACGAGGATGATGAGCGGCGAACGCACGCGGCGCGGCGCCAGCTCGGTGATGAACAGCGCGGTCGCCACCGCGACGGGCACGCCGATGACGAGGGCGATCGCCGCGGTGATGAGCGTCCCGACCACGAGCGGCCAGGCGCCGTAGATCGCCTTCGAGGGGTTCCAGTCGTTGGTGAACAGGAACGAGAAGACGCCCTGGTGGCTGAGGGCCGGCTGCGCCTTGTTGATCAGGTAGACGAAGAAGAACGCGATCAGCGCGAGGATCAGCGCCGCGAGCGTCATCAACGTCCACTTGAACAGCGGATCGGCGCGCCGCGCCGCCGGCGACCGCTCCAGGATGGAGCGGCCGCCGGGGCGGACGTTGGGCGTCGTGGCTGCCATCAGCTCCCGGCCGAGATGGCCGCGCCGTTGCACTGCATGCCGTCGACGGCCGCCTGGTCCTTGGCCTTCAGGCTGTCGGGGATCGGCGCGTAGGACAGCTTCTTGATCGTGTCCTGGCCGTCCTTGAGCAGGTAGTCGAAGAACGCCTTGAGGCCGGCGGCCTTGTTCTTGTCCATGCCCGCCTTGCACGGGTCGTTGTAGGTGATCGCGAACGTCTGGGAGACGATCGGGTACGCCTGCGCGCCCGGGGCGTCGATCGTGTTGACGCCGAGGTCGGCGGGGATGTCGATGCCGTCAGCGGCGGCCGAGGTCGACTCGAGCGTCGGGGCGACGTAGTTGCCGGACTTGTTCTTGACGTCGGCGAACGTGAAGCCGTTCTGCAGCGCGTAGGCCTGCTCGACGTAGCCGATCGCGCCGTCGGTCTGCTTCACCGCGGCGGCGACGCCGTCGTTGCCCTTGGCGCCGGTGCCGGTCGGCCACTTGATGTCCTTGTCGACGCCCGGGCCGCTCTTCCACTCCGGCGAGTACGCCGCGAGGAAGCCGGTGAAGCCCTTCGTCGTGCCAGAGGAGTCCGAGCGGTGGACGACCGTGATGTTCGTCGACGGCAGGTCCGCGCCGGAGTTCTGCGCCTTGATCTCGGGGTCGTTCCAGGTCTTGACCTTGCCGAGGTAGATGTCGGCCAGCGTCTTGCCGTCGAGCTTCAGGCCCGACTTGACGCCGCTCAAGTTGTAGGACGCGGTGATCGCGCCGAGGGCGAACGGGATCTGGACCGGCTCGCCCTTCTTGATCGTCGCCTTGTCGTCGGCGGTCAACGCCGGGTCGGAACCCGCGAAGTCGACGGTGCCGGCGGCGAACTGCGACACGCCGGCGCCGGAGCCCACGCCCTGGTAGTTGATCGTCAGGCCCTTGCCCTTGAGGTCGGCGCCGACCTGCTGGTAGATCGGGGCGGCGAACGTCGAGCCCGCGCCGTTGAGGGTGGCGGTGACGGACCCGCCGTCGCCGGAGCCGGAGCTCGCTGAGGTGGACGTGCTCGAGCTGTCGTCGCTGCCACAGGCGGCGAGTCCGGTGGCCAGGGCAACGGCGGCGAAGGCGGTGGGGAGGATTCGGGACTTCACGTGCTCTCCTTGTTTTGTTGTCGCGCGGCAGGCTTGCGCGGCAACGACCACATGCTGTTATCGCGGTGTGGTCGAGTTGTGAAAGACGTGTGAAGGCTCCGGCGATAACCGATAGCCAAAGCCCACGTGCGTGTGGATGAACGACCAGGCGGGAAGCGCGGTCTCGAGCTTCACGCGCAGCTTGTGCACGTAGACGTCGATCGAGCGATCGCCGTCCCGCAGCTCGGCACCCCACACCAACGTGTACAACTCGCTGCGGGACACGATGCGACCGGAGCGCCGTACCAAGGCGACCAGCAACCCGAACTCGCGGACCGAGAGCGTGAGCGCCCGGCCGGCGGCAAGCACCAGCCCGTCACCGGGACGGACTTCGAGCTCGCCCGCGTACAGCACGTCGTCTGACTGCGCAGCCTCCATCCCGAGCAGCCTCCCGCGTGGCTCGGGTTTCGGCCGTGACCGTACAGTGAACCCCTTGTGAACGAGTTGTGAATGGGCGCGGCGACGCGGCCCTACAAGGTTAAGGTCGTTCTGGGATGGCGCTGTTCCGAACCACAGACACGGGAGTCCTCGACCTGATCGAGGAGTCCGGCCGCAACGTCCAGCGCGCGACGCTGCTGCTCCGCGACCTGCTCGCGGAGTACCCGGAGCGCTCGGACCTCGCGCGCGACCTGCTGCTCTCTGAGCAGGAGGGCGATCGGATCACGCACGACATCATCCACCGCCTCAACGGCGGCGGGGCGGGCAAGCCGCCGCTGGACCCCTACGACGGGCACCAGCTGGCGACCGCGCTGGACGACATCGTGGACTTCGCCGAGCAGGCCGCCGACGAGCTCTCGCTGTACGCCGTCGAGGCGCCGATGGAGCAGGCCACGCTGATCGCCGACGTGCTCGTCGGCGCCGGCGAGCAGGTCGCCCAGGCGCTGCGCTGCCTGCGCTCGGGCGCCGAGATCGCGCCCCACCTCGTCGAGATCCACCGCCTCGAGAACGAGGGCGACCGCCTCAGCCGCGACGCCGTCGCCTCCCTGTTCGCCAACGGGATCGACCCCATGGTCGTGATCCGCTGGAAGGACATCTTCGAGACGCTCGAGCAGAGCATCGACGCGTGCGAGAAGGTCGCGCACGTGCTCGAAGGCATCTCGCTGAAGCGCAAGCGCCGGTAGCCGCCCGCGGCGCCGCGTGCGAGACTCGGCCGCGATGGCCGAGATCGAGCGCAAGTGGCTGGTCGAGGAGCTGCCGTCCGAGCTGGAGGGCGGGCGCTGGAACGTGGCGCGGCTGGAGCAGGGCTACCTCGCGATCACCGACGAGGTCGAGGTGCGCGTGCGCCGGCACGACGGCGCGACGGCGCGGATCACCGTGAAGTCCTCCCCCGCCCTCGCGCGCGTCGAGGAGGAGCTGGACCTCCCCGACGGCGCGTTCGACCGCCTCTGGCCGCTGACCGAGGGCCGCCGGCTCGTCAAGCACCGGTACTCGCGCGAGACCGAGCCGGGCGTCGTCCTGGAGCTCGACGTCTACGACGGCGGCCTCGACGGGCTCGCGACGCTCGAGGTCGAGTTCGCCGACGAGCCCGCGGCCGCCGGGTTCACGCCCCCGGACTGGGTCGGGCGCGAGGTCACCGGAGACGCGGCGTACGCGAACCAGACGCTCGCGGTCCGCGGCCGGCCGATGTCGTGACGATCGCGTGAACGCGCCTCCCGAACGGCGCGAGGGCGTAGTCAGGACGACAGGTCGCGCGGCAGCGTCGTCTGGTCGCTCAGCGCCCGGGTGGCCGGCGGCGGCCCGGAGCCGGCCGACGCGGGCGGCGGCACGACGGCCGCGCCGACGAGCGTCGACTGCGCCTGGAGCATCAGCGGCTGGCCGCAGCGCCAGCAGTACGCGGCCCCGCGCGAGTGCGGCGCGCCGCACGCCCGGCACTGGCCACCGACGCCCTGGTCGGCGTCGGCGACGAGGCGCTCGACCTCGCCCAGCTCGGCGTCGGCCTCCTGCAGCTCGGCCGCCTTGCGGACGAGGACGTCGAGCCGGAAGTGGTCGCGGATCGCCATCTCGTAGGTCAGGCCGCCGAGGTCCCAGTGCAGGGTCGCGACCTTCTCGGCCAGCTCGCGCAGCCGGCGGTGCAGCTCGTCATGGATGTCCGGGGTGCTCATCTGCTGGCGTTCCTATCCGAGGGTCTCGACGTCGCTGCCGCCGCCGATGGCCTTGCCGCTGGTGTCCTTCGGCGGCGCCTTGCCGCCCGTGCCGAGCTGCTTGGGCAGCTTGGCGGACTTCTTGGAGTAGTCGGTGCCCGACGTCTTGTCGAGGTTCTTGAGGGCGGTCTTGGCGGCCTTGCTCGACGCCGACGAGGAGCTCGTGTCCTTCTTGGAGGACCTGCTCGTCGCGCCGCGCTTGCCCGAGGAGCCCGGCGTCGTCGCGGTGTCGGCCGGCGCGGCCGTCGTCGCCGCGGGCGCGACGGCCGCCGCGGCCGGGGCGGCGGCGGGCGCCGCGCCGCCGACCGTGATGATCTGCGGCGACGCCGCCGACGTGCCGTCGCCGCCGCTGTTGCCGATCAGGACGCCGACGCCGAGCGCGAGCACGAGACAGGCGACGCCCGCCACCGCGGCGGCGTTGGTGCTCATGCGCGAGAAGAGGCCGCGCGGGCCGCGCGCCGTCGTCGTCGTGGTCGTGACCTGCGCGGCCGCCGCGGTCCGCGGCACCTGCTGGGCCAGGATCTCCAGGAACGGCAGGCGCGCGTCGGCGCGGCGCGTGCCGCACTGCAGGCAGTAGCGCTGGTCGGCCGCCAGCGGCGCGCCGCAGGTGCGGCACGGCTGGCTGGGCTCGCCCAGCAGCGGTCGGTTGATGTCGCTCACGGTCGGGTTCCCTCCTATCCCAGGACGGTCGGGGGCGCCGCGCAGTCCAGCTTGGCCTGCTGCGGGTCGCCGATGAAGAAGACGGTGAAGCTCGTGGGCTTCTTGAGGCTCGCGGCCGGCTGGAGCAGGTCGTTGACGGCGCGGCCCGCCGCGACGACCTT
The DNA here is from genome assembly GCA_036518975.1 of Baekduia sp. Lineage (GTDB taxonomy): Bacteria > Actinomycetota > Thermoleophilia > Solirubrobacterales > Solirubrobacteraceae > Baekduia. The sequence goes on from DATDMD010000038.1 coordinate 34,742, forward strand.
CCCGCCGTCGCGCGCGACGCACGTGATCACGATGCGCTTCTGCGCGATCGAGGACTCGTTCTTGATCGTGCCCGTGGCGTAGAAGCCGTCCTCGTCCTTGCCGGACCGGATGCCCTCCAGCGTGATCTTCGGCAGCGTCGCGGGCGCCTTGCGCCTCGCCACGCCGACCACCGCGGCCACCTTCGCGGCCCTGCCGGCGACCAGGATCTGGTTGTTGACCCAGTCGATCTCCTGGCCGGCGCCGACCACGGGCATCGAGGTCAGCGACGGGTCCAGGCCGGGCAGGTCGTTGGCGTACAGCTTCTTGCCGGCGGCGTCGGTGACGGTGATGCCGACGGGCAGCGACGCCTGCGCCGACCCGGTGTTCTTGACGCGGACGACGGCGGCGACGCCGTTGGCGTCCTGGACCACGGTCTCGTCCTCTACCTTGATGGTGGTGTTGGACCGGCCGACCTTCAGCCCCTTCTGCGTCGCGACGGACTGGGCGGCGAGCCTGGCCTTCTTGGCGCTCTTCTCGGGCGTCGTCTCCACGCCGAGGCAGCCCGTGAGGGCGACCGACGCGCTGAGGAGACCACCGACCGCCACGAACCCGCGCGCGCGTGCGAGCCCGTGGCTCACCCGAATGCCCCGCGCACGTAGTCGCGCGTGCGCTGCGCCTGCGGCGCGTCGAAGATCTGCTCGGCCGGCCCGTACTCGACGAGGTCGCCGAGGTACATGAAGGCGACCTTGTCGCCGACGCGGCGCGCCTGCTGCATGTTGTGGGTGACGATCACGATCGCCAGGTCCTTGCGCAGGTCGCCGATCAGCTGCTCGATGACGGTCGTCGAGCGCGGGTCCAGCGCCGAGCACGGCTCGTCCATCAGCAGCACCTCGGGACGCGTCGCGATGGCGCGCGCGATGCACAGGCGCTGCTGCTGGCCGCCGGACAGGCGCAGGGCGGGCGCGTCGAGCTTGTCCTTGACCTCGTCCCACAGGCCGGCGCGCCGCAGCGCGTCCTCGACCAGCGGCTCGACGACCGAGCGGCCCGGCCGCTTGCGCGCCTGCTCGCGCAGGGCGTAGGCCACGTTGTCGAAGATCGACATCGGGAACGGGTTGGGCTGCTGGAAGACCATCGACACGCGGCGGCGCAGCGTCGTGACCTCGAGGTCGTCGACGTCGACGCCGTCGAGCAGGATCGTCCCGCCGCGCGCGGCGCCGGGCGTGAGCTCGGTCAGGCGGTTGAGCGTGCGCAGCAGCGTGGTCTTGCCGCAGCCCGACGGGCCGATCAGCGCCAGGACCTCGCCGAGGCGGATCGACAGCGAGACCTGCTTGACGGCCTCGTTGTCGCCGTAGAACACCGACAGCGACTGGAGCGCCATGCGCTCCGGCCCCGCCTCGGAGCGGCCCTGGCGCGACGCGGCGGCCGCGCCGGCGTAGGCGCCGCCGTTGCTCGACGCCACCGCGGGCGCGACCGTGGGCGGCTGGTCGACGACGATCTTGCGGATCGGCGGGACGACCTGCGCGGCGCCGTCGGCGCCCGCGCCGTCCGTCGACATGGACAAGTCCTTGGTCTCCTCGTCGAAGATCATCGGCCGGCCCCCAGGCGGGTGCCTTCGAGCCCGGTCTTCGCGCCGCGGCGCGCGATCAGGTCGACGGCGAAGTTGAGCGCCACGACGAGGAGCAGCAGGACGAACGCGGCGGCGTAGGCCTTCTGCGACGCGTTGCCCTCCCCGGCCGGCGAGTTGTTGTACACGTAGCTGGTCAGCGTCGAGCCCGTGCCCTTGAGGATGTCGAGCCAGGGGACCGAGCCCTCCCCCTCCAGGCGCAGCGTCGCGCCGAGCAGGATCACGACGATGGCCGTGTCGCCGGCGATCCGGCCCATGCCGAGCGCCGCGCCGGTCGAGATGTTCGGCCGCACGGCCGGCAGCAGGACGCGGCGGATCGTGGCGATCTTCGTCTTGCCCAGGCCGTAGGACGCCTCGCGCACGTGGCCCGGGACCGACTGCAGCCCCTCGCGCGTCGCGCCGAAGACCATCGGCAGCGCGATCAGCGACATCATCGCCCCGGCCGTCAGGAACGAGCGGCCGAAGACCGCCCCGCCCTCCGCGGTGAACGACATCCAGCCGAACAGGCCGTGCTGGAAGAGCGCGAGGCCGAAGATCGCCAGGACGATGTCCGGCGTGCCGGCGACGACCTCGATCCCCGACTCGACGGCGCGCGCCAGCCCGGCGGGCTTGCCGTACTCGACCACCCAGAACGCGGTGGCGACGGCCAGCGGCGTGGCGATGCAGATGCCGACGATCGTGAGGATGACCGTGCCGAGGATCGGGTCCAGGAAGCCGCCGGACTGCGACTGGTCCACCTCCCCGGACGGGTGCGACCACAGCAGCGAAGGCTTGAGGTACTGAACGCCTCTGATCGCCATGTAGCCGACGATCGCGGCGGCGATCAGGCACAGCGAGATGCCGGCCGCCCAGCAGGCGAGGTAGGCGAGGCGGTCGCCCCAGCGCCAGGTCGAGATCGACTCGTGCCTGGGGCGCTTGGGCGCCGTGCGCGGCTGCGTGACGGCCATCAGATGCGGACCCCGTACTTCTTCATGGGCTGCTTGGCCAGGTAGCCGGCCAGCGACAGGACGAGGCTCGAGAAGAGCAACAACAACGCGAAGGCGTAGATCGTGGAGCGCACGGCGGGCGCCTGCAGCGACTCGGCGTCCTCGACGATCGTGGACGCGAGCGGGCGCAGCGGCTCCAGGAAGAACAGGCGCGGGCCGTCGAACGGGTTGGGCGAGAAGCCCACCGAGCCCGACACCATCGACAACATGATGGCCTCGCCCAGGGCGCGGGCGCAAGCGAGGACGGCGGCGGCGATGATCGCGGGGCGCGCCGCGCGGACGCTGACCGTCCACATCGCGCGCCAGCGGTTGACGCCGAGGGCCACGGCGCCCTCCTTCCAGCCGCGCGGGACGGCGTAGAGCGCGTCGACGATGACCGCGATCATGATCGGCACGATCATCACGGTGAGGATCACCACGGCGACCAGCAGGCTCGCGCCGGTCAGCTGCACGATGAACTCCACCGACTTCTTGTCGTGCTGCGAGATGATGTGGTTGCCCACGAAGGGCACCAGGACGAGGATCCCGATCAGGCCGTAGATCACCGACGGCACGGCCGCCAGCAGGCGGACGACGGGGACGATCACGGCGCGCAGGCGGTCCGGCGCGAACTCGACGATGAAGATCGCCGCCAGGACCGAGAAGATGGTGCCGAACACGACGGCCACCCCGGTCGTGAGGACGGTGCCCCAGACCAGCGGCCACGCGCGCAGGTGGTAGTCGGCCGCCGGGGGCTTGGCGCCCGCGTTGACCATCGTGCCGATCTGCTCGTCGACGTTGCCGCCGGGGAACAGCCAGCGCACGCCGTTGTGCTGGAACGTCGGCCACGCCTCGTGGGCGACGAACACGACCATGAGGACGATGACCAGCAGGACGGCGCACGCCAGCGCGCCGAGCGTGAGCTCGGCGCGCTGGTCGGACCACGGCTGTCGGAGCCGAGCGAGCATCTACTTGAGGGGCACCCAGTCCTTGGCCACGATGGCCTGGGCCTTCGGGTTGTTCTGGATCCACGAGATGAACGTCTTGGCCGCGCCGGTGGCGCGCCCGCGCGTGACCATCCAGAAGTTGCGGACGCCGCCGTACTCGCCGGACTTGGCATTGCGCAGGTTGCAGGCCACGCCGTTGTAGCCGGCGACGTTCGTGCCGTTGATGAAGTCCAACGACACGTACCCGACCGCGTTCGGGTCGGTCTGGACCGCCTGCTGGACGAGGCCGTTGGACGCCTTGGCCGCGATGGACGAGGTCACCGTCGTGGTGCCCATGAAGATCTTCTGGAACGCGTCCTGCGTACCGGAGGCGGCGGTGCGGCCGACGAGGTCGATCGTGCCGGACTTGGTCGAGCCGGGGACCTGGCTCCAGTCGCGGACGTCGCCGGAGAAGATCGCCTGGATCGTCTGCTGCGACAGGTTCGGCACCCTGTTGCCCGGGTTGGTGACGATGCAGATCGCGTCGCGCGCGATCTTGTTGAAGAAGATGCCGCCCGGATCGCTGGACTTCGGGTCGCGCGACGAGGTGCCGATCACCACGCGGCCGGCGGCCACGTCGGCGATGCCCACGTCCGACCCGCCCTGGGCGAGCTTGAACTTGACCTTGCCCTTGTGGCTCTTGAGGTACTCCTTGGCCAGCAGCGTGGCCAGCGGGTAGACCGAGGTCGAGCCGCTCATCGTGATCACCGGCGGGCCGGCGGACACGGCGCTGGGGACGACGGCGGCCAACACACCGGCCGCTGCCGCGCAGGCGCCTAGGCGGCGAACGCGGGTCGTCATGGTCGGGGAGCTCCTTTTTCGCGGGTGGCAGGACACTCGGGCGCGCAAGGACGCGCCCCACGTGGTGCGACCCCCGACCTAACCACCCGCGCCACGGTCGACTTGTGAAGTACTGGTGCGTTTCCGGAGAACGACCGGTGAAGAAGTCCTCAACGATCGCCGATCCTCTTCACCAGAGGGTAACCAGTCAGCAACACCATCCGACCGGTCACGAACTGGTAACGCCGTCGCGCGAGGCCGCGTACGAGACTCGCGCGTTCGTGGCCGTTCACTGCCCCTCCTGTGGCGCCGCGCTCGCGCCCGACCAGCGGTACTGCCTGTCGTGCGGGACGCGGGTCGCCGACTTCCGCGTCGACTGGATGGCCCTGCTGGCGACGGCCCCGCCGCCGGTGGCCGGCGCCTCCGCCGCCGCGGCCGACGGCGGGCTCCCGTCGCCGCGCGTGGCGGCCGCGCTGGTGCTCGGCGTGCTGGCGTTCGGGAGCGTGGTCGGCGACGCCGCCACGGGCGCGAGCGCCAA